>NZ_JBEYXH010000004.1:0-289756 GCF_040644755.1 Streptomyces sp. NPDC046887
GGTCAGCCCGCGGGACACCGGCGAGCTGCGCGACATCGTGCCCTCCGCCTTCCTCCACTACGGCTTCGACCATCTGATGGCCAACACCATCCCGCCCCGGCGCACCGCGGCACGTCCATGTCCTCACGCCGGACGGCAAATCGACCGGGCCGGGCGGCGGTTGGCCGGGGTGGTGGAGGTCGCGGGGACCCGGCCCCTGGTAGGCGCAACGACAGGTTTAGGTTAGGCTTACCTAAACGAAGGAGTGTGATGGTGTCCTACAGCAGCGGGCTCCGGGGGGAGTTCACCGGCCGGGTCGCCCTGGTGACGGGTGCCGCCCAGGGTATCGGTGAGGCGGTCGTGGCGGCGCTGGCGAGCCAGGGCGCGGCAGTGGCCGCGGCGGACCGCTCCCCCGCCGTACGGGACACCGTCGCGGCGCTCGACGAGAAGTTCCGGGACGACCCGGCGGCCGGCTCGGCCACCGCCTACCTGCTCGACGTCACCGACCCGGCCGCCGTGACGGAGACCGTGGACCGCGTGGAGCGCGAACTCGGGCCGGTGGACCTGCTGGTCAACGTGGCCGGAATCCTGCGCACCGGCCCGGTCGCCGAGACCTCCGACGAGGACTGGGCCCACGTGCTGGCCGTCAACACCACCGGGGTCTTCCAGGTCTCCCGGGCCGTCACCACCCGGATGACCGCCCGCGGCGCCGGCTCGGTGGTGACGGTGGCGTCGAACGCGGCCGGCATCCCGCGCGCCGGGATGGCCGCCTACGCCGCCTCCAAGGCCGCCGCGGTGATGTTCACCAAGTGCCTGGGCCTGGAGGTCGCCCCGCACGGGGTGCGCTGCAACGTGGTCTGTCCGGGCTCCACCGACACCCCGATGCAGCGTTCGCTGTGGGAGGCCCCCGAGGCGGAGCGCCGGGTCGTCGACGGCGACCTCGCCTCGTACCGCACCGGCATCCCGCTGGGCCGGATCGCGGACCCCGCCGACGTCGCCGAGGCCGTGGTCTTCCTCGCCTCCGACCGCGCCCGCCACATCACCATGCAGGACGTCTACGTGGACGGCGGCGCCACCCTCCGCTGATCCGCGGGCCCGTTCCGCGCGGCCGGCCCCGTTAGCCGGGGCACCGCCGCGCCCACCGACCCCTCCCCGCCCCACCGCCCGAGGCCGCAGCCGGCCGCCGGGCGCGCTCTGCCCGCAACGCCCCACCACCGATACCGAAACCGAAGGAGCCCGACGTGTCGACGGTCCCCCAGGTCGCCCCGCCCAGACCGACGGCCGCACCGGCGCACCCCGCCGTGGGGGCGGCCACCACCCTGCTGGACGCCTACCGCCCGGCCGACCGGCTGCTGGCGACCCCCACCCGCACCCTGCTGGCGCACGGCGTCCACCGGACCGTGGAGCACGGCTCCGAGCCGCTGCCCGAGCGGGTGGCCCGCACCCTGCGCGAGGCCCGGTCCGAGCGCCACCCCGCACCGGTGGTGATCGGCGCCATACCCTTCGACCAGACCGCGCCCGCCGCGCTGGTGGTCCCCGAGGCGCTGCGCACCGGCCCGGCGCTCACCACCGACCCGCTGGTGGCGCTGCCCTCGCCCACCCCGCCGCCGGTCGACTGGGTAGTGCGCGCCGACCCGGAGCCGGAGGTGTACGGCCAGGCCGTCAAGGACGCCGTGGACCGCATGTGGCAGGGCGAGTTCAGCAAGGTGGTGCTGGCCCGCTCGCTGGAGCTGACCACCCCCGGCGACCTGGACATCCCCGGCATGGTGCAGCGGCTGGCCCGCCGCGACCCCGGCGGCTACACCTTCGCGCTGCCCACCCACCCGGGCCGCACCCTGCTGGGCGCCAGCCCCGAACTGCTGGTCTCCCGCAAGGGCAACCGGCTGGTCGCCAACCCGCTGGCCGGCTCCACCCCGCGCAGCGCCGACCTCGCCGAGGACGTCCGGCGCGCCGCCGCGCTGCTGCAGTCCGCCAAGGACCTGCACGAGCACGCCGTGGTGGTGGACGCGGTGCACCAGGCCATGGCCCCGTACTGCTCGGCCATGACCGTGCCCGAGCGCCCCACCCTGATCCGCACCGCCACCATGTGGCACCTGTCCACCACGGTGACCGGGGAGCTGGCGGACCCGGAGGCCTCCGCGCTGGAGATCGCCTGCGCCCTGCACCCCACCCCGGCGGTCTGCGGCACACCCACCGACCTGGCCCGCCAGGTGATCCGCGAGTCCGAGCCGTTCGACCGGGGCTTCTTCACCGGGATGGTCGGCTGGGGCAACGCGGACGGTGACGGCGAATGGGTCGTCACCATCCGCTGCGCCGAGGCCGAGGGCAGCTCGCTGCGGCTGTACGCCGGGGCCGGGGTGGTCGCCGCCTCCGAGCCGGAGGCCGAGACCGCGGAGACCGCCGCGAAGTTCCGCACCTTCCTCAGCGCCGTGGGAGCCGAGCTGTGAGCACGCCCTGCGCGTCCACGGTGGACGCCGACGCGCCGACCTGGCCGGCCGAGTACGCCGAGCGCTACCGGGCGGCCGGCCACTGGCGCGGTGAGACCTTCGGCGCGATGCTGCGCGAGCGGGCCGCCGCCCACCCCGACCGGATCGCGATCGTGGACCCGGCGGGCGGCCCGGACGGCGGCCGGCGCACCTGGACCTACGGCGAACTCGACCGGCGCGCCGACCGGCTGGCCGCCGGACTGACCGCCCGGGGCATCGGGCGCGGCGACCGGGTGGTGGTGCAACTGCCCAACGCCGCCGAGTTCTTCGAGGTCGTCTTCGCGCTGTTCCGGATCGGCGCGCTGCCGGTCTTCGCGCTGCCCGCGCACCGCGAGTCGGAGATCGCCTACTTCTGCTCGTTCGCCGAGGCGGTGGCCTATGTCATCCCGGCCGAGCACGGCGGCTACGACTACCGCACCCTGGCCGCCGTGGTCTGCGCCAAGGCCCCGACCGTCCGCCATGTCCTGGTCGCCGGCGGGGACGCGGGCGCCTTCGAGAGCCTGGCCGACCTCCCGGCCGAGCCGGTCGCGCTGACCGAACCGGCCCCGGACGCGCTGGCGTTCCTCCAGCTGTCCGGCGGCAGCACCGGCACCCCCAAGCTGATCCCGCGCACCCACGACGACTACATCTACTCGCTGCGTGGCTCCAACGAGCTCTGCGGGGTCACCGAGGAGAGCGTCTACCTCTGCGTGCTGCCCGCCGCGCACAACTTCCCGCTCTCCTCCCCCGGCACCCTCGGCACCCTGTACGCCGGCGGCCGGGTGGTGCTCTGCCCGTCGCCCTCCCCGGACACCGCCTTCCCGCTGATCGAGCGGGAGCGGGTGACCATCACCGGTCTGGTGCCGCCGCTGGCGCTGGTCTGGACGGAGGCCGCCACCCGCACCGCGCACGACCTGTCCAGCCTGGACGTGCTGCTGGTGGGCGGCGCCAAGTTCAGCGAGGAGGCGGCGCGGCGGGTGACGCCCGCGCTGGGCTGCACCCTCCAGCAGGTGTTCGGCATGGCCGAGGGCCTGGTCAACTACACCCGGCTTGACGACCCGGCGGAGACCATCGTCACCACCCAGGGCCGGCCCATCTCCGCCGACGACGAGATCCGGATCGTGGACGACGAGGACGAGGACCTGCCCACCGGCGCCACCGGCCATCTGCTCACCCGCGGCCCGTACACCATCCGCGGCTACTGGCGGGCGCCCGAGCACAACCGGCGCTCCTTCACCGAGGACGGCTTCTACCGCACCGGCGACCTGGTCCGGCTCACCGAGAGCGGCCATCTGGTGGTCGAGGGCCGGGCCAAGGACCAGATCAACCGCGGCGGCGAGAAGATCGCCGCCGAGGAGGTGGAGAACCACCTGCTGGCCCACCCCGCCGTGCACGACGCCAATGTGGTCGCCGAACCCGACCCGTACCTCGGCGAGCGCACCTGCGCCTATGTCATCCTGCGCGCCGACGCGGAGCCGGTGAAGGCCGCCGCGCTCAAGGCGTTCGTCCGCGGCCGGGGCCTGGCCGCCTACAAGGTGCCGGACCGGGTGGTGTTCACCGACGCCTTCCCCAAGACCGGTGTCGGCAAGGTCTCCAAGAAGGACCTGCGCGCCGCCCCGGCGGCCTGACCCACCCCACCAGTGCTGACGGCCGCGGCCCCCACCCGGGGGCCGCGGCCTCCCGCCCCACGAACGGAAACCCTCGCCATGGCCCTGCCCGCCGTCGCCCCCTACCCGATGCCACGCCCCCGCGACCTGCCGGCCAACCGGGTGGACTGGCGCGTCGACCCCGACCGCGCCGTGCTCCTCGTCCACGATCTGCAGAACTACTTCCTCTCCGCCTTCGACCGGGAGGCGGAGCCGGTCACCGCGCTGCTCGGCAATGTGTCCCGGCTGCGCAAGGACGCCGCCCGGCTCGGCGTCCCGGTCGTCTACACCGCCCAGCCCGGCGGCCAGACCCCCGAACAGCGCGGCCTCCAGCAGGACTTCTGGGGCCCCGGCATCCCCGCCGACGAGCAGGCGGCCGCCATCGCCGACGAGGTGGCCCCCGAGCCCGGCGACACCCTCCTCACCAAGTGGAAGTACAGCGCCTTCGTCCGCACCGACCTGCTGGAGCGGCTGCGCGAGCAGGGCCGCGACCAGCTGATCGTCACCGGGATCTACGCCCACATCGGTGTGCTGATGACCGCCTGCGACGCCTGGATGCAGGACATCCAGGCCTTCGTCGTGGCCGACGCGGTGGCGGACTTCTCCGAGCGGGAGCATCAGATGGCGCTGGAGTGGGCGGCCGGCCGCTGCGCCTACGTCACCCGCACCGACCACGTGTTCTGACAACCCCTCCGGGACGGGCCCGGCGGCGGAACGAGGAGAGGACGGACGGACCATGCCCGAGGAACGGCGCGCCCCCCGCCTGGGGGACGTCCAGGAGACCCTGCTCATCCCGCTGTACGGCCGGGCCGTGGAGACCCGCAAACGGCGCGGCATGATCGACGACCCGCGGGCCGTCGAGATGGTCGAGGCGATCGACTACGACTTCGCCAAGTGGGACGGAGCCCGCAGCCTGCCGGGCTCCACCCTGCGCACCCTGCTGTTCGACGCCTGGGTGGCCGCATTCCTGCGGCGCCACCCGGGCGGCACCGTGGTCGAGGTGGGCACCGGGCTGAACACCCGCTTCGACCGGCTCGACAACGGCACGGTCCACTGGTTCGACCTGGACCTGCCCGATGTCATCGCGCTGCGCCGGGAGTTCTTCCAGGACACCGACCGGCGGCGGATGATCGCCGCCTCGGTGACCGATCCGTCCTGGCTGGAGGACGTGCGGGCCTCCGCCCCGGGCCCGTACTTCATCGCCTCCGAGGCGGTGCTCCTCTACCTCCCACAGGAGGAGGTCCGCGGGGTGTTCGAGGCAGTGGCCGAACGGCTGCCGGGCGCCTGGCTGGCGGCCGAGACCGCGAGCGCCCATATGATCGACACCCAGGACGGCCACGATGTGCTGGCCGCGATGGCGGCGCGGATGCGCTGGCGCTGCGACGACCCGGCGGAGGTCACCTCCTGGGCCCCGGTCGAGCTGCGCGAGTCCCGCACCTTCGCTTCTCTGCCCCCGGCGGTACGGGCCCGGCTGCCGCTCCACTACCGGCTGATGGTGCGGGCGATGGCCGTGCTCCAGCGGAAGGACGCCGAGTCCTACCGGTTCAACCTCTTCCGGTTCTCCGGCTGAGCGGGCCTCAGCACGTCGGCGAGCGACCGGCGCACCCGGCGGGAAGCCGCGGGGGCGCCGGTCGCCTCACTCCTCGGGGGCCTCGGCGGGCGGCGGTACGTACGGGGGTGATGCGGGCGGCGTGTAGAGCGCCGCGGCCCGGGGCGCGGCCCGGATGATGGCGCCCACCAGGTCATGGCCGCCGGTCACCGGCAGCGGGGACGGCCGCGGGACGGCGGGCGGTGGCGGGGCGTCAACGGACGGGGACGGTACGGCGGGTGGTACGGGAGCGGCGGGCGCGGCGGCGCGGGGCACCGGGTGGAGCCGCGCCGCCGTGTCCGTCCCGCTCATGTCCGGCGCCGCTCTCGGGGGGCGTACGCGCGGGACAGCAGCCGTTCGACCTGGCGGCGGACCTCGCCGGCCGACCGGACCGGCACCGGGAAGGCCACCCGGGCGTCCTCGTGGTGGTCCGGGTACTCGAAGCGCAGCACGATCCCGTACCGGTCCATCGCCAGCGGGCGCACCCGGGCGTCCCGGCGCGGCTCCGGGCCGGCCAGCAGGGCGAGGCGCTCCACGATGTCCGGGTGGTCCTCGTCCAGATGGACCAGCATGGCCGCCTCCTCCAGGGCCAGCACATCGGGGGCGGCCGCGGCCAGCGGGCCCGGCTCCACCTGCTCCACCAGCCCGCCGCACTCGATGGCGGCCCGCGCCGGATCCAGCCGGAGGACCAACGCGTCCGGGGTGTCCTGCGTCTGACAGGGTGTGAGGACACCGGCGAGGGTGACCTTGGCCCGTACCCGGTCCCGGGTGAGGGCCGGGGCCAGGTCGGTGAACTCCAGCAGCGCCCGCAGGGCCCCGTCCGGGGCGCAGACGGCCTCCACGGCCGGGAGGCTGTCGGCGGGGGTGTGCAGCCGCAACACCCCGGCGCGGTCCACGGTGTGCATGGCGATCAGGTCGTAGCAGTTGCCGTCGGTCGTCAGGCTCAGCGAACCGGCGGCGGCGACGACGGACCGAATCCGCTCGGCGGTGCTCGGCCCGGCGGGCCGGAGCTTGGCGAGAACCATCCAGGAAACCCCTTACTTAGGTTAGGCTCACCTAATCTAACATTCCCCGTGGGGCAGCGGAATCCCTGCTCGCCGGCCGTCGGCCGCGCATCGGCGGTGCCGCCACCCCGCTTCGCCCGAGGAGGGCCGGTGTACAGATCGCGAGAGTGGATCCTCGAACGGATCCGCCGGGACCATGAACGGGCCCCGGAGACCGGGCTCCAGGAGCTGGCCATGCGCTACAAGGTCTCCCGCGCGGTGGTGGCCGAGGCGCTGTCGCTGCCGCTGCCCGAGCGCCGGGCGCGGCGGCGCAGCTCGGTGCTGGACCCGGTGAAGCCGGCCATCGAGCTGATGCTGCTCCAGGAGCTGGAGGCGGCCGCCCGGCGCGGCCACACCATCCGCGGGATCGTCGAACGGCTGCGGGTGGAGGAGGACTTCACCGCCGCCTCGTACTCCACGGTGCGGGACTACGTACGCCGCCGCCGGATCGCCCTGGCCCAGGAGGCCCGGGCGCGGGCCCGCCGCCTGCCGGACGCGGCACCGGCCCTCACGGGTCCGGGCGGGACCCTCGGCGCGGACGGCGGCGGGGGCGTCCGCGACGGGGCCCGGGTACCGGCGGAGCAGGCGCTGTAGCCGTCCGCGCGCGGGGCCCTTTCACGGTGATCGGGCCCCGCACGGTCGATGGCCCGGCTACTTCCCGGGGTCGTGGCCCCAGTTCATCAGCGAGTACCGCCATGCGGTGTTCGTGGTGTCGCCCGAGGGGCGCTGTTTCAGATGCCGGTGCACATAGCCGGTGACCTTGCGCATATGGGCGAGGTCGTCCGCGTCCAGATCGCCCTTCCCGGCGCGCAGCAGCTCCACGATCCGCCGGCCGGAGGCATGGCCGGTGGACTCGCCGCCGCCGTCCTTCTTCTGGCCGACGCTCCGGGACTCGTCGGTCTTCAGCCACTTCTCCAGCTCGCCGGCGGTCATGTTGACGGCCTCGCCGAACCCGTCGAGCGTCTTCTGCCGGTCCTTCTCCCCATCACCGCTCACGAGCCGCCGCCACCCTTCTTCTTCTGCAGCGACTCGGGCTTGTGCACGGCGCTCCGGCCGGTCTTGTCGCTCTCCACCTCGTACTGCGGCTCCTCCTTGGAGGCGTCCACGGTCCGCCCGGCGGCCTCGGTGCGCTTCTCGACCTTCTTCTTCACCGTGCCCTCGACCTCCTGGCCGTGGCTCTGCCAGCTGACGTCATCGCCCTTCGAGAGCTTCTTGCCCTGCTTCTCCTGCTTCTTCGCCATGGCGGGTGTCCTTCCGCTCGCCGGATCGCCGTGCGCGTTCCCGGCTCCGCCACTGTCATGGGCGGGGTGCGCACCCGCACCTCGGACGGGTCAGCGGCGCAACCGGTCCAGCTCCTCGTTCATCGCGTCCAGGAAGCGGACCACCACCAGCAGCTCCGCCCGGGTGAAGTGGGCGCGGGCCGCGTCGGTGGAGCGGGCCAGGGGCTGGAAGTAGTCGCGGGCCAGTTCCCGGGCCGCCTCGGCGTAGTGGAGATGGACCACCCGGCGGTCGTCGGACGCCCGGACCCGGTGGACGTGTCCCGAGCGTTCGAGCCGGTCCAGGCAGGCGGTCATCGCCCCGGAGGTGAGGTTGAGCCGGCGGCGCAGCCGTCCGGGTGTCATCGGCCCCTCGTCGTCACCGTCCCCGCCCGGCCGCGCCCCCGCGTCAAGGATGGCGATCAGCGCCTGGACGTCGGTCAGATGGAGCCCATGGGCCTGGGCGAACTCCTGGGCGATGCGGTTGAACTCGGCGTTCATCCGGCGCAGCAGCACGGCGAAGCCCTGCAACCCCACCGGATCGGTGGGGCCGTTCGGCGGGAAGGAGGCCGGGGGCGTGTCGGAGCCGTGCATCCGACCAGCATAAGATCCCCGAACCGATATCTTGATGATTGAGATAGTCAATGAGTGGCACACTCCGGTTCAGGGTGCTGGGCCGGACGGAGGAGGACGCGATGGCTTCGGGGACGGCTGCCGGATCACGGCGGTGGGTCAGGTGGCTGGTGCCGGTGGTGCTGCTGCTGGTGTGGCTGGGCATCGGCGGGACCCTCGGTCCGTACGCCGGGAAGCTCGGCGAGGTGGCGACCAACGACCAGGCCGCGTTCCTGCCGCGCAGCGCCGAGTCGACCCGGGTGCTGGACGAGCAGAAGGCGTTCGACCGGGAGCAGACGCTGCCGGTGATCGTGGTGTGGACCGCCGACGGCGGCGGCAGGCTCGACGCCGCGCAGCGGGCCGCCGCCACCGCCGCGGTGCGCGAGGCGGCCGAGGCACCGGGCGCGGCCGGGCGCCCCTCCCCCGTACTGCCGTCCGAGGACGGCGAGGCGCTCCAAGCCGTCATCCCGCTGGAGTCCGGTCTCGGTGACGAGCTGCCGGCCGCGCTGGACGGCGTACGGAAGGCGGTGTCCGACGTCCCGGGCGCGCGGGCGCAGTTGGCCGGGCCGGCCGCCAACCAGGCGGATCTGTCGGACGCGTTCTCCGGGATCGACGGGCTGCTGCTCGGCGTAGCGCTGATCGCGGTGCTGGTGATCCTGCTGCTGGTGTACCGGAGCATGCTGCTGCCGTTCGTGATCATCCTGGGCGCGGTGTTCGCGCTGGGGCTGGCCTGCGCGGTGGTGTACGCGCTGGCCGACCGGGATGTGGTGCGGGTGGACGGGCAGGTGCAGGGCATCCTGTCGATCCTGGTGATCGGCGCGGCCACCGACTACGCGCTGCTGCTGGCGGCCCGCTACCGGGAGGAGCTGGCGGCCGGGCAGGACCGGATGGCGGCCGTGGTGGCCGCGGTGCGCCGGTCGGCCGGGGCGATCACCGCGAGCGCGGCCACCGTGGCGCTGGGCCTGCTGGCGCTGCTGGCCAGCGATCTGACCAATAACCGGGCGCTGGGCCCGGTCGGCGCGATCGGGATCGTCTGCGCGGTGCTCAGCGCGCTGACCTTCCTGCCCGCGGTGCTGGTGCTGCTGGGCCGGGCCGCGTACTGGCCGGCCAAGCCCAAGCCCTCGGACGCCACGGCCGAGGGCCACGGGGTGTGGCGGCGGGTCGCCGCGCTGGTGGGCCGGGCGCCGCGCCGGGTGTGGGCGGCCACCGCCGTGGTGCTGGCGGTCTTCGCCGCGTTCTCGCCCTCACTGTCCTCCAAGGGTGTGCCGCTGGACGAGATCTTCGTCAACGACGCCCCCTCGGTGGCCGCGCAGGAGACCCTGGCCCGGCACTTCCCGGCCGGCTCCGGCAACCCGGCGGTGATCATCGCCAGGGCGGACCGGGCCGAGCAGGTGGCCCAGGCCGCGGCCGCCACCGAGGGCGTCTCCTCGGCCGTCCCGCGCACCGCCTCCGGCCGGCCCGGCCAGGGCGAACCGCTGGTGGTGGAGGGCGCGGTGCGGGTGGACGCCACCCTCGCCTCGCCCGCCGACAGCGAGGCGGCCAAGCAGACGGTGGCCCGGCTGCGTACCGCCGTCCATGCGGTGCCGGGCGCGCAGGCGCTGGTGGGCGGCTACACCGCGCAGCAGTACGACACCCAGGAGACGGCCTCCCGGGACCGCACCCTCATCGTGCCGGTGGTCCTCGCCATCATCCTGCTCATCCTCATCCTGCTGCTGCGCTCCCTGCTCACCCCGGTGCTGCTGGTGGCGACGGTGGCGCTCAACTTCCTGGCCACCCTGGGCGTCTCCTCACTGGTCTTCCAGCATCTGCTGGGCTTCAGCGGCACCGACGCCTCCGTCCCCCTCTACGGCTTCGTGTTCCTGGTGGCGCTGGGCGTGGACTACAACATCTTCCTGATGTCCCGGGTACGGGAGGAGAGCCTGCGCCACGGGGTCCGCGAGGGCGTGCTGCGCGGGCTGACCACCACCGGCGGGGTGATCACCTCGGCGGGTGTGGTGCTGGCGGCCACCTTCGCCGCGCTGATCGTGATCCCGCTGGCCTTCCTGGCGCAGATCGCGTTCATCGTCGCCTTCGGCGTGCTGCTGGACACCCTGGTGGTCCGCTCGCTGCTGGTGCCCGCGCTGGTGCTGGACATCGGCCCCAAGGCCTGGTGGCCCGGCGCGCTGTCCCGTACCGACCGCGGGGCTCAGGACTGACGTTCGGGAGGCCCCCGCCTCGTCGCGGCGGGGGCCGGGTGGGCAGAATGATCGTCATGTCGATCATGAACGCTCCGACGTCGGCGACGCTCGACGATGCCCCGCTGATCAGCCGCACCCTGGCCCTGGCCTTCGACGACGACCCGATGATGCGCTGGTTCTTCCCCGACGGCGCCACCCGCCAGGACCGGCTGGGCCGCTACTTCGCCACGCTCTTCACCGGCCAGTACGCCCAGCACGGGGTGTGCGAGCGCACCGGCTCGGCGGTCGCCTTCTGGGTGGCGCCGGAGGGGCAGGAGAAGGCCGTCCCGGACGCGGAGACCATCCGCCGACTCCAGGAGATCCTCGGGGACCGGGTGGAGGTGTTCCGGGCGGCCGTCGAGACGGCCGCCGCGCACGCCTACGGTGAGCCGCACTGGTATCTGGCGCTGCTCGGCGCCGACCCGGCCGCCCAGGGACAGGGCCATGGCGCCGCGCTGCTGCGCTCGGGGCTGGCCAAGGCGGACGCGGCGGGTCTGCCCGTCTGCCTGGAGTCCTCCAAGCCGGCCAATCTGCCCTTCTACGAGCACTTCGGCTTCGCCATACGGGGAGAGGTCCGGCTCGGTGAGGACGGCCCGACGGTCTGGGCCATGGTGCGCCCGCCGCGCCCCGCGACCGGCGGATAGCCGCCGGAGGCCTCCGCCGACCGGGTGACCGGTCCCGGGAACGGCCGCGAAGAGGGCAGGCATGACGACAGCCGAGGTCAGGGGCCGCGGCTGTCAGGCGCCCCGGCCCCCGGGGGCCGCTCGCGAAAGGGGCCTGCATGCTTGCTCCGCGGACCACACCCGCCGGCGCCGGTGCCGCACATGCCCCGCCCGCGCCACCCGCCCCGCCCGTCATCGAGGCCGTCCGGGCCGTCGAACACTTCCTGGCCGGCCATCTCGCCGGGAAGCGACGCGGCGCCGGCGCGGTGGACCCGGTCTTCGCCGAGGAGCTGGTCACCCGGGTCACCGCCTTCGTCGGGCGCGGCGGCAAACGGCTGCGCTGCGCCTTCGCCTGGTGCGGCTGGCGCGCGGCCGGCGGCGGTACGGACCTGGGCGTCCGCCCGGCGGCCGGGGGCGGCGCGGATCGGGACGGCAGTCCGGCAGACGGCGGCGGTACGGAGCCGGGCGTCCGCGCGGTGGACGGGGGCGATGACCGCCGGGCGGACGGTGGTGGCGCGGATCGGGTCGGGCAGCCCGCCGACGGCGGCGGCGCGGCGGATGTGGTCCGGATCGGGGCGGCGCTGGAGCTGCTCCAGGCCTGTGCGCTGATCCATGACGACGTGATGGACGGCTCGCCCCGGCGGCGCGGGGCGCCCGCCGTGCACACCGAGTTCGCCCGGCTGCACCGCACCGGCCGGCTGCTCGGGCCGCCGGAGGCCTTCGCCGCCTCCGCCGCCATTCTCGCCGGCGACCTGGTGCTGGCCTGGGCCGACGACCTGCTGGCCGAGACGGCCCTCGGCTCGCCGCACGGCGCGGCCCTCCAGCGCGAATGGGCGGCCATGCGCGGGGAGATGGTGGCCGGTCAGTATCTGGACATCCGGGCCCAGGCGGAGGGCTCCTCCTCACCGGCCGACGCGGTGCGCATCGCCTGTCTGAAGAGCGCCCTGTACACGGTGGAGCGGCCGCTGGCGCTCGGCGCGGCCGCCGCCGGGGCCGATCCGGCCACCACCGCGGCGCTGCGGTCCGCCGGGCGGTGCGCGGGCCTGGCCTTCCAGCTCCGGGACGATCTGCTGGGGGCGTTCGGGGACCCGGCCGCCACCGGCAAGCCCGCCGACGAGGATCTGCGCGGACGGAAGCTCACCTATCTGCTGGCGGTGGCCGCCCGGTCGGCGGCCGGCTCCGGGGACGCGGCCGCCGCCGAGGCGCTGGCGGCGGGCGGGGCGTCCGCCGGGGCGCGGGATGTGGCCCGGATGCGCGCGGCGATCGAGCGGACCGGGGCGCGGGCGGCGGTGGAGGCGCGGATCGCCGAGCTGGCCGGGGCGAGTCTGCGCCACTTCGCCGGGTCGGGGGCCGAGGAGCCGGTACGCCGGGAGTTCGCCGCCCTGGTCGAACGGGCCGCCGGTGTGCGGGTTCCCAGCGCAGGCCGACCCCGGACGGAGGACGTATGAGGACGGTTCCGGGGCCCACGGGCCATGTCGTGGTGGTGGGCGCCGGGTTGAGCGGACTGGCGGCGGCGCTCCATCTGCTGGGCGCGGGGCGGCGGGTGACCGTGGTCGAGCGGGCGGACGGTCCCGGCGGGCGGGCCGGGCGGCGGGAGTTCGGCGGCTATCTGGCGGACACCGGGCCGACCGTGCTGACCATGCCGCATCTGGCCGACGAGGCGTTCGCCGCGGTCGGCGACAGTCTGCACCGGCGCGTGGAGCTGGTGCCGCTCGCTCCGGCGTACCGGGCCTGCTTCGCCGACGGCTCCCGGATCGACGTACACACCGACGGGGACGCCATGGAGGAGGAGGTCCGACGGTTCGCGGGCCCCGCCGAGGCGGCCGGCTACCGGGAGCTGCGGTCCTGGCTGAAGCGGCTGTACCGGGCGCAGATGCGCCGGTTCATCGACACCAACTTCGACTCCCCCGCCCAGCTGCTCCACCCGGACCTGGCCCGGCTGGCCGCGCTCGGCGGCTTCGGCCGGCTGGACCGGCGGATCGGCCGCCATCTCTCCGACGAGCGGCTGCGGCGGATCTTCTCCTTCCAGTCGCTGTACGCGGGGGTGGCTCCGGCCCGGGCGCTGGCCGCGTACGCGGTGATCGCCTATATGGACACGGTGGCCGGGGTGTGGTTCCCCCGCGGTGGGATGCACGCCCTGCCCACGGCGATGGCCGAGGCGGCCGAGCGGGCCGGGGCCGAGCTGCGCTGGTCGGCCGGGGTGGCGGAGCTGGAGCGGTCCGCCGGGCGGGTGCGGGCGGTGCGGCTGTCCACCGGGGAGCGGATCGGCTGCGACGCGGTGGTGCTCACCCCCGATCTGCCGGTGGTCCACCGGCTGCTGGGCCGGGCGCCACGCCGCCCCCTCGCCCTGCGGCACTCCCCCTCGGCGGTGGTGCTGCACGCCGGCACCAACCGCACCTGGCCCGAACTGGCCCATCACACCCTGTCGTTCGGCGCGGCCTGGGAGCGGACCTTCGAGGAGCTGACCCGCACCGGGCGGCTGATGAGCGATCCCTCGCTGCTGATCACCCGGCCGACCGCGCACGATCCGGGGCTCGCCCCGCCCGGTCGCCATCTGCACTACGTGCTGGCGCCCTGCCCCAACACGGTGACCGGTCCCTCGGTACGGGACTGGGCCGAGCTGGCGCCCGGCTACCGGGACAGCCTGGTGGCCGAGCTGGAGCGCCGGGGGCTGACCGGCTTCGGCGCGGCGATCGAGCGGGAGGTGCTGGTCACCCCGGCCGACTGGGCGGCCCAGGGGCATGGCGCGGGCAGCCCCTTCTCCGTCTCGCACACCTTCGCCCAGACGGGCCCGTTCCGGCCGCGGAACCTGGTGCGCGGGCTGGAGAACGTGGTGCTGGCAGGCTGCGGCACCACCCCGGGCGTGGGCGTCCCCACCGTACTGATCAGCGGAAAGCTGGCCGCGGCCCGGATCACCGGCGCCGACCGCCGCCGCCCCGCCCGCACCCGGCGCGCCACGGCACCGGGCACCCCCTGGGCCCCGCCCGCCACCCGGCCCCCGAAAGCAGGCGCGATGCCCCCTTCCACCCCCGGCCCGGCGGCCCCGGCTCTCCCCGACCGGGGGCGCCGATGACCCGCCGCGAACTGGACGCCGCCGGCATCACCGATCCCGCCCTGCGCACCGCGTACACCACCTGCCGGAAGCTCAACGCCCGGCACGGCCGCACCTACTTCCTGGCCACCCGGCTGCTGCCGGTGGAGCGCCGGTGCGCGGTGCACGCCCTGTACGGCTTCGCCCGCTGGGCCGACGACATCGTGGACGGGCTGGACCGGCGCGAGACCCCCGACGAACGCGACCGGCTGCTCAAGGTGCTGGAAGAGGACCTGGCCACGGGGCTGCGGCGGCGGGGCGGCGACGAGCCGGTGGTGCGGGCGGTCGCCGACACCGCCGAGCGGTACGCCATCGACCCGGCACTGTTCACCGACTTCATGGCCTCCATGCGGGCCGACCTCACCGTCACCGACTACCCGACCTACCGGGAACTGCGCGGCTATATGCACGGCTCGGCGGCGGTGATCGGCCTCCAGATGCTGCCCGTCCTCGGCACCGTGACGGACCGTACGGAGGCCGCGCCGCACGCGGCGGCCCTCGGGGTGGCGTTCCAGCTGACCAACTTCCTGCGGGACGTGGGCGAGGACCTCCAGCGGGGCCGGATCTATCTGCCCGGTGATCTTCTGGCCGCGCACGGGGTGGACCGGCTGCTGCTGGAGTGGAGCCGCCGCACCGGCCGCCGGGACCCGCGGATCCGGGCCGCGCTGGTCGCCGCCGCCGAGCTGACCCGGGGCGTCTACCGGGAGGCGGAGCCCGGTATCGCCATGCTGGAGCCGCGGACGCGCCCCTGCATCCGTACCGCCTTCGTGCTGTACGGGGGGATCCTGGACGCCATCGCCGAGGACGGGTACGCGGTGCTGCACCGGCGCTCGGTGGTGCCCCGGCGGCGCCGGGCGGCGACCGCGGCCGCCGGGCTGCTCCGGATCCTGGCCGCCCGCGCCACCCCGCCCTCTCCCCCGCGCCCGGTGGCGGTGGGCGAGGAGGGCGCCCGGTGAGCGGCGGTACGGGGCGGGGACGCTGGACCTCGCCGCTGCGGCTGCGCCGGGGCCCCGGCTGGGCGGCCCAGCAGCCGACCTGGCGGCAGGCCAGGCCCGCCCTGATCGCGGACGCCCTGAAACGGGCCTCGGCCCGCCCCTCCGGCAACTGGTTCGCGGTCGGCGCCGCCCGGGACATCACCGCCGACGGGCGCCCGGCGGGCCGGACCGTCGCCGGGGTGGAGGTGGTGGTCTGGCGGGACGGAGGCGGTGCGCTCCGCGCCGGTCCCGGCGTCTGCCCCCACCTGGGCGCCCCCCTGAAGGACAGCCGGGTGGTGTGCGGCACGCTGGTCTGCCACTGGCATGGACTGGCCCTGGACGGCGCCCCGTTCGCCGGCTGGGAGCCCTTCCCGGCGTACGACGACGGGGTGCTGGCCTGGGTGCGGCTGGACGCGGTGGGCGGCGAGGAGCCGCTGGACCGCCCGGTGGTCCCGATCCGCCCGGCCCCCGCAGGCGCGGTGGACGCGGTCTACACGGCGGTCGGGCGGTGCGAGCCGGAGGACGTGGTCGCCAACCGGCTGGACCCCTGGCACGGTTCCTGGTTCCACCCGTACTCCTTCGTGGACCTGCGGGTGGTGGACACCCCCCGGGGCGGCGGCTGCGGCGGCTCCGGCGAGGAGGACGGCTTCGCGGTGGAGGTGTCGTTCCGGGTGGCGGAGCGCCTGGTGGTGCCGGTGCGGGCGGTGTTCACGGCCCCCGAGCCCCGTACCGTCGTCATGCACATCACCGACGGGGAGGGCGCCGGCTCGGTGGTGGAGACCCACGCCACCCCGCTCACCGCCCGCGCC
The DNA here is from genome assembly GCF_040644755.1 of Streptomyces sp. NPDC046887. NCBI lineage: Bacteria > Bacillati > Actinomycetota > Actinomycetes > Kitasatosporales > Streptomycetaceae > Streptomyces > Streptomyces sp. NPDC046887. The sequence goes on from NZ_JBEYXH010000004.1 coordinate 16,342, forward strand.
GACCCGCACCCCAGGACCGCGGTGGTGGAGGCGGTGGTCGCCGCCTCCGAACGCCGCGGCTTCGCCCTGGCCCGCGCCGCCGCCCCGGCTCTGCGCCCCCTGATCCGCCGCGCCGCCGGCCGGCTGTGGCGCGATGACCTGGCCTACGCCGAACGCCGCTGGGCCCTGCGCTCCACCGGCCGCTTCCCGGGCTGAGCCGACTGGGTGAGCTACCGGGAGAGGTGGCGGCGGACGAACGGAGCCGCGCCGGTCACCAGCAGGGCGAAGCCCAGCAGCCGTTGCAGCCCAGCCTGTTCGATGAGCGAGCTGTGCAGCGGGCCGTATACGGCATAGGCGCCCGCGGCCAGATCGCTCACCGCGATGGCGCAGGCCAGGTCCAGGCCGCGCCGGTGGCCGCCGAGCAGCAGCAGGGCGGCCAGCGGGTCGAGCAGCGTCAGCGAGGTCCAGTAGAGGTTGAGCCAGAGCGGCGCCCAGTCATAGGGGCGCGGCCCGTGGCGGAGCAGGTCGGTGAGATGGGCGGTGGTGCCCACGGCAAGCAGCAGGGCCGCGATCAGCCAGACCACGGCCACCACCGCCCGAGGCGCCCGCCGCATCCACTCCCCCACGCCTCCTATCCTGACAGCCCCTTGGCCAGGTGTCGTCAGCCGCCCGCCCGGCGGGCCAGGGCGCGCAGCAACCGGGAGCGGCCGGCCCGGGGGACGGTCCAGAGCACCTGGCCGCTCACCCCCCAGCGGGCCAGCAGGGCGTTGGCCGCCTGGAAGCCGGTGGTGGCGGCCCGCTCCATCAGCGCCACCGGCAGATCGGTACGGACCAGGTCACCGGCGAGCACCACCGCCGGGTGCGGGGTGCGCACCCCGGGGCGGCGGGGGTGGCCGCCGACCGGGAACACCGGGCAGTCCGCCCGCCATTCATGCCGTACGTCCACGGCCCGGGCGTCCCGGGTCTCCGGGTACACCTCGTGCAGCCGGGCCACCATCCGCTCCTGGATCTCCTTGCGTTCGGCGCCCTCGTCGACGGCGTAGGCGTGCAGCTCCACCACCGAGCCACCACTGCGCGCCGCCCAGCGGGCCGCCTCGCCCTCCCAGCGGTCCAGCACACTGACGTTGTCCAGCCCGTCGTAACCGCTGGTGCCGAGGAAACCGGGCCGGTCCGGTGCGAGCGGCCGGTCCAGCCAGAGCCGGGAGACCAGGAACGGCGGCGCGGTACGCAGCCCGGCGACATTCGCCCGCCATCCGGCATCACCCAACCCCTCCGACGCGCCCACCAGTTCCCGCAGCCCCCCGGTGTCCAAGGCCAGCACCGCGGCCTGGTGGCGCTCGCTCCCGGAGCCGCTGGCCACCTCCAGCTCGTCGTCCCCACCGGGCAGCGGGCGCAGGGAGTGCACCGGCACGCCGGTGCGCACCTCCACGCCGAGCGAGGCCAGATAGCCGGCCAACGGCTCCCAGAGCGCCTGCGGATAGGGCTCGCTGGGCACATCGAACAGCAGCCCCTCGGAGGAGCCGAGGAAGTAGATATGGAACATCACCAGCAGTTCGGCGGCGGAGAGTTCGCGCGGGTCGGCGAAGAAGCTGCGGGAGAAGACCTCGAAGGCCAGATGGTGGGCGGCCTCGGGGAACTCGATCGCGCGCAGGAAGTCGTACGCGCTGACACCGTCGTACCGCTCGTACACCTCCGGCACCCGGACGTCGAGCAGCGGCAGCGCGGCCCGGGCGTCCAGGGCGGCGAGGTCGCGCCAGCCGAAGCTGGGGCTGAGGGCGACGAACCCGGCGGCGCTGAGCGGCGGAGTGCGCGGCACCCGGGCGAAGCCGTCGGTCAGCCCGGAGCGGTGGCGCAGCGGGTAGTCGGGCAGAGCCGTCAACCGGGTGAGCCCGGGATCGGTCCGGCGCAGCAGACCGCGCAGGTTGTAGTACTGCCGGAAGAAGGCGTGGAAGCCGCGGCTCATGGTGGCCTCGGAGCCGTCCGCGAGCCGGGTGGACCAGCCGGCCAGCCGCCCGCCGAGCTGCGGTTCCCGCTCGTAGAGGGTGACCCTGATGCCGCGTTCGGCCAGCGCGGTGGCCGCGGCGAGCCCGGCGATCCCGCCACCCACCACGGCGGTGGAGGGCGGCTCCCCGCCGGAGAACCGGGGCCGCCCGGGGGCCGGGTGCAGAACCTCGGCCCGGCGGTCCCGCCCCCGCCGCGCGGCGCCCACGGCCCGGCCTCTCACGCCCCCGCCCCCGTCCGGAGATCCGTCCGGAGGTCCGTCCGGGGATCCGCCGCCGGACCTGGCCGCGCGGCCAGGAAGGTGTGCACGATCCCGGTCTGCCAGCCCGCGACCGGCAGGGTGCGCACCGCCGCGAAGCCGCCGCGGGTCAGCCGGGCGGCGAACGCGGGCGCGGTGTCGAAGTCGAGGACGCTGTGCCGGAGGTGGCGGTAGAGCTCGCGGTCACCGGTGAGACCGCCGGCGGGCTCGATCAACCCGCGGCAGACCGCGCCCCACAGCGCCCGGTGGACCGGCGATCCACTCAGGCTGTACTCGTGCACCGCCAGGCGCCCGCCGGGCCGCAGCAGCGAGAGCACGGCGGCGAGGACGCCGTCGGGGTCGGTGACATTGCGGAAGAGGTACGCGGCGAACACCGCGTCATACGGCCCGCGCGGCCCGGCGTCCGCCTGCTGCTCGGCGGTGCGGTGCAGAAAGGTGACGTTCGGCGGCCAGGCCTTGGCGGCCGCCTCGGCGAGCATCCCGGCCGAGGCGTCGACCGCGGTGATCCGGGCCTGCGGCGCCGCCGCCAGCAGGGCCCGGGTGGAAGCACCGGTACCGCAGCCGAGGTCCAGTACCGCGAGCCCGGCGCCCTGGGCGGGCAGCCGCAGCCGGCGCGCGGATCGGCGCAGCGCGGCCAGATGGCCGGGGTTGAGGGTGGTCAACCGGTCGTACGTGGGCGCGGCGTGGTCGAAGGCGCGGGTCAGATCGTGGTCCCGCAGCAGCGTGGTCAACGGTTCTCCTCAGGGTGGGGGGCGGGGATCCGCCGGGGCAGGAACGGCAGTTCGACGGCGGTGCGCAGCATGGGGCCGACGGGACAGCGCAGCCCGATGCCGAACTCCTCCCCGGGTGTGCTGCCGCCGTCGAGGAAACGCAGCACCCGTTCGGCAGGGGCGCGGTCGAACAGCCCGGTGAAGAACCGGGGGCCGTCGATCCGCCCGGCGTCCAGGGCTCTGAGCAGCACGGCGTCCATGGCGAGCGCCCGGCGCCCGTGCGGCCGCGGCACCAGGGCGGCTTCCGACGCGCCGCCCGCGGCCAGGGCGGCGGCGATGTTCCGGCTCTGCCGCTGGATCGCGGCGAAGGTGTAGCCGGTGGCGGGCCGGGTGGCGCCTCCGGCCGCGCCGATGAGGAAGTGGGCGGGTCCGCGGCGGCGGGGGAAGCGGGCGTCGGTCATCGGGATGACCCCCTGCTCGACGCCCTCCACGGTGTACGCCCCGAGCCCGAGCACCCGTCCGGTGTACTGCCGCAGCGCCGCCTCGTACGCGGGGACGGGCAGCGGGCGCCGGGAGAACTCCGTGTACTCGACCAGGGCGCGGTCCGGGGCGAGCGGCAGCACATAGCCGAACGCCAGTCCGTGGTCCGGCTGCGGGACGCGGAAGTCCATCAGCTGGGCCGTGCCGGGGTCGAAGCGGGGCCGCGCGGTGTGCACGAACCAGCCGCGGAAGTGCTGGAGCAGCGTGGTCCGCGCGGGCGGCAGCCGCCTGGGCGGGCGGGAGTCGAACACATACCGGCCGTGCAGGGTCAGCGGGCGCCCGGCCGCATCGACACACCGCACCTCGGCCCCGTCCACCCCACCACCCCGCACATCCTGCACGACCGCCCGCAGCAGCCGCGCCCGAGGATGGGCGGCGAGCCGGCCGTGCACCAGCCGCTCGAAGGGGGCGGAGCGCAGCATCCGGTACCGCAGCGGAGCGGGGACCGCCTCGATCGCACCGCCGTCCGGGCCGGTGATCCGCAGCCGGTCCCACTCGGCGGTGACGGCCGGCTCGTACTCCCCCGGCCCGTCGTCCCAGAAGCACCAGGTCCGCTCGGCCGGCCGCAGCGGCCCCTCCGGCGCCTCCACCACGACCACACCCAGGCCCCCTTCACTGGTTCCCGTCCTGGTGATCCAGTGGGCCAGGCTGAGTCCGGCCGCACCCCCGCCGACGATGACCACGTCCGCGGTGTGCCGCATCGGCGTCCTCCTCCCCCGGCGCGCGCGGGAGCGGCCGCTCGGCCCCCGATCATCGCGGGCGCCGGGGCGCCATCCACGGCGGCACGGGCGCGAGGCCGCCTCCCGTCCCCCGACCGGACGAGGCCCGGCGGTGGCTACCGCTGGGTGAGGGCGGCCGAGCGGTGGGCGGCGGGATGGTCGGCGAGCAGCTCCCGGGCGGCCCGGGTGCCGGAGGCCAGCGCCCCCTGCACCGAGCCGGTGGCCCGGTGGTCGCCGCACACATAGTGCCCGGAGGGGGTGCGGGTGGTCCGGCTCAGCGGCCAGGGCGGCGGCATAGCGGGCAGCGCGCCCGGGATGGTGTACGCGGCCACCTGCTCCCACCCAGAGGTGTCCGTGCCGTACAGCTCGGCCAGCCGCCCCCTGACGGCCGCCGCCGTCTCGGGCCGGTCGCCGCCCAGTACCGAGGTGGACACCAGGGAGGTCCCGGGCGGCGCGTAGGTGGGTGAGACCTCGGTGAGGACGACGGTGTTGAGGACGGTCAGGGTGGAGTCGGTGACCAGGGTCGGCTCGGCCAGCGGAGTGCTGCCGGTGGCGTGGTAGTACGTGGTGACGGCCCGGGTCCCCGGGGCGGTCAGGCCCGGCAGCAGACGGGCGGCGGTGGTGCCGTCGGTGGCCACCACCACGGCACCGGCGAGGAGTTCGGTGCCGTCGCCGAGGACGACCCCGTCGGCGGTGAGCGCGGTGACCGGGGTCTCCAGTCGCAGAGTGCCGGGCGGCAGCCCGTCCGCGAGCTGCGCGGGGACCGCGCCGATGCCCTCGGCCGGCAGGCAGAGCGTGCCGCGGGCCATGCTCCGCCACACCAGATGGAAGAACCGGGCCGAGGTCTCCAGCCGGTCCTCCAGGAACACCCCGGCGAGGAAGGGCCGCAGCAGCTCGTCGATGGTCCGCCGGGACAGCCCGGCGGCGTCCAGCGCGGCCGAGGTGGTGCGGTCGGCGCGGCGCCTGACCGCGGCCGCCGGGAGCAGGGTGTCGTACGCGGAGAGGGCGGCCAGCGCGGCCAGGTCCCGCGCGGGCAGCGCCCGGCCGGGCAGCAGGGCGCCCGCCGCGCGGGGCCGCCGGGTGGGATCGGCCAGCCGGACCGGCCCGCCCGGGGTGTGCGCGATGAGTCCGGGGGTGAAAGGCCTCAGCCGCAGGGCCTTCAGATCCAACCGCCGGCGCACCTGCGGATACGAGGTGTTGAACACCTGGAAGCCCCGGTCCAGCAGGAACCCGTCCTTCCGGTCGGTGCGCATCCGCCCGCCCACCCCGTCGGACGCCTCCAGCAACGCGACCCGGAGTCCGGCACGGCTGAGGTCATGGGCGCAGGCGAGCCCGGCAAGGCCCGCCCCGACGACCACGACATCGGGAGCGGGCGGGCGCTGAACGGTCATGGGCACAGGCTCCTCGACGGCTGGGACGGGCTGGGTGGGTGCTGGTGTGCGGCGGGGGGTCCGCCCGCCGGGCGACGAGCCCCGGACCCGCGCCGTGGCGGGGCGGTACCAGTCCCGGCCCGATCTCACCGCTCGCTCCGGGTTCGGCCCGGTCGGATCGTGGCCGGCGTCGGTTCGGTCGCGGCCGGCCTCCTGGCCCGGGTGGGGTAATGGCCGGGTCTCCCGGCCCGGGCTCGGTTGTGGCCGGCTCTCGGCCCGGGGCTCGGTGGTGGCCGGGTCTCCCGGCCCGGGTGGGGTGGTGGCCGGCCTCCCGGCCCGGAGCTCGGTGGTGGCCGGTCTCCCGGCCCGGGCTGGCCTCGCGGGCCTGGCTGGCTTCGCGGGCCTGGTTGGCTTCGCGGGCCGCGTACCCCTCCCGCGCCGCCCCATGCGGGGAGCCGCCGCCCCAGACGAAGGGCTCCGCAGGCCAAAGGCGACCTGCGGCAGCCCCGGGCGACGGCGGGCGCCGCCCCGGCCCGGCAACCCCACGGCGGACGCGCCCCCGGCAGTGCGTCCGGCCGGGAGCGGCGGCCCCGGCCGGTAGCAGCGAACCCGACTGCGGCGGACGCCCGATGACGGGCGTGCCCGATCGCGCGCCAGGCTCGTGGCGGGCCGGGCCCACGGCGGGCGCTGCGGCCGAGGCCCCGCCGGGCACCGGCAGCCACGGCCCGCGCGGCCGACGTAACGTCAGGTGGGCTCGACCGCCGTGACCGGGGGCGCGGGCGGCCACAGCGGGGCGGGGCATCGGGGGCCGTGGTCAGCTCTCGGCGCCTCCGGCCGTGTCCCCTTCGGCGGCCCGCTGGCCCTGGGCCCGCTTGCCGACCACCGCCGCGGCGGCCACCGCGGCGCCGAGGAAGGCGGCGGCCACCGTCCAGGGCCGGTCAACCCGGTAGCCGGTGAGGTGGTCCAGGGAGAGGCGGCCGGCCCCGGCGACACCGAGGGCGGCGGCGGAGAAGCCGAGGAAGGCCGGGTACTCGAAGCCACCGGACTGGGCGAAGAACCCGTTCGGGGCGTGCACCGCCACCGCGCCCGCCATGGCACCCGCCGCGGCCGCACCGGCCACCGGGGTGCCGAGGCCCAGGGCGAGCAGGGCACCGCCGCCCGCCTCACCGAGCCCCGCGGCCAGGGCGCTCTGCCGGCCGGGGTGGTAGCCCATGGCCTCCATCGCCTTGCCGGTGCCTTCCAGGCCTCCGCCGCCGAACCAGCCGAACAGCTTCTGGGTGCCGTGGGCCACCAGCACCGCTCCGGCTCCGGCCCGGAGGGCGAGCAGGCCGAGGTCTCGTCGGTTGAGGGGGGTCATGGGGTCTCCCGTCGGTGCGACTTGTCTGTGCCGTGTTGTAGCTGCCGCTACCAACTGTGGGCGTCCCGTGCCCGGGGCGGCGGCCCTGCGGAGCCGTACGGGTGACCGGCCGTCGGGGGCCGTACGCTACATTTTGCCTCTCCTTGACCGCGATCATCCACCGCCATCACGCGGCCCGGACGATCGTCCACGACCACCCAGACGGTCCTTCACGACCACTCAGACTCGGAGCGGCATCCATGAGCGACATCGTCAACGGCCTCGGCCGCGCCACCGCCTACGGCGCCCTGGGCGTGGTTCTGCTCATCCTCGGCATATTCCTGGTGGACGCGCTCACCCCGGGCAAGCTGGGGCGGCAGATCTGGCAGGAGCGCAACCGCAACGCGGCGCTGCTGCTCAGCTCGGCCCTGCTGGGCATCGGGGGCATCGTGTTCACCTCCATCTGGACGACCTACGACGACTTCGGCAAGGGACTGGTCTCCACCGCGGCGTTCGGGGTGCTCGGGCTGCTGCTGATGGCCCTGGCGTTCCTGGTGGTGGACCTGCTGACGCCGGGCAAGCTGGGGGCGACCCTGGTGGAGCAGGAGCCGCACCCCGCGGTCTGGGTGACCGCGTCCTGCAACCTGGCGGTGGCCGCCATCGTGTCCGCCTCCATCGCCTGACGCCCACCCAGTCCGTCACTCCTTCCGTACGCCTCTCGGTCACCCGGTGAGCCGGACCGCCTCCACCTCCAGGAAGCGGCGGCCGCGCGGGCCGCGGTAGAGCAGCGCGTCCCAGCCCAGCCGGTCCAGGAGGGCGGCGCACTCGCCGAGAGCCCGCTCCTCCTCGTGCGCGGCGCCGGAGCCGGTCGGGCCCAGCCACTCCACCCGGACGGTGCCCGGCTTCTCGCCCGCCGCCACCCGGTAGCCGGTGCGGGTCCGGCGGCCCTCCGGGTCGGTGGCCGAGGGTGCGGCGCCACCCGCCTCCAGGGCGAGGGCGACCGCCCGCACCGGCTGGTGGCGCTCCCAGTCGGCGGGCGAGGCCCTCGGGTCGCCGCCCGCCGTGCGGGTCAGCCGGCGGATCTGGAGCAGCCCCTCGAAGGCGGTGCGCACCTCGGCGGCCCGTCGCCCGGCGGCCTCCTCCGGTAGTGCAGGTCCGTCACCGGTGGCCGCCTCGAAGGCCTGCCCGCTCACCGCGCGCCCCCGGCGCCGCCCGGACGCCCGCCCCCGGTCACCGCAGCCGCCGGATGTCGCCGCGCACCCGGTAGAAGCCGCCGGTGGCGGGGTGCAGGGCGTCGACCACGTACCTGGCCCCCGCCTCCCGAATGTCCCGGGGGAACTGCACCCGCCAGGAGGGCTCGTACCCCTGCGACACCACCTGGACCCGCAGCCGGGCGCCGTCCTGGACGCACTCCACCACCACCGAGCCGGCCGGCGCGGCGGACACCGTGGCGACCGAGGCCGCGGCGGTGGCCGGGGCGTAGGTCGGCAGGGCGGCGGCCAGCTTGATGTCCCGGGCCACCGGGACCGTGCCCTGCTGGGCGGCCGCGATCGCCGCCTCGCTCGCGTCCACGCAGACCAGGGCGCCGTCCGTGGTGACCAGGTAGAGCCGTTCGTCGCGGTACTGCATGGAGAGCGCCGAACCGCCGCCGGTGCCCAGCTTCCACAGCCGGGTGCCGTCCCGGTCGAAGCAGTACACCGAGGAGGCGGAGTCCCCGGCGAAGACATAGCGCCCGCCGGGCGAGGTGGCGCAGGAGTAGACCGCGCTGTCGCAGCCGTAGGTGGCCTCCAGGGCGCCGTCCGCCTTGGCCAGCCGCTGCACCGTGCGGTGCCCGGTGCCCGCGTACACCGCGTCCGGCTCCTGCCAGCCGAAGAGCACCGCGCCCCTGGTGGGGGTGTGCCACAGCTCGCCGCCGCCGTCCGGGGCGTAGGCCGTCACCCCGCCGGTGTGGCCGTGGTAGACGGCGCGGTCGTCGGCGCGCACCATCCAGGCGTGCTCGCCGCGGCCGCCGCGCGCCCACTGGTGCTCGTCCTCGTGGTCGATGACGGTGAGCCGGCCCGCCCGGTCGGCCACGTTCAGCACGCCCTCGTGGATGTCCAGCCAGAAGATGTCGACATCGGTGGAGATCTCGTACGCGGCGAAGGGCAGCTTGGAGGAGAGGTCGTACACCCGGCCGTCGTCGCAGCCCGCGTAGATCCAGAAGTCGTCCGCGACCAGGCACTTGACCCCGTCGGGCAGGCTGTACTTGGCCTGCACCTCGCCGCCGTGGGCCAGGGTGTACACCTCGCCGGCCTGGTTGCCCACCCAGCAGCGCTCCTCGTCCACATGGATGCCGAAGGCGGCCGAACCCGTGCGGAAGCGCCACAGCACCGGCGCCACGGCCCGTGCCGTCGACGGGGCGGAGGCCACCTGCCGGCGGGTGACCGCCCGGGGCGCGCGACCGCCGGGCACCGCGGGGGCGTACCCCTTGCGGACCTTCTCCCCTATCTTCTTCGCCGCGGCCGCCTGGGCCTTCTGGGCGGTGGGGAAGGTGGAGGTCTGGAACTGCCCGGCCGCGCCGATCCGCCCGTAGCGCACCGACACCGTCTCACCGGAGACCGTCACCTCGTAGAACTTGTGCGCGCCCCCGCCGTCCTGCGACAGCTCCAGATACGTCGTCGCCGACATGGCACACCTCTCCCCCGAGCCGGTCCGCGGCCTGTCCGCGAACCCCACTGCCTGAACAGTACGAGCCACCACTGACAACGCCGCCCGCGCCCGGACCCGGTCGCCCGATCGGCACGCTCCGGCGGGCGGCCCGCGACCGCCGCGGGCACGATGGCGGGGACGGAGCCGGCGGCCGACCAGGGGTGGAGCATGCAACTCACGCGCGGGCGCCGCCACCGGAGTACCGCCGCGCTCGCGGTGCTGGTGCTGCTCGCCGGCACCTCCACCCTGCTGAGGTCCGGCGGCAGCCGCCACACCACCGCGGCCCCTCCGGACCGCCCGGCCGCCGCCCGCCCGGTCCACCAGGGCCCCCGGCCCGCCATCGTGTCGCGTTCGGCCTGGCACGCGGAGGCCGTGGACACCGCCCCGGCCGCCCGGTACGCCCCGGCGGTGAAGGCCGCGGTCGTCCACCACACCTCCACCCCCAACGGCTACGACTGCGCCGAGGTGCCCGGGATGCTGCGCGGGCTGTACGAGGGCCATGCGCACGGCCGGGACTGGGACGACATCGGCTACAACTTCCTGGTCGACGCCTGCGGCACCATCTACGAGGGGCGCGCGGGCGGGGTCGACCGGCCGGTGGTGGGCGCCCACACCAAGGGGTTCAACGAGGGGACGGTCGGCATCGCGGCCGTCGGCGCCTTCGACCAGGGCGCGGAGGTGCCCCGCCCGATGCTGGACTCGATCGCCCGGCTGGTGGCGTGGAAACTGGGCCCCTACGGGCCGGACCCCCGGGGCAGTGTGGCGCTGGTGTCCACCAGCGACGAGTCACGCTTCCCCCAGGGCGCCGAGGCGCTGCTGCCGGTGGTCGGCGGGCACTCCGACGGCTACCCGACGCGCTGCCCGGGCGCCGCCCTGTACGCCCGGCTACCCGAGATCGGCGCCCAGGCCGCCCGCCTGCAGCGGCGCTGAACCGCCGTACGGCGCCCCGGACGGCCCGGACCACGGGCTGGCGCACTCACTCCCGTACCCCGAAGTCCTGCACCCACCAAGGCCCGTTGGCGCTCAGATCCACTCCCACACCGATGTCCCTGAACGCGCAGTTCAGCACGTTCTTGCGGTGCTCCGCGCTGCCCATCCAGTCCCGTACCGCGTGCGCGGGGTCGTCCGGCCCCCGGTGGATGTTCTCGCCCCAGCTGCGCCAGCGGTAGCCTGCCGCGTCCAGCCGGTCCCCCGCGTCCTTCCCCTCCGGGCTGCTGTGCGCGTAGTAGTCACGGCCGGCCATGTCGGCGGCATGGCCGTGCGCGGCCGCACGCAACCGGCGGTCCATCCGGACCGCGGGACAACCCGCCCGGCGGCGCTCGGTGTTGACCAGGGCGACGACCCGCCCGGCGTACTCCCCCGCGGTGCCCCCGGACAACGCGGCGGCCCGATCGGAGCGGGACGGCAGCGGACCGGGCGGCGGGGCGGGCGCGGGGGTGCCGGGGGTGCCGGGAGTGCCGGGAGTGCCGGGGGCGCTGATCCGGGTGACCGGCGCCGGCGGCACCGGGGTGCGGACGGCCGCCGGGCCACCGCCCGTACCGTCGGTGAGTACGGTGCCCACCGCCACGGCGGCCAGCGCGACGACTCCCGCGATCAGGGTGGGGACCCCCTGGTCGGTCCGGTTCTGCCGGGCAGCGCGGGGCGGACGCCGCCTGCCCCGCCGATTCCCCCGCCGGTTCCCTTTCGCTGCCATCGCTCGCGTACATCCCCTCGGTCTCGGGGAGTTGATCCCCTGGTCGCTCGGCAGGAAGGCTTCCGTGGCGGGAACGGCCGGAAACCGCCCACGCGGTGAAACGACCGCAAGAGGTGACCGGGAAGGCGGGAACGGCCTCCATCCCGGCCCCGGGGACACGGCGGCCCGCACCGAACACCTGTGCCGGACGGATCACCCATGGGGCAGGATGGGCGTGGCCCGCCGGGGTCCGGGTCGGTCGGCAAGACCCGTCCGGTGGGGGAGGGTTCAGGGCCGCAGGCAGCAGGAGGGACTTCCAGGTGGCATCCCCGTACGCGAACAGTGAGAGCACCACGCCCGTCGGACAGGGCGGCGATGTGCCGGAAATCGTCCTCTCGGCGGTGGCCGAGGTGACCGGAAACGGACCGCACCTGCTGTCCGAGAGCTTCTACGACTTCGGGGGCACCTCCCTGGACGCCATCCGCGTCTGTCTGCGGGTCAGCAGGGAGGTGGGGGTGGAGATCGCCCCCGAGACTCTGCTCGACAGCGAGGACCTGGCGGAGTTCGCGGCGCTGGTGACGGCCGCCCGGGACGCCCGGTGACCGGCACCGCCGGACCCGCCCGGCCCATGGCCGCCGCCGATCCGGCCCGGCCCTTGGCCGAGGCCGGTTCCGCCCGGGCCCTGGCCGAGGCCGGTTCCGCCAGGTCCACGACCGAAGCCGGTCTCCCGCGGACTCCGGCCGACGTGGGTTCCGTCCGGCGCTCGGCTGACGCTGGCTTCGCCCGGTCCATGGCTGAGGCTGGCTTCCCCGGGCCGTCGGTTGACACCGGTTCCGCCGGGTCCACGGCCGCCGCCGGCTTCCCGAGGGCCTTGGCCGAGGCCGGTTCCGCCCGGCCCTCCGCCGACACCGGCTCTCCCAGGCCCTCGGTTGACGCTGGTTCCGCCCGATCCCTGGCCAGCGCCGGTTACTCCATGGCCTTGGCCGAGGCCGGTTCCGCCCGGCCCTCCGCCCACACCGGCTCCCCCGGACCCTCGGTCGACGTCGGTTCCGCCGGGCCTCCGGCCGCCGACAACGGTCCAGCCCGGTCCTCGGCCGACACCCATTCCGCCCGGTCCTCGGTGGACACCCGTTCCGCCCGATCCTCGATGGACACCGGTTCCGTTCGGCTCTCGACCGACGCGGGTTCCGTCTGCTCCTCGGCCGACAGCGGTCCTGTCCGCCTTACGGCCGACGCTGGTTTCCACCGGCCCCCGGCCGCGGTCGGCCCCGTCCGGTCCACGGCCGAGGCCGTCGTCGGCTCCGGTGCCCCGGTCGCCGGGACCGTCTGCGCTCTTCTCCCGCTGTCCCTGCCGACTGCTCCCGGCGGGGCAGCCGGTGCCATGGGCGCGGCACACGCGCCGGGGAACGAGGGCGGCACGGCCGACGACCTCCAGGCTGACCGGCCGGTCACGACCATCCATGCGGCGGTGGCACGGCAGGCCGGGCTCCGACCGGGCGCCGTCGCGATCATCGCGGGGCCCGAGCGGTACTCCTACGCGGAGTTGGACGCGGCCGCCGAGGCCTGGGCCGCCGCGCTCGCGGCCCTGGGGGCAGGCCCCGGCTCCTTCGTACCGCTGCTGCTGCCCCGGTCCGCGGAGCTGGTCACGGCCGCCCTCGCGGTGCTGAAGACCGGCGCCGCCTATGCCGCGCTGGACCCCGGCTGGCCGGCCGAGCGGCTGACGTCCGTGATCGACACCCTGGCCCCGGCGGTCATGGTCGCCCCGGCGGGCGTTATGGAGCACCTGAACGGCGGGCCCGGCGTGGTGTGGTCGCCCCCGGCGCACGGTATCCGGGGCCCCGCGACCGGCAGCGGCGACGAGGTCGGCGGCCGACCGGGTGCCGAGCAGCCGGAGGGTGTTCCGGGCGGTCGCGAGGCCTACCCGGATGCCGCCACCGTCTACTTCACCTCGGGCACCACCGGCCGCCCCAAGGCGGTGGTCTCCGGACACCGTGCGGCCGTGAGCCTCTTCGGTGGCGGAAGCCCAGGGCCACTGGCCGGTGGCCGAGGTGCCCCGGAGCGCGGGCCCGTCATGCCGCTGGCCGCGCCGGTGTCCTGGGACGCGTGCACCCTGGAGATGTGGGGGCCGCTCCTCGCGGGCGGGACCTGCGTCCTTAACCAGGGCGGCTATCTGCTGCCGGGCACCCTGCGCGAACTGGTCGCGGTGCACGGCGTGGACACGGTGTGGCTGACCGCCTCGCTGTTCCACCTCTTCGTCGACGAGGACCCCGGCTGCTTCACGGGGCTGCGGCAGGTGCTGACGGGTGGGGAGACGCTCTCGGTGCCCCGGGTGCGCGCCTTCCTCGACCGCCACCCCACCATCGCCCTGACCAACGGCTACGGGCCGGTCGAGACCTGTGTGTTCACCACCGCCCGGCGGGTGCGGCGCGCCGACTGCGAGCTGCCGCACGGCATACCGGTCGGCACCGCCCTGCCCGGGCGGGCCGTGCATGTGCTGGACGGCTCCGGCCGGCCCGTCGCCCCGGGCGCCGAGGGCGAGGTCTGTGTCTCCGGCGAGGGGGTGGCGCTCGGCTATCTGGGCGATCCGGCGCTGACCGCCCGGATGTTCCCCACCGTCACCGTGGCGGGGGTCCCTACCCGCGTCTACCGGACCGGTGACCTGGGCTTCCTGGACGGTGCGGGCGTGCTGCACTTCACCGGCCGGGCGGACCGCCAGGTGAAGGTACGCGGTCACCGGGTCGAGCCCGCCGAGGTGGAGGCCGCGGCCCGCGCGCTACCCGGGGTGGCCGACTGCGCGGTGGTCCCGGTGCCCGGGGCGAACGGCGGCTTCGAACGGCTGGCCCTGTTCTACACCAGCGTCCCCGCCGACGCGGCGCCGGAACCCCGGAGCGTACGGCGGGCGCTGGCCGCGGTGCTGCCGCGCCATCTCGTCCCCGAGCTGGTGCGCCCTCGTACGGCGCTGCCGCTCACCGCCCACGGCAAACTGGACCGGTCGGCGCTGCTGGACTCGCTACGGCCGGTGCGCGGCACGGAGGAGCGGACAACATGACCGGCACCCCTCCCACCGTCCCCGACAGCCCCGGCCCCAGCCCTTCCGACTCCACGCTCGCCCCCATGTCGTACGAGCAGGAGTCGATCTGGCTCAACGACCAGTTCCAGCAGGGTGGGACCGGGCGCTATGTCGAATCCTGGACGCATCGGCTGTACGGGCGGCTGGACGAGTCCGCGGTACGGGCGGCACTCGACGGAGTGGTCGCCCGGCACGAACCGCTGCGCACCGCCCTGATCCTGGAAGACGGCCGCCCCGTCCAGCGGGTGGCCCCGCCCGCACCCGTCCCACTCACCGTACGGCCCATCTCTGCAGATGAGTTGGCGGACGCCGTCCGGGCGGCGGTCTCGGGCCCGCTGCCCGCCGACCGGCCCCCGCTGCTCCGGGCAACCCTGCTGCGCACGGCGCCGGATGACGCGGTACTCGCCGTGGCCCTGCACCACGCGGCGATCGACGGCTGGTCCCTGCGGCTGCTGGACGAGGAGTTCGGCGAGCTGTACACCGCGGCCGTGGAGGGCCGCCCGCACCGGCTCCCCGAGCTGCCGACGACCTTCACCGCCTACGCCCGGTCCCGCCGCCCCGAGCCCGGCCCGGGTGCCGGCGGAGGGTGGGACGGTACCGGCTCCGGCCCGGCTCTGGAGTACTGGCGCCGCACCCTGGCGGGCGCCCCCGCGGAGTCCGCGTTCCCGCTGGACCGGCCGCGCCCGGCCATACCCGACCACCGGGGCGGCCGGCTGGAGTTCGGCGTTCCGCCGGAGCTCGCCGAGGCGCTGCGGGCGGCCTGCCGTACCCTGCGTACCACCCCGTTCACGTTCTTCACCGCCGCGCTCACCGCACTGCTGGTACGGCTCGGCGGCCAGGACGATGTGGTGCTCGGCACCCCGGTCACCCGGCGGGACCGGCTGGAGCTGGAACCGCTCGTCGCCTGTCTGAGTGATGTGATGCCGCTGCGCGCCCGGCTCCGGCCCGGCCAGACCTTCCGCGAGCTGGTCAGGGAGAGCACGGCGACGGTACGCGGCGCCCTGGCGCACCGGCATGTTCCGCACAGCCGGCTGGTCGCCGAGCTGGCAGGCGAGCGCGTCCCGGGGCGGTTCCCGCTGTTCCAGGTGGTGTTCACGGTGGACGACGCCGACGCGCCGGGGCTGCGGTTGCCGGGCGTCACCGCCGAACGGCTCCATCCGCACAACGGCACCGCCAAGTTCGACGTCTTCCTGGAACTCGTCCCGCTCGGCCGGGACGGCGGCTACCGGGGGCTGCTGGAGTACGCGACCGGGGTGCTGGACGCCGCGACGGCCGCCCGGCTGGCCGAGCGCCTGCTGGTCCTGCTGGCCGACGCGGTACGGAACCCGGACACCCCCGTGGACGAGCTGCCCGTCCTGCCGGAGGCGGAACGCGCCCTGGTGGCGGGTGAGTTGCCGCAGGGCGGTGCGCTCGGCACCGTACCGCCCCCGCACGCCCACGAGCTGGTCGCGCGGGCGGCCCGCCGTCATCCGGCCACGCCCGCCGTACTGGACGGCGAGCGGACCCTGACCTATGCGGAACTCGATGCCGCGGCTGGCGCCCTGGCGCGGCGACTGACCGCCCTGGGGGCGACCGGTCGGCGGGTCGGGGTGCGGATCGGGCGGTCCGCCGAGGCGGTGGTGGCCCTGCTGGCGGTGGCCCGGGCGGGCGCGGCCAGTGTGCCGCTCGACCCGGCGCTGCCCGCCGTACGCCGCGCCCTGATCGTGCGGGACAGCGACATGGCGGCCCTGCTGACCACCCGTACCGCCCCGGGCGGGGAGGAGGAGGACGGGGCGCTGCCGGTGCTCTGGGTGGAGGACTTCCCCCATGGGTGCGCGAACCATGAGGGCGCGGCCGTCACGACGGCGGACGAGGACTTGGCGTACGTGGTCTACACCTCCGGTTCGACCGGTCGCCCCAAGGGGGTGGCGATGCCGCACCGGTCGCTGGCGGCCCTGCTCGACTGGCAGACACGGCACTCCACCGCGTCGGCCGGTTCGCGCACCCTGCAGTTCGCGCCGATCGGCTTCGACGTGGCGTTCCAGGAGGTGTTCGCCACCCTGGCGGTGGGCGGCACCCTGGTAGTGGCGGACGACGCCACTCGCGCCGACCCCGACCGGCTGCTCGACCTGGTCGAACGGCACGCGGTCGAACGGCTCTTCCTGCCGTATGTGGCGCTCCAGCAGCTCGCGGAGCACACCGTGTCCACCGGCCGGAGCGCCGCCGCCCTGCGCGAGGTCGTCACCGCCGGGGAGCAGCTGTATGTGACGCCCGCCATCCGGGCGTTCTTCACGCGGGCGTGCCCACAGGCGCGGCTGGAGAACCAGTACGGGCCGTCCGAGACCCATGTGGTCACCCGGCATCCGCTGACCGGAGCGCCGGACCACTGGCCCGACCGTCCGCCGATCGGCCGCCCGGTGCCGGGCAGCGCCGTCCATGTGCTGGACGACCGGATGCGGCCCTGCCCGATAGGGGTCGCCGGTCAGATCTGCGTCACCGGAGACGCGGTGGCCGCCGGGTATCTGTCGTCCGGAGGCGGAGACCCCGCCGGGGACGGAGAACGTCCCGGAGGCGGAGAACTCCTCGGAGGCGGAGGACTCCCCGGAGGCACCGCGGAGCGCTTCGTCCCCGACCCCTTCGCGGAGGAAACACCCGGCCACGGCCGCAGGCGGCTGCTCTACCGCACCGGTGACAAAGGCCGGTGGCTGGCCGACGGCACGCTCCACTTCCTGGGCCGGGACGACGACCAGGTCAAGATCCGCGGCTACCGGGTGGAGCCCGGCGAGGTGGAGGCCGCCCTCAAGACGGTGCCTGGGGTGACGGACGCCGTGGTGCACGCCGCCGACCAGCGGCTTCTGGGGTACTACACCGCGGCGGACGGCTCCGACCCCGGCGAGGACCCGATCCGTGAGGCACTGCGGGCGCGGCTGCCGCACTACCTGGTCCCCGCCGTGCTGGTGCGCGTGCCCCGGATGCCGCTGACCGCGACCGGCAAGACGGACCGGGCCGAGGTGCACCGGCGGTACGGGCCGGGGGCGGCTGGTCCCGCCACGGCCGCGGGCGGCGGCGGGGCGCCCGCCCTCCCCCCTACCGGCCCCGCGGGTGTGCTGGCGACGCTCTGGGCGGAGGTCCTGGGCAGCGACCGGATCGAACCCGACCAGACCTTCTTCGGGGCGGGCGGGGACTCGCTGCTCGCGGTGCGGCTGTCCGTCCGCCTCCGCGAGGAGCTGGGGGTGGACATCCGGCCCGCCGACATCCTCACCGCACCGACCCTGGGCTCACTGACCGCGCTCGCCGCCGTACGCGGCCAGGCCGCCGCCTCACCCCGGCGCGTACGGGGCGGCCGGCCGCCGCTGGGCAGTGCCCCGCAGCCGGCCCTCCCCCCGGAGGTCCTCCCGGAGGACATCCGCCCCGCACCGGCCGGTCCCAGCCACTGTGTCGAAGCCCCACTCCGCCATGTCCTGCTGACCGGTGCCACCGGCTTCCTGGGCGCGTTCCTCCTGCACGAACTGCTGGAACGCACCGGCGCCGTGGTGCACTGCCTGGTCCGCTCCCCCGGCGGAGGGCTGTCCGACCCCGGGTGCCACAAGCGGCTGCGGGCCGTGCTGGAGCGGTACGGGCTGTGGAACGAGGCCTCCGCCCATCGGGTGAGGGCGGTCCCGGGCGACCTCGCCCAGCCCCTGCTCGGTCTCGGCCGGGAGCGGTTCGAGGAGCTGGCGCGGACGGCGGACCTGGTGGTCCACGCGGGCGCCGAGGTGAATCTCACCTACGGCTACCGGCAGCTGCGGGCGGCCAATGTGGCCGGTACCGCCGAGGTGCTGCGGCTGGCCGCCGCGTACCGGACCGTCCCGATCCACCATGTGTCCACGGTGGGTGTCTTCCCGGCCGCCGGTCCGCCCACCGGGCCGGTGGCGCCCGACCACCCGCTGGGGGACGTCGGGCTGCTGCGCAACGGCTACGCGGAGAGCAAGTGGATGGCCGAGCGGCTGGTCCAGCAGGCGCGGGAGCGCGGTCTGCCGGTGTCGGTGCACCGGCCCGCGCGGATCAGCGGCTCCAGCGTGACGGGGGCCTGCCAGTCCTCGGACTTCCTGTGGCTGCTGCTGAAGGGCTGCGTGGAGGCCGGGGCGGCGCCGTCGGACTATGTGTCGGAGTTCGACCTCGTACCGGTGGACCATGTCGCCGGGGCGATCGCGGCACTCGCCACCGCCCCCGCGAGCCGGGGCACCGGTGGGACCTTCCATCTGGCGAGCGGGCGCCCCCGGCTGTTCACCGCCTGGGTGGAGGAGCTGCGGCGCCTCGGCTACCGCCTGCGGGACCTGCCGCTCGACGCGTGGCACCGCACCGTGGAGGGGCTGCCGGGGAACGCCGCGTACCCGCTGCTGGGCCTTCTTCCGCGTACCGCCGCGGACGGTCCGGGCGGTGGTTTCCCGCGGTTCGACCCGGACGCCGCACTGCGAGCGCTCCGAGGCACCCGGGTGGCCCCCGCCGAGGTCGACCGGGAGCTGTTCGAGCGATACGTCCGCTTCTTCGTGCGGGAGGGGTTCCTGCCCGCGCCGCGCGCGTAGGAGGGCACGTCCGGCGGGCGTCCCGGAAGGGGCCCGGCCGAGGCGCCCGGGAAAGGCTTCCGGGCCCCTTTCGAGATGGCCGCCCGTTCGAGATATCTTGATGTCGAGCAATGTTGCAGACGTGGAGCGGAGCACCCGGTGACTGACTCGACCATCATCTACACGCACACTGACGAGGCCCCGGCCCTCGCCACGCACTCGTTCCTGCCGGTCGTCCAGGCGTACGCCTCGACCGCGGGGGTGGGCGTGGAGACCCGGGACATCTCGCTCGCGGGCCGGATCATCGCCAGCTTCCCCGAGTACCTCAAGGAGGAGCAGCGCATTCCGGACGCGCTCGCCGAGCTGGGTGAGCTGGCCAAGACCCCGCAGGCCAACATCATCAAGCTGCCGAACATCTCGGCGTCCATCCCCCAGCTGAAGACGGCCGTCGCCGAGCTGCAGGAGCGGGGCTACGCGCTGCCGGCCTACCCGGACGACCCGAAGACCGACGAGGAGCGGGAGATCCGCGCCCGGTACGACAAGGTCAAGGGCAGCGCCGTCAACCCGGTGCTGCGCGAGGGCAACTCCGACCGCCGCGCCCCGGCCTCGGTGAAGAACTACGCCAAGAACCACCCGCACCGCATGGGCGCCTGGTCGGCCGACTCCAAGACCGATGTCGCGCACATGACGGAGAACGACTTCCGCTCCACCGAGAAGTCCGCCACCGTCGCCCAGGACGGCGCCCTGCGCATCGAGCTGGTCGGCGACGACGGCACCACCACCGTGCTGCGCGAGTCGGTACCGGTGCTGGCCGGCGAGGTCGTGGACGCCTCGGTGCTGCGGGTCGCCGCGCTGCGCGAGTTCCTCACCGCCCAGATCGCCCGTGCCAAGGCCGAGGACGTGCTGTTCTCGGTGCACCTCAAGGCGACGATGATGAAGGTCTCCGACCCGATCGTCTTCGGCCATGTGGTCCGCGCCTTCTTCCCCAAGACCTTCGCCCGCTTCGCGGAGGACCTGGCGAACGCCGGTCTCACCCCGAACGACGGCCTCGGCGGCATCTACAAGGGCCTGGAGTCGCTGGCCAACGGCGACGAGATCAAGGCCTCCTTCGACGCCGAGCTGGCCGAGGGCCCGGCCCTGGCGATGGTCGACTCCGACCGCGGCATCACCAACCTGCACGTGCCCAGCGATGTCATCGTGGACGCCTCCATGCCCGCGATGATCCGCACCTCCGGCCACATGTGGGGTCCGGACGGCCAGGAGGCCGACACCCTCGCCGTCATCCCCGACAGCAGCTACGCGGGCGTCTACCAGGTCGTCATCGACGACTGCAAGGCGAACGGCGCCTTCGACCCGTCCACCATGGGCTCGGTGCCGAACGTCGGTCTGATGGCGCAGAAGGCCGAGGAGTACGGCAGCCACGACAAGACCTTCGAGATCCCGGTCACCGGCACCGTGCGCGTCGTGGACGCGAACGGCGAGGCCGTGCTGGAGCAGGTCGTCGGCGCCGGCGACATCTTCCGGATGTGCCAGACCAAGGACGCCCCGATCAAGGACTGGGTGAAGCTCGCCGTCACCCGCGCCCGCGCCACCGGCGACCCGGCCGTCTTCTGGCTGGACGAGGAGCGCGCCCACGACGCGCAGCTCATCGCCAAGGTGAAGCAGTACCTGCCGGAGCACGACACCGAGGGCCTGACCATCGAGATCAAGTCGCCCGTCGAGGCGACCCGCTTCTCCCTGGAGCGCATCCGCCGCGGCGAGAACACCATCTCGGTCACCGGCAACGTGCTGCGCGACTACCTCACCGACCTGTTCCCGATCCTGGAGCTGGGCACCAGCGCCAAGATGCTGTCGGTGGTCCCGCTGATGAACGGCGGCGGCCTGTTCGAGACCGGCGCGGGCGGCTCCGCCCCGAAGCACGTTCAGCAGCTGGTCAAGGAGAACTACCTGCGCTGGGACAGCCTGGGCGAGTTCCTGGCCCTCGCGGTCAGCTTCGAGCACCTGGCGCAGACCACGGGCAACGCCCGCGCGCAGGTGCTGGCCGACACCCTGGACCGGGCCACCGCGACCTTCCTCAACGAGGACAAGTCGCCGAGCCGCCGCCTGGGCGGTATCGACAACCGCGGCAGCCACTTCTACCTGGCCCTGTACTGGGCCCAGGAGCTGGCCAAGCAGACCGACGACGCCGAGCTCGCCAAGCCGTTCGAGGCCCTGGCCAAGACGCTGACCGAGCAGGAGCAGACCATCGTCGACGAGCTGATCGCGGTCCAGGGCTCGCCCGCCGAGATCGGCGGGTACTACCAGCCCGACCCGGCCAAGGCCGCCGCCGTGATGCGCCCCTCCAAGGCCCTCAACCAGGCCCTCGCCACCCTCGGCTGACGCCACCAGGCAGTCCCCTGGGCAGACCCGACGCTGAGTCGACAGCCCCACCACCGCCCCGGTCGGACCCCCGACCGGGGCGGTGCCGCGTCGTACCGCGTTCCCCGCGCGGCGGAGGCCGGATCGCGGGCGCCTCGGGTGCGGGCCACCATGGCACGGAGGACGGCGCCCCCGGGTGATCGCGGGGCCTGCCTCTCGCCCGGGCCGCCCCCGCGGCGACCGCCGAGCGCCGGAGGTCAGCACCGTGCACACCCTGCTCCCGGTGGTCCTCGCCCTGTGCACCGCGTTCGCCAACGCCCTCGCCACCGTGCTCCAGCGGATGGCGGCGCTGAGCGTGCCCAGCACCCAGGGGCTGCGTCTCGGGCTGCTGCGGGACCTGGCCCACCGCCCGGTCTGGCTCGGCGGCATGGTGGCGGTGATCGTGTCGGCGGTCTGCCAGGCCGCTGCCCTGGCCACCGGTCCGCTGACCATCGTGCAACCGCTCTTCGTCCTGGAACTCCCCTTCGCCCTGGTCATCGCCTCGCTGATCAGCCGCAGCGCGCTGCCCCGGCCCGCCTGGGCCGCTGTCGCCGCCGTGGTGGCCGGGCTCGGTATGGGCCTGGCCGCCGCCGACCCCACCGGCAACCGCACCCATGTCCCACTGGACCGCTGGGTGATCACCCTCCCGGTGTGCGCCGGGGTGGTGGCCCTGCTGATCTCGGTCGGACTGCGGCGACCGCACGGCCGGACCAGGGCGGCCTGCCTGGGCCTCGCCACCGCCATCAGCTACGCGCTGACGGCCGCGCTGATGAAGCAGTCCATGCACACCCTGGACCTGGAGGGGCTCGGGGCCTTTCTGACCGCCTGGCAGACCTACGGGTTCGCGATCGCCGGCACGGCGGCGCTGTTCCTGCTGGGGCACGCCCTGCAGTCCGGCCCGCTGGTCGCCTCCCAGCCGGCGATCACCCTCGGGGACGCACTGGTCAGCCTCACCCTCGGGGTGGTCCTCTACGAGGAGCACATCCGCACCGGCTGGTGGCTGGTGCCCGAGCTGATCGGGCTCGCCCTGATCGCGACGGGGGCGGTGGCCCTGGCCCGCCTGCCCCTCACCGCCTCACTCGTCGCGCCCCCCGCACCACCCTCCCCACCCGAGGACCGGCCCCGCCCATCCGAAAGCCATCCTTGAGCCACCCCTGAGCCGGGCCTCGGGCCGAGAGGCCGAGCGGCCTCTCCGGTCGCTCGGCGTGCGGGCTCGTCGGCGGGGCATACGGCGCTCACGACCGCCGGCGCGGCGACCGGTTTCGTCGCCTATGCCACCTCGGGTGCCGTGCGCGTGGTGGCCGCGGGGGCGGTCGGTCTGCTCGCCATCGCCGTCTGGGCGTACTTCGACCACCGTACGGAGGTCCGGTCGGCGTCCTGACGGACCATGGGCCCGGCTCCTCTCAGTTGTCCGGGGCTCCCTGACCGGGAAGCAGTCGGCCGAGGCACTTGGCGGGGAAGTCGTGCATACCGGGTGAGCCGCGTCTCATCAGGGAGAGGAAGCGTTGCTATGCAACCAGTTGCATAGCAGGATGAAGGCCATGGCGCTCGAACACGCGATTCTGGTGTCCCTGCTGGAGAAGCCGGGGTCCGGGTATGAGCTGGCCCGGCGGTTCGAGCGGTCCATCGGCTATTTCTGGACCGCCACCCACCAGCAGATCTACCGCGTCCTCAAGCGGATGGAGACCGACGGCTGGGTGGCCGCCCGGGAGGTGCCCCAGCAGGGGCGGCCGGACAAGAAGGAGTACTCCGTCGCCGACCTCGGTCAGGCGGCGCTCAGCTCCTGGCTGCATGAGCCGATCGAACCCGAGAGTGTCCGGCACGACCTGGCCGTGAAGATCCGGGGCGCCGCCTTCGACGACCCGGCCGCCCTCGTCCGCGAGGTCGAGCGGCACCGGCAGGTGCACACCGACCGGCTCGCCCACTACCTGGCCGGGGAGGAACGGGATTTCCCCGGGGAGTACAGAGCAGGGGCAGGAGTGGAGCCGGACGCGGAGCGGGAGTTGCAGCATGTCGTGCTGCGGGGCGGCATCGCGTACGAGCGGATGATGATCGCCTGGCTCGATGACGTCCTGACCACTCTGCGCCGGTTCGGACCCGGGCGCTGAGTCCTCAAACCAACCGACAACCCTCAAGCCCGCAAGGCGGTACCCCATGGCCGACGAGCTGCTGTTCAACCCGCGCACCTACGACCCCGCGCACTTCGATCCGGAGACCCGCAGGCTGCTGCGCGCCACCGTCGACTGGTTCGAGAACCGGGGCAAGCGCCGGATCATCGAGGACTACCGCACCCGCGCGTGGCTGGGCGACTTCCTCGCCTTCGCCGCCGAGGAGAAGCTCTTCGCCACCTTCCTCACCCCGGCGGGCGAGGGCGCCGGTGACCAGCGGTGGGACACCGCCCGGATCGCCGCCCTCAACGAGATACTCGGCTTCTACGGTCTCGACTACTGGTACGCCTGGCAGGTCACCATCCTCGGCCTGGGCCCGGTCTGGCAGAGCGGAAACGATGCCGCCCGCGCCCGGGCCGCTCAACTGCTCGCCGAGGGCGAGGTGTTCGCCTTCGGGCTCTCGGAGAAGTCGCACGGCGCCGACATCTACTCCACGGACATGCTCCTGGAGCCCGACGGCGAGGGCGGCTTCCGCGCCACCGGCTCCAAGTACTACATCGGCAACGGCAACGCGGCCGGGCTGGTCTCCGTGTTCGGCCGCCGGACCGATGTCGAGGGCCCCGACGGGTACGTCTTCTTCGCCGCCGACAGCCGCCACTCCTCGTACCAGCTGGTCAAGAACGTCGTGGACTCGTCGAAGTTCGTCAGCGAGTTCCGACTGGAGGGCTACCCGGTCGCCCCCGAGGACGTCCTGCACACCGGTCGCGCCGCCTTCGACGCAGCCCTCAACACCGTCAACGTGGGCAAGTTCAACCTGTGCACCGCCTCGATCGGCATCTGCGAGCACGCGATGTACGAGGCCGTCACCCATGCCGCCAACCGCGTCCTGTACGGGCGCCCGGTGACCGCCTTCCCGCATGTACGGCGGGAACTGGCCGACGCGTACGTCCGGTTGGTCGGGATGAAGCTGTTCAGCGACCGCGCCGTCGACTACTTCCGCACCGCCGGCCCCGACGACCGCCGCTACCTCCTCTTCAATCCCATGACGAAGATGAAGGTGACCACCGAGGGCGAGAAGGTCATCGACCTGATGTGGGACGTCATCGCCGCCAAGGGCTTCGAGAAGGACAACTACTTCGCCCAGGCGGCCGTCGAGATCCGCGGTCTGCCCAAGCTGGAGGGCACGGTCCACGTCAACCTGGCGCTGATCCTGAAGTTCATGCGCAACCATCTGCTGGAGCCGGTCGACTACCCCGCCGTCCCCACCCGGCTGGACGCGGCCGATGACGCGTTCCTCTTCCGGCAGGGCCCGGCCCGCGGCCTCGGCTCGGTCCGCTTCCATGACTGGCGGCCGGCCTTCGACGCGTACGACCGGCTGCACAATGTCGCTCGGTTCCGCGAACAGGCGGACGCGCTGTGCGAGTTCGTCCGCACCGCCGCCCCCGACGAGGCGCAGAGCCGGGACCTCGACCTGCTGCTGGCCGTCGGCCAGCTCTTCGCGCTCGTCGTCCACGCCCAGCTGGTCCTGGAGCAGGCGGCCCTGACCGGACTGGACGAGGACGTCCTGGACGAGCTCTTCGCCGTCCTGGTACGGGACTTCTCCGCACACGCCGTGGAGCTCCACGGCAAGGACTCCGCCACCGAGGACCAGCAGTCCTGGGCGCTCGGCGCGGTCCGCCGCCCCGTCGTGGACGAGGCCCGCTCCGCCCGCGTCTGGACCCGGGTGGAGGCTCTTTCCGGCGCCTACGAGATGCGTCCCTGAGGGGTTGGAAAACGGCACTCGCCGCCGTCGGGGGTGCGACGGCGGCGAGGCGGTGTTCGGTTGATCGCCCTCGGAGGGTCAGGGGACCCTCGGCGGGGTCAGGAGAACGACCAGAGGTGGTCGTCGCGCAGGTTGCAGTCGAAGATGGTCAGCCGGGAGTCCCGGCCGCCGCTGCCGTCGTAGCCGGAGACGTCCAGGCAGCGGCCCTCGCTGGAGTAGTTGCGGATCCAGAACTTGCCGTCGGACTTCTTCTCCAGGTACCAGAGCTGGTTGTCGGCCGAGCCGGGGCGGCAGTGGAACTGCGAGACGTTCGTACCGGCCGGCTTGCCGCCGAAGTCGGGCAGGTCCAGGCAGAGGCCGTCCTTGCCGTTGCGGATGGTGAACAGGTCCGCCCCGTTGGGGCCGGCGCCGGGCGCGGCCACGGTGAAGTCCCACAGCTGGTTGTCGGCACCGGTGGGGTTGCAGTCGAACTGGTTGACCGGGCCGTCGACCGCGCCCTTGTCGTAGCCGGGGACGTCGGCGCACATGCCCGTCATCGCGTTCTTCAGCTGGACGTTGCCGACGGAGGCGAAGTTCGCGCTCTGGGGCAGGGCGCCGCCCTGACGGGTCGCCGGTGCCTCCTTGGGCGCCTCCTCCTTCTTCGGCTCTTCCTTCTTGGGCTCCTCCGGCTTGGGCTCCTCCGGCTTCGGCTCCTCCTTCTTGGGGGCGTCTTCCTTGGGGGCTTCTTTCTGGGGCTCTTCCTTCTTGGGCGCCTCTTCCTTGGGCGCCTCCTCGGGCTGGGGGGCCTCCGTCTTCGGGGCCTTCCTGGGCTCGGCCTTCTTGGGCGTCTCGTTCTCGGGCTCGGCCTTCTCGGGCTCGGTCTGCTTCGGGGCCTTCCGCTCGGCTGCCGGCTCGGCCTTGTCCTGGGGGTCGGCCTTCGGGGCGGGCTCGGAGTCCTTCACCTCGGTCACCGGTGCGGGGGCCTTACGGGGGCTCTTCGCCGGCTCCTCGTCACGGGCCTCCGGCTCGGTGGCGGGCTTGGAGGCCGGCTTGGCCGGGGTGTCGGCGGTCCGCTCGGGCTGGGTCTCGGGGCCGGCCGGCCGGTCGCGGTCGTTCGCCGGGTCCGTGGCGGGCTTCTTGGGCGACTCGGTCTCGGGCCGGGCCACGACCGAGGGGCGCTCCTCGGTGCCGGGCTTGCGGACCTGCTGCGTACCGTCGTCGGCCACTCCGGGGAGCGAGGGCTTCAGAGAGGGCTTCAGGGAGGGCTTGGAGGACGGCTGGGCGGCGGTGTAGTCGTCCCCGGGCTGGTCGGCGGCGGCAGCCGGGTCCTCTCCCAGGACGGTGTCGCCGACGGGCGGCGCCTGCTTCGCCTCGCCGCCGCCGTCGCCGTTGTCGTCCTGCGGCTCCAGGGTCTCCACCACGGCACCGCCGACCGGCACCTGCTGGATGGACGCCTCGTTGCGCTCGTCGTCGTTGCCGACGCCCAGCAGCAGGAACGGCGCTCCGATGAGCACGGTGCCGGCGATGGCGGCCGCCGCGAGCAGCGGCTTGTTGGGGCGTCCGTTGGGCGGCTCGTCGCCGCCGGCGGCTGCCGCGGCCGCCCCGGTACGGGAGGTGGACGGTTCCACCACCGAGGCGGCGCCCCAGGCTGAGGCGGCACGCGCCCCGGCGCCCCGTGAACGCGTCCGGGGACGGGCCCCGGCGCGGCCCTCGGGGCGCGAGCGGGTGGCGCTCGCCGTGCCGGTGCGTGTCGCGGCAGCGGTTTCGGCGACCGGTGCCGTGGGGGCGGGGGCCGCGAGCTGCTGGGCTGTGGCGGTTCCGCTCGCCGCGGCGGCCGCACCGCGCGGTCCCAGCGCCGCGCCTGGGTCTCCTGGCACGGCGGGCAGGACCGCCGCGCGTCGTATGGCCGGGCTCGACGTCTGCGAGCCGCCTTCTTGCTCGGGCATCGACACTCCTGGGTCTCCAACTCTTGTGAGAGCGGTGGGTGGTGGGCTGCTACGGAGGGGATCGGGGGTGGGGTGGGGTGGTTTGGGAGGTGGGTCATCCGGCCGGGGGGCCGGGTGTTCCCAGGGGGCCCGCGCACCGGTCGGGCCAGACGAAGGTGGGCAGGGCGGGGGTGGTGGTCGGGTCGGGGCGCAGGGCCTCGTCCAGGCGGGCGAGCACCGCGCGGTCCTCTTCGTCGAGATCGGTGTCGTCGGCGGATGGGGCGGAGGGCGGGGGTGTGGTGGTCGGGGGCAGTTGGCGGAGCAGGACGAGCGGGGTGGGGCGGTCGGTACGCACGTCCAGGACCCGGAAGGCGCTGCCCGGGGGGAACACGACCTCGTCGGCCCCGGCCGCGCCGGGCACCGCCGGTATCCGCCGTCCGGTGACCGACCAGATGGCGTACGCGGCGTGCGCCGGACCGGGGCCGTCCACCCCACCGACGGGCAGAGCGGTCACGGCGGCCGGATCGCGCAGTACGGTCCCGGGCCGGGGCGGCTCGGGTGCGGCTGCGGGCTGGGCGCCCCGGAGGGCCGGGCCCTGGAAGTACGGCAGGCGGTGGAGGGCGGAGGAGAGGCAGGCCGCGTAGGGCAGCAGCCGTTCGCCGCCGGCGCGCAGCTCGCGGTCGAGTTCCCGGTGGCCCATCGGGCCGTCCGTCACGCCGAGGTAGAGCAGCAGGGCGACCAGGTCGGTGCGGACCGCGACCTCTTCGGCGTCGCGGAGGGCGGGCAGCCGGGTCAGGGTCCTGGCCACCGTCGCCGAGTGGCGTTCCCAGACCTCCTCGGCGAGCAGCAGGAACGCCGCGCGCTCGGCGTCGGTGCTCTGGCGCTCGGATGCCGGCGGCACCACTGGCGAGGGCGGTGTGGGGATGGGGGGTGGGGTGGCGGCCGGAGGCGTGGTGGCGAGGGGTGTGGACGGGGCCGTCAACAGGGACGGCGGGGAGGCGGGCGGCGGGGTGCGGCGGAATCCGGGCCGGGGCGCGGGTGCGCCGGTGGCGGACGCGTGAGCGGCAGCGGTGGCGGTGTGCGTACCCGGTGTACCGGGTGCACTGGTTGCCGGGGCGGGGGTCGTGGGCCGCCGTCCGGAGGAGTCGGCTGACCGGGGCGGCATGCTCCCGGTGGTGGCGGTCGGCACCGGCCGGGGCGCGGGCGGCTCCTCGGCCTCCGGGGCCCTCACCGGCGACGCGGCGGTCGGAGCGGGTGCGCCGGGAGCGCTCTCCGGACGGCCGACCGGCCCGGATGCGGTCGGGATGGGCACAGGGGCGGGGGCGGGAATGGGGGCGGGGACGGGGGCGGGGAGGCCGTATGGGGTGGCCGGGGTGGGGGTCGTGGGGGCGGCGGGGCGGCCGAAGCCGCCGAAGCGGACGCTGCGCAGGGCGTGGTCGGTGGCGAGCCGGCGCAGTTCCCGGCCGCCGTCCTCGGCCTTGCCGTGCACATGGAGCCGGGCCCGGGTGCGGGTCTCGGGCGGCAGGGCGTCGAGCAGCCGGGTGAGCGCCGGGTAGAGGGAGTCGTCCAGGGCCTCCCCCGGGCTGCCCACCTCGATGGCGGGGCCCTCGGCGTCCACCGGGCGGGTGGCGGGCGGCGGCGGTGCGTCCCGGCGGCCGACCAGCAGGCCGGCCCGGCTCACCGTGACCTGCCAGTGGTCGGACAGATGGATGACGCCGTCGTCGAGGTCGCCGGAGCCAGGCAGCGGCGGGCTCCAGCGCAGCAGCCGCGGTTCGTCGGCGCCGGACGGGCAGAGCACCGCGTCCACATACGGCTGCCAGCGGGGTGCCCCGTCGGCGCCGAGCAGCACGGAGCGCACGGTCTCGGTACCGGCCGCGTCCGTACCGGTGAGCAGCGGCAGCCCGCTGTAGACCACCACGTCGGAGCCGACCAGTTCGGCGGCGGACCGGCCGGCCGGGAGCACGTCCCGGCGGCCGCCCGGGGCGAGGCGCACGGTGGATCTGGCTTCTTCGGGCAGGGCGGTGAGGACGTCGGCCAGGTCCTCGGCGGGGAGGTCGTCGCCCTCCGGCACACCGAGCACCAGCAGGGGACCCTGGGCGTCGATGGGGACCGCGTAGCAGAGGTCGTCGGGGGCGGGGGCCCGGACGCCGCCGGGGCGGATCAGCACCCCGGCCGGGATCTCCTGCACGACGCTGCCGCCGCGGGTGCGGCTCGGCAGCCGCCCGGGTCCGGGCTGCCAGCCGGGGGCGGGCTGCCGGGGGCCGAGCGGCACGGGGGCCGCGCCGGGCCGGAAGTGCCACCAGCCCCGGTGGGCGGGGGTGGGCGCGGCGGCCGCCCGGGACGGCTTCCGTCCGGTCGCGGTGCGGGGGCGTGCCCTGGTGTTCCCGGGCTCCGTGCCGCTTCCGCTGCCAGGGTCGGGATCCCCTGGGTGGTGGACGAACAGGCCGCCGCCGGGGACGCAGAGCACCGTCCCGTCGGGGGCGAGCACATCCAGCTGCCAGGCGTCGGCTATCCGCCGGGCCAGCGCCGAGCGGTCGCCCGGGCGGTCGTCACCGGAGCCGGACATCACCAGCCGGACGGTGGTGAACCCCTCGTCGCTCAACTGGTCCAGCAGGGCGCCCAGTCGGGGCCACAGCTCGGGGGCGGAGTCCTGGTCCGCCCCGGCGACCAAGGTAATGATGCCGGGGTCGTCGGCCTCGGCGCAGCGGACCAGGTCGGCTATCTCGGTGGGGCCGAGGAGTTCGTCGGAGGGCTGGCGCAGCAGCACCACCCGGTCGTACTCCTCGACCAGGAAGCCGGTGCGGGCGCCCGCTCCCCCGGTGCCGGTGCCGGTGCCTGCGGTGGCCGGTGGTGGGGCCTCGCCCGGTCGGCGGGTCCAGCGCTTCACCGGTCGCCTCCGAGCCGGTCGTCTCCGAGCCGGTCGCCTCCGAGCCGGCCGTCTCCGGGCCGGTCGCCTCCGGGCCGGTCGCCTTCGACGGGTGCCGCTGATCGGTGATTTCGGGGACTTTGGCCAACATGACCTATTCGCACGGTAGTTGCCTGCCAGGTGAGAAGTCTGTCCGGACCGGATGGTACCGGTTGGGACGGCCGGAAGGTCATCATGAACCTCCCAGGACGAGGTACCGCGTCCCGTCGAAGCGCAGCCGGACGGTCGTGCCCTCCTCGGTGGGACCGTAGAGGTGAACGCGCCCGTCAGGGCCGGTGACCTCCAACGGAACGCCCAGTGTCCGGGCGGCGAAGGCCCACAGGGCCGCCGGGCCTTCGTCGGCGCCGGGGCGCAGGTGCCCGGCGTCCGGGCGGGCCAGCAGCCAGCGCAGGTGCTGGAGCGGGGTGAGGCCCAACTCCTCGACGGTCAGCGAGCCGCCGAGCAGCACGGCCTGGGCGTTCTGCCCGACGCTCAGGACCACATCGGTGCCGGCCAGGTCGGCCACCGGCACCACATGGTCCCGGTTCAGCGGCGCGGCCCCGGCCGCCTCCAGCGCCGCGAGCAGCGCCTCCTCGAAGGGCTCGCCTCCGGGCGGCGGCGAGGGCACGGGGGCGGCGTCACCGTGCGGCAGTGGTACGGCGGCGAGGGCGGGTACGGGGGCGGGGGCGCCGTTGCGCGCCGGCTCGGGCTTCGGGGTCGGGGGCGCTTCCGGGACCGGCTCCGGCACCGGGACCGGGGTGGTCAGCAGGTCGAGGGTCAGGGCCGGTTCCGTCCCATGCGGGGCGTCGGGCAGCAGGTCGCGGGCGCGTTCGGCGGCCCGCCACAGCTCCTCCAGGGCGTCGTCCGGGTCGGGTGCGGTGATGCCGGCCGCCCGGGCGAGGGCGAGCAGTGCCGGCTCGTCCGCGCGCGCCGGGAACGGGGCGGGGGCGGCCAGCCGGTCCAGGGCCTGGCTCAGGGCGCGTTCCCGGGGTCCGACTTCGTGCTCCTCGATCCCGTACAGCCGGGCGGTCCGCCGGTCGGCCGCGGCCTCGGCCCCGTCCGATTCACCGATCTCGCGGCCGAGTTCGACGGTGAAGCCCAGTCCGCTCTCCTCGGCGAAGGCCCGTAGATAGGCGGCCATGCCCTCGGCCTCGGCGCGGGTGGTGAAGCGCCGTGCCGAGCCGTGCAGTTCGCCCCAGTTGAGGACCACCCGGTCCAGGTCCTGCCAGCTCAGTCCGCCGTGGATCTGCGTCTCGAAGTAGTGGCCGACCGCCGCGTAGCCCGACTCGGCGATCTCGCGGCGCAGTTCCGGGTCGTGGCGGAAGCCGGTCGCTTCCGCGAGCGCCAGCCGGACGCGCTGCTCCTCGCCGTGGGCGAGCAGCGGGAAGACATGGGCGTTGTCCGTGTACGAGAGCACGCCTCTCTCCTCCCAGGCGGCGCTGTCCCCCGGGGTGTGGGTGACCCGGGCACGCACCGACTCCTTCCAATGCAGGACGGCACTTCCGTAGGAATAGGTTCCACCGGCCTGCGCCGGGGAGACCAGGGCCGCGTAGAGGGGCAGCTCGTCCGGGTCCGGCGGGTCGAACTCGCCGCCACTTGGGCCGTCTTCGGGGGTGCCGCGGGTGCGGCGCAGTGCGGCGGCATAGCCCTGGAGCTCCTCGACCCAGCCCCGGCCGGGGCGGCTCGCGGTGCCGTCCGTGGTGCCGGTGGACCAGAAGGAGCGGAAGGCGGTGTCGGCGGTGAGTGCCTCGGCCCGGGTGGGCACGGTGCCGTCCTGGCGGGGTGTGCCGCCGACCGGGCGGGCGGCGAGGTCCTGGTTGGTGGCGATGGGCAGCCGCCGGACATGGTCGTGCGTGGCCTGGGTGATCTCGGCCATCAGCACCGGGTCGTGGACCGGGTAGCGGGTGCCGAGGGTGCGGTTGACGTGGGCGATCCGGGCGGCGAAGGCGGCGCGTTCCCGTTCGTGGAAGAGTTCGCCGCGCTGTTCGGCGGCGAGCAGGGCCCAGGACTGGCTGGGGGTGAGGTGCTCCCAGCCGTCCCGGTGGGCGGGGTCGCCCGGGGTGCGGGCGGCGTGCAGCCGTTCCAGGTCCTGGGCGTCCGGCACCATGTGCCGATCGGGCCGGCCGGTGCGGGCGGCCGGTTCGGAGGCGTGCGCGGTGAGCGGCGGCCGGTGCCGGGTGCCGGGCAGGGGGCGGCTGATGGCCTGCTTGGCCAACTCCCGCCGGTCCAGCGGCTTGGGCCCGGACAGCTCCCCGGTGGCGGAGGTGTCGCTGACGGCCGTGGGGGCTGTACCGGCGGGTCCGCCGGGCCGGGGCGGGGCGAGCAGCAGCGGGGTGGCGGACGGTTCGGGTTCGGGGTCGGGGTCGGGGTCGGAGACGGCAGGGGCGGACGGGTCCGCCGGGGCCGGGTCGGCGGAGGCGGGGTATCCCGGGGCCGGGTCGGCCGGGTCCGCCGCGTCGGCCGCACCGGTCATGAACTCCCGGAACGCCTCGTACCGTTCGTTCTCCGCCGCCACCGCCCGCAGCGGGTTGGCCGGCGGCGCCGGGGCGGTATCCGGGTCCGGGCCGTAAAGCCGCTCCAGCAGCGGCAGTAGCAGCGGTTCGTGCTGCCGCACCCAGGCGGGACCGTTGTTGCGGGGCTGCCCGGTGGTGCCGTCCGTGCCGGTGTTGACGCCGAGGTAGGCCATGGTCAGCTGGGCGAAGAACTCGTCCTCGTCGGTGGCCGAGTAGTTGGCCGCGTCGCGGCCCTGGAGGTCGTGGGCGGGCCCGTCCGGCCAGGACGCGTCCCGGCCCGCCCGGCGCAGCTCGCGGAACCGCCGGGCGATCAGCTGCTGCTCCTCGTCCGAGAGCGCGGACCGGTGCAGCAGATGGGCGGTCTCATGGACGAGGGTGGAGGTCCCGTCGTGGTCGGCGCCGTACCAGGAGACCGGGGAGGCCTCACCGAGCAGGTTCTCCTCGGGCACCACGGCCAGCGCCAGTTCGGGGGCGGCGGCCCCTCGGGTCGCCCGGTAGCGGCGCGGGGTGCGGGTGGAGAAGTGGAACCCGCGCAGCGAGTCCAGCGGCAGATCGCGGGGCAGCACCATGATCGCCCCACCGGCCAGCAGCAGGGCCTCCACCGCCGCCGGGTCCTTCAGCATCCGCTCCAGCCAGGTGTACGCGGTCCAGCGCGCCGACGCCGGGCTCCCGGCCCCGTCCAGCACGCCCACCAGCAGCCGGGCCGCCACGGCGGCGAACCGTTCCGCCGTCAGCCGGGCCCGCAACTCCCGTACGAACGCGGGCTGCCGCGCCAGCCACCGCCGGATGCCGTGGTCCAGCAGCGGCAGGCGGGCCATGAGCTGCTCGTACTCCAGGGACTCCAGCTCCCGCAGTGTCCGGGCCGGATGTTCCGGCGCGCGCGGCGGGGGGATGTGCACCGTGCCGGTGGCGGGCGGGGGCGGCACCGGCTCGGGCCCGTACAGCCGCTGGAGCAGCGGCAGCAGCAGGAGTTCGTGCTCCCGCACCCAGGCGGTGCCGTTGTTGCGGGGCAGGCCGGTTCCCGGGTCGGTGCCGTGGTTGGTGCCGAGGTAGGCGCTGCTGAGGGCGGCGAAGAGCTCGGCTCCGCTGTGCGAGGAGGAGTTGGCGGCGGGCCAGCCGTCCCGGTCGTGCAGCGGCCCGTCCGGCCAGGGCGCGTCCTCGCCCGCCCGGCGCAGCTCGCGGAACCGGCGGTCGACCAGGTCGCGGTCCTCCTCGGCCAGGGCGTGGTGGTACAGCGACCAGGCGATGTCCCGGACGGCGTCGTCGGCCCGGGCCGTGCCCCGCGGGCGGCGGCCGGGGCCGGGCCAGTCGGCGAGCAGGTCCGAGCGGCGGACCACGGTCATCGGCACCGCCCGGGTGCCGCTGCTGTCGACGGCACCGGCGGCCTGGTCGCGTAGCTCGTCCTCGGCCTCCTGCGGCAGGCCGTCGGGCAGGACCAGCAGGGCGGCCCGGGCCGCCAGCAGCCGTTCCGCCGTCTCGGGGTCGGCCAGCATCAGCGCCACCCGCTCATGGACGTCCAGGGGTACCCGGGGTGTCCGCGGCGGGCCGTTCGGGCCCTCCGGCACCACCACCAGCAGCCGGGCCGCCACCTGGGCGAAGCGCCGGGCGGTCGAGTCGGCCCGCAGGCTCTGCCGGAGGTCGGGCTGCTCCGCCAGCCACCGCAGCTGCCGCTGGTCGAGCGTCGCCAGATATGCGAGCAGTTCGTCGATCGGCAGACCGGCCACCTGGCGCAGTACGGCGTAGGGGTCGTCGGGCTCCTCGGCCGGGGGGACCTCCAGTGGGCCGTCGTCCGGGGTGCCGGTGCCGGGCCCCTCCTCGGCGCTGTGCGGACCCGGGGCGCCGGGGACGGTGAGCAGGGGTGCCGAGGAGGCCGTGAACCGCAGGCCGTACGGGCTTTCGGGCGCGGACGGGAGGTCGTCCAGGGCGGCCATGAAGTCGCGGAAGGCGGTGTATCGGGCGTTGTCCACGGCGGTGGCCGCCAGCGGATTCACCGGCGCGGAGAGGGTGGCGTCCGGGTCCGGGCCGTACAGCCGCTCCAGCAGCGGCAGCAGTGCGGGCTCGTTCTCCCGCACCCAGGCGGCGCCGTTGTTGCGGGGCTGCCCGGTGCGCGGGTCAATGCCGTGGTTGGTACCGAGATAGGCGGCGGTCAGCTGGGCGAAGAACTCGTGCTCGTCGGTGGCCGAGTAGTTGTCCCGCTCCTCGCCGTCCCGGTGGCGGCGGGGCCCGTCCGGCCAGGGGGCGTCCGGCCCGGCGTCCCGCAGCTCCCGGTAGCGGCGGGCCACCAGGGCCCGGTCCCCGGGGGTCAGCCCGCCCTCGTAGAGCAGATGGGCCACCTCGTGGACGGCGGTGGAGTACCCCTCCGGCTGCGGAGCGACCCCGGCGATGCCGGTCCGCTCGCCCAGCAGGTTCTCCTCCGGCACCGCGGCGACCAGGGTGGTGAGCGCGGTCATGCCCCGGGTGGCGTCCACCGGGCGGCCGTCCGTGCCGTGCCGGTGTGCGGTGAACCCCTCCACGGCGCTCAGCGGCAGCCCGGTGGGCAGCAGCGCGACCACGCCGCCTGCGGCCAGCAGCCGCAGCGCGGTGTCCGGGTCCCGCAGCAGCCGGGCCAGTTGGGAGTACGCCTCCCGGCGGGCCGAGGCGGGCCGCTGTGTGCCGTCCAGGACGGCGACCAGCAGCCGGGCCGCCGCCTCGGCGAACTCGGCGGCCGGGAGGCGGGAGCGCAGCGCGGCGGTGAAGTCGGCCCGGTCCGCCAGCCAGCGGCGGTGCGACGGGTCCAGCAGCGTCAGCGCGTCCAGCAGTTCCGGCCCGGGCAGCGCCGCCAGACGCGCCATCAGCTCCTCCGCGTCGGGTGGAGCCACCGGGCGAGGCAGCCGTACGGGCGTCTCAGCTGTCTCGATGATCTCGGTTGCCTCAGGAGTCTCGGCCTCCTCGGCGGTCTCGGGGGCGGACTGGGTGGCGGGCCCGGCGGGGATGGCGTCGCTGCCGCGGTAGTGCTGGTGCTCATGGTCGTAGTGGACCTCCACCACCGGGCCGCCGGTGGGGCCGTAGCGGTCGGTGACGATGGTGGAGAAGGAGGTGTCGTCCCACTGGGCGACGTCCACGGCGAGGCCCAGCGCGTGTGCGGCCAGGGTCAGGAAGACATCGCCGTAGCCGCCCGCCCAGCTCTGGTTCCAGGTGCGGACCGCGGACAGCAGCCCGCGGCGTTCCTCGTCGGTGAGGGGGGCGTCGCTCTCGAAGTAGGCCGCGGCCACCTGGGTGCGCAACTCCGCGTCGGCCAGCGGGTCGGGGTGCGGTACGCCATGGGCGCGGGCGAGGGCGAGGAGCTGGGCCCGGTCGGTGCGGGCCGGGTTGCCGACGCGGGCGGCGAAGTCCTGCATCCGGGTGGCGCGGAGCTGGCGCACCACCTGGGCGGGCAGCCGTCCGCCGCCGCGGGTGGTCTGCTCCACGTACGCCCTGATCCGGGCCTTCATCGCGGCGATCACCTGGTCCGCCAGCGGGTGGCGGGGCAGCGTCCCGGTGAGGGAGTGGCCCTCGGCGCGGCGGCGCACCTCGTCGCGGACCCGGGCGGTGTCGGCGAGCCAGGCCCGGATGGTGCGGCCGGCTCCGGTCGCCGGGACGAGTTGGTCGCCGACCGCCCGGGGTGCGCCGATCAGCAGGGCGTAGAGCATGCACTCGCCGTTGGCGACGGAGCGCAGCGGGTTGCCCGCGGCGGGGGTGCGGTGCTGCGCGGTGCTGCTGCCGGGGGCGGTGAGGGCCGCTCCGGAGGAGGACTGACCGCCGGAGGGCGGTGGGGTATGGCCGACGGGGGACGGCTTCGGGGTCGGGGGCGGGGACTGGGGCGGGGTCGGGGGCTGGGGCGGGGTGGGCGGCTGGGTGGCGGGCGGGGGCAGTAGGCCGCGGGTGCCGTGGGAGGCGGGGAGCGGGGCGGCCGGGGGCTGCGCGGGCGGGGCCGCGAGGGCGGCCGGGGTCGTGGTGGCGGGCGCCGGGGTGGCGGTGGAGCGGGCGGCCAGGGCGGGGCGGGGGCCGCGTACCGGGGTGGCGGTCACCGAGGACAGCGGGGCGCGCACCAGGCTCTCCCCGGTGGCGCGGCGGGCGGCACCCAGGGTGTGGGCGAGTCCGGGCAGCCGGGCCTGGGCGGCGCCTTGGGCGGCGGCCTGCTCGGTCTGGTGCCGTTGAGCTGTGGCGATGATCCGGTCCACGGCGTCCAGGGCGTCCTGCCGCTGGGCGAGCCGTTCGGCGCTGCGGTCGCGGTAGCGGAGTGCGTGCGCCAGGGCGAGCCGGGCGGCTCCTTCGGCGGTGTCGGCGTGGGCGGCGTGCTGCTCCAGGTCGGGCAGCCGCTGTGCGACGGCCTGGGCCTGGGTGCGGGTGGTCGCGGCGTTCGTCCGCAGGGTGGCGGCGCGGGTGCGGAGTCCGGACAGCCGGTGGCGGGCCTCGGCCCGGGCGGCGGTGGCCTGCCGTCGGAGGGCCCGCAGTTCGGCGATGCGGGTGAGGGTCGGCCGGCCGGTGCCGCGCAGGGCGCGGCGCAGTTCGGAGCCGGCCCGGCGGGCCCGGTCGGAGAGGAGGGTGAGCCGCTGCTGCGCCAGGGTGACCGTGCGTTCGGCGGCGAGCGCCGCCGCTTCCCTTCGGCGTACCTCGTCCTCCAGCCGGGTGAGCTCCGCGTTCTCGCGCTCCCAGGCGGTCTTGGCGGCGGTGTGCCGGTCGACCGCGGCGTCCAGTCGGTGTTCGGCCCGGGTCACGGCGACCTCTGCCCGGTCCAGCACCGTCTGGCGGGCGTCGCGGGCGAGCAGCGCCTCCCGGCGGGGGCGGGTCTGGTCGGTCTCCCGCTGCCGGGCGCGGGCCCCCAGCAGTACGGCGTCGGCGTGGTCGGTGATGGCGTCGGCCAGTTGGTTCCAGGCGGTGAGTGTGGCGGCGTCGGTGCTGTGCAGGGCGCCGTCCTCGGTGAACCGCCAATGCTGGAGCCCGTCGTCGGTGCGGAGCACCAGTTCGACCGGTCGTCCGGCCAGGACGGCGGTGCGGGAGGCGGCGTAGAGGGCGCGGGCCAGCAGCGCCCCGTCCGGGGCCGGGCCGGGGGCGAGCCAGAGCTGTGCGGCGGTCTCGGCCGGATCCAGGGCGGCGGCGAGCGCGGCGGGCAGGTCGGCGAGCGGGTGGCGGGTCCAGTCGCGCAGGTCGGCGGCGGGCTGTGCGGCGAGGATGGAGCGGAGGTCGTAGACCTGGGGGTCGGTGCGGGCGCCGGTGATGCCGAAGCCGAGCACATCGCGTTCGGTGAGGCGGAGTTCGGCGCTGCCGGTGACATAGCGGGTGCCGTCCGGGCCGGTCACCTTCACCAGCACGTCGACCATGGTCTCGTAGCTGCGGGTGCCGCGTCCGCCGCCGGACGGCAGGGCGGTGCCGCCGGTCTTCACCCATTCGCGGCGCAGCGCGGTGACCGAGGAGCCGGCGCCCTGGGTCACCGGCTGCTGGGCGAGGAGGGGGATACCGACGCCGAAGAGGTGGGTGGGGCCGAGGGAGTCGGCGGTGTGGGCGGTCTGCAGAGTGGTGGCGGAGGCGCCGCCGACGGTGAGGGCGGTGGAGGCGGTCAGCGAGGGCAGCCGCAGCCGGTCCAGGGTGACGTCACCGGCGTCGGTGATCCGCCGGGGGTTGCGGATCTCGATCTCCAGGCCGGGCGGGGCGCCGGGGTCCTCCTCCACCGGGTAGGCGCCGGGCATGGTGGCGGTGGTTCCGGTGCCGCGGGCCAGGTCCACGGTGATCCGGCCGGCCTGGATCAGCTCGCCGAGCCGCACCGCGGCGCCCTCGGCCGACTCGGACACCGGCGTCGAGGTGAGGTCGGCGGCCAGCTCGGGGGCGACGGCGGCGATGGTGTGGGCCAGTTCGGCGGCGGCGTTGAAGGCGAAGACCGGAGTCGGGCCGGTGGGCAGCAGCCGGGGGCCGTCGGTGATGTGGCGGCCGGCCGGGGCGGGGGCCGCCGTCCTGGGGTCGGTGGTGGAGACGGCCGGGGGCAGCGGGTCCGGGGGTGTGTGCGGGTCGGCGGCCTCGCTGCCGGTGAACCGCAGGGTGACCAGGGCGGGCACGGCGGCGGTGCGTTCGGGGCGGCCGAACAGCATGCGCTTGGCCCATTCGCCCCAGCCGGTGTCCTTCTCGGCCCAGCCGATGATCCCGGCCTCCAGCAGCCCGCCGGGGATGTTCAGCGGCCAGTCGGTGACCAGTTCGGAGCGGACCGAGGCGGTGTACTCGTACTCCACCTCGAAGTCGGCCGCGTTGTCGGTGCGCATCCAGTAGCGGTCCTCCTCGGTGGAGGCGTTCTTGGTGGTGACCGAGGAGCTGGTGGTGTACGCCAGGTTGGGGCCGGTGCGGTCGGTGCGGGTGTCCACGGCGGGGCGCGGATAGCGGGCGTTGGGGGTGAAGACGGGGTTGGTCTGGCGGGTCTTGGTGGTGGAGACGGAGGTGTTGGAAGGGGCGTGGGCGTGCACCTGCTCCTGGCCGGTGCCGGGGCCGCCGGGTCGGCCGCGCAGGGTGCGCAGGGCGGCGGTGTCCTGCACCGGCCGGGCCCGCAGGGAGACCTCGACCAGTCGGGCGCCGCCCTTGGCGACATGCAGGAAGTGGAAGCGCTGGGTGGCGCCGGGGCCTCGGCCGGGCAGGGCGCGCAGTGCGGTGGGGGTGCTGAGGTCGGCGATCCGGGTGCGTACCCCGGAGAGGTAGGAGGTGTGCCCGGGGGTGGTCGCACCGGGGGCCTCGGCCTCCACCAGCCGGGTCAGCTCGGTGCGCAGCCGGTCGCGCCGCTCGATCCGCCGGTTCGCGGGGGCGGAGGTGCCGCCCGCGGTGCCGGGGGCCGGGCCGAGCTGGCGTACGGAGAGGATGCCGGCGAAGCCGGGCTGCCCGGTGCGGGCGAAGCGGTCCGGGGGCGGCAGGGTGGCGGCGGCCCGGGCGGGCACCGGCAGGGTGGCGACCAGCGCCTGGAACCACTCGGCGTCCCGGGCGAGTTGGGCATCGCTCATCAGGAACTGCGCGCCCCGGGGGATCTCCACGGCCACGGTGACCGGTGCGGAGCTGGTGACGTTCACCGCGTTGCCCACCAGAGTGCGCCGGCCGTGCCGGACGGTGAGCAGAATGGTCGCCCCGCCCCGGACCCGGTGCAGCGGACCGCTCTCGGTGGGGGTGCGGGTCACCCCGGTGGAGGCGGCGACGGCCCGGGACTGGTCGGTGCGGCGGGTGTGGGCCAGCCGGCCGGAGGGGTTGAAGAGCGGCTCCGCCTCCGGTGCGGACGCGGGGGCGGGGGCCTCCTCCGCGCGCGGCTGGTTGCGCGGTCCGTCGCCGGGACCGGGCTGCTTCTCGTCGGTCCGCTGGACCTGTTCGGCGGTGTTGGGCGGCGGGGCGGGACGCTGGCTGGCGGTGAACGCCTCGGCGGTCTGGTGGGTGGTGCTGGTGGTGGTCTGGTGGGCGGCGGTGTCCGTGGCGCCGACGTCCGTCTCCAGGTACTGGGCGCCGCTGTTCAGGTGCTCGCCGTCGTGCAGATAGCCCTCCAGCTCGATGGAGAACTCGTGGTCGGCGCCGAGCCCCGGCAGGGTCAGGCCCTCGATGACATAGCCGCCCTTGAAGATCTGGTGGCCCCGGCCGGCCAGGTTGGCCGGGCTGAGCGCGGAGCGCAGCGCCTCCCGGAAGGCGGTGGACTCGTCGGTGGGGTCCGCCCCGGTCAGGTTGTCGGCCAGCTGGGCCAGCTTGTTGGCCTGGTCGGTGAGGAACCCGGTGACGGCCCCCCAGCCCCGGGCGATCAGCCCTCGCTCGGGGTGCCCGGGCTGGGTGCCGGCGACGATCCGGTCGAAGGCGCCGATGAGCGCGGCCGAGCCCCGGAAGGTGTCCAGGATGGCGTCGTCGGGCATCCGGACCACGCCCGGTACCGGGGTGCCGTCCGGGCGGGTCAGGGCCAGTTTGGCCCGGTCGTCGGGGGTGGCGGCCCGGAGCTGGGCGAGGGCGGCCGGCGGGCGGGGGG
Source organism: Streptomyces sp. NPDC046887 (assembly GCF_040644755.1). Classification (NCBI taxonomy): domain Bacteria; kingdom Bacillati; phylum Actinomycetota; class Actinomycetes; order Kitasatosporales; family Streptomycetaceae; genus Streptomyces; species Streptomyces sp. NPDC046887. The sequence goes on from NZ_JBEYXH010000004.1 coordinate 56,782, forward strand.
TGCCGGCCGGTTCGGTCCGGTGCCGGGCCACCGCGAGGGTGAGGTGCCCGGCGGCGGTACGGGTCAGGGGCCGCTCCTCGTCGGGCCGGGCGCCGCCCACCGTGTCGGAGGCGCCGCCCGGGGCGCTGGCCGGGTCGGCGAAGTGCCGCACCGGCGCGCTGCCGGCGCCCTCGTACAGGTCCAGCGCGAACAGCGCGGGCACCTCGAAGAGTTCGGTGGACTGGCCGCCGCTGCCGATGAAGAACTGGTCCTGGTTGTTACCCGACCCGGCGGTGTAGCCGCTGGCGGTGGTCCGGCTGTAGCTGTGGTCGAGCGAGCCGCTGAGCGTCCACGGCGGATCGCCGGCGGGGCCGGACGGGCCGCCGCCGAAGCCCGCGCCCCAGCCGTAGGCGTACCCCCTGGACTCGTTGCCGGGCACGCTGAACGAGGAGATGCCCATCACCTGGATCCCGGGCAGGGTGCGCAGATGGCGGGCCTGGTTCCGGGCGTCCCGTACCGCGCTCAGCCGGAGCTGGACGCGGCGGGTGCCGCCGGTGCGCCGGGGCAGCTCAAACCAGATCGGCTGCCCGCCGTCCACCTGGGCGTCGGCGGAGGCGCGCAGCCCGATGCCCGAGCGGGCCAGCTCGAACCGGCGGAGATTGGTGAGCTGGGCCTGCGCCCGCTCCTCGTCCCCCACGAAGGGGGCCAGCGGGCGGTTCTCCGGAGGCAGGAAGCCCTCGGCGCGCAGCCAGGCCTCGGCCCGCTGGAACATCTCGGCGGTGCCGGTGACGCCGAGCGGGGCGGCGGACAGGCCGAGCGAGTCCAGGTTCTCCAGGTCGTCCGGGAGCTGGCGGACGTCCGCGCCGGGGGCCTGGCCAAGGGCGTCGGCGGCGGCGAGCCGGCGCAGCCGCAGGCCGCCGTCCCAGGGGCCGGCCGTGTGCGTGCTGCTGCCGCCCCGGGCCCGGAACAGGGTGACCCGGTAGGTCACCCGGGCCGGGGTCAGCAGATGGCTCTTGTTGCTGCGGACGGCGTGCGTGAGGGTGGCCGAACCGCCGGAGTTCAGGGCCGTGTTGGTCCCCCACTTCACGGAGCCCTTGAAGGTGGTGCTGCCCACCACCCGGGAGGAGGCGTCCGGGTGGCCGGCGGCGGTGTCATTGGTGAACACCGGTGCCACACTGCCGTCGAAGGCCAGGCCGCTGCTGTACTTGGCGGAGCTGTCCAGCTTCACGGTCTGGGAGACATGTGCCTCCAGGTTGATCTTGCCGTCGAGTGACTGGTGGCTGGGCGTGTCGTCGGGCTCCACCACCGCCTCCAGCCGCAGGATGCCGACCGCCTTGCCGTGGCGGTCCAGCAGCACCGGGGAGTAGAGCGCGCCGTCGCGCTGGAGCGGCAGGGTGCCGCGCAGCACCGGCTCGGAGAGGAACGCCTCGACCTCCTCCGCCGAGTCCTCCGAAAGGTCGGAGAAGTCCTCCGCGAAGGCGCCGCGCACCTCGGTGAGCAGCCTGGCCGGCTCCTGGACGGTGTCCACGCCCCACACCGGCAGCGCGTCCAGAGCAGCCGGGTCGGGCAGGGTTCCGGGCGGGTCCACCGCCAGGTGCTCGGGGAACCAGACGGTGAGCGGGCCGTGCCGCTCACCGGTCCCCCAGCCGCCGTCGCTCTCGTCGCCGGGAGCCTCGGCGTCCACGCGCAGCTGCCAGTCGGTGGTGAACTCCACCGGCTGGGACAGCTCGTTGCTGCGCTGGGCGGTCATGGTCTGCACGGCGGTGGTGACGGTGGTGGACGCCGAGAACTGGTTATGGGTGAGGGCCAGGGCCATCGCCCCGTCCACCCGGCTGACCGGTCCCGCGCGGCCCACGGTGAAGGCGCCGGACCAGGTCACCGGGACGGTGCGGACATTGCCCGAACTCCGGGTGACCGGAGTCTCGGTGCTGCCCTGGCCGCGCCGCTCCACCCGTACCTCGGGGTCCTCGGTGCTGTGCTCCCCGTACCGCCCGGACCGCTGGGGGTCGTGCAGGCCCAGCCGTACGTCCACGGTGCGCCGGCGGCCCTGGTGGGTGAAGGTGAACCGCCGTCCGCTGCTGCGGAGATACGGCAGCTGGCGGGCCAGCTCCACCGCGTCCGCCCGCTCGCGGAGCTGGACCCGGACCGGGTGGTCCTCGGGCGCGGTGTCGGGGTCGATACCGAGGGCGGTCAGGATCTGCCGATGCAGCCCCCGTACCGCGGTGTCGTCCAGCGGCTCGACGTGCACCAGGCCGACGGTGCCGTCATAGCTGGCACCGTAGCCGGTGACATACGCCGAGAGCGGGGTGCCCCAGTCGCGCGGGGCGCTGCTCGCCTGCCAGCGGTCATCGTGCTCGTCGGGCGGCAGCGGGTCGACCACCTCCGCCGACTCAGTCTCGGTCTCGGTCGCGGTGTCGGAGGCGTAGGGGTGGTCGGGGACGGCCGGGCCGGTGTCCAACGCGGCCTCCAGCGCCCGTAGATCCGCCTCGATCACCGCTGGACCGGATGCGGGGAGGGCGCTCGCGTCGGCCATCACACCGGGCTGGACATCGGTCAGCCACTGCCGGAACAGCGAGTCACGATCGGCGCCGCGATCCCGCAACGCCGCGTAGTGCAACAGCTCATGGAGGATCTGGGCGTCATCCCGGCCGTCCGTCCCGCCGAGCCGGATGTGCAGCTGGTCGCTGTCACCGGGGTCGGCGGTCCGGCTCAGCTCGATCGCCTCGGCGTGCTCCGGCACGGGAGTCAGCACCACCTCTACATCCACCTGATCACCCGAACCGGGCAGCAGCAGACCATGGTTCACATGCCGGGCGAACAACTCCGCCACGCGCTTTTGGAACGCCGGGAGTTGCGAGGCGTCGAAGCCGGGACCGAACCGCACCGGCACATGCACCGACACACTCCGCACCCAGCGGCCGTCATCCACCTGCACCCGACGCACCCACGCCCGCACCAGAGTGTTCCGGCCATGCAGCGTCCCCGGAGCCCGCCCCGCATCCAGCAGATCACGCCCCGGATCGAACCAGTCCTGATGCAACGCATGCGCCGGAGCCGACGCCCGACGATGCCACCACTGACCACGGTGGACGGGAGCGGGAGCGGGTGCCGGGAGCCCGGCCATGAACGCGCGGAACGCCTCGTAGCGGGCGTTGTCGGCGTCGGTGTCCGCCACCGGGTTGACCGTGGCATCCGCCAGCGGGTCGGCGGCCCCGTAGAGCCGCTCCAGGATCGGCAGCAGCCGGGGCTCGTGGGCGCGGACCCAGGCGGCGCCGTTGTTGCGGGGCTGGCCGGTGCGCGGGTCGGCGCCCTGGTTGGTGCCGAGGTAGGCGTTGCTGAGCTGGGCGAAGAACTCCTCGGCGGTCAGGGCGGAGTGGTTGTCGACCACCCGTCCGTCGGTGTGGCGGCGGGGGCCGTCGGGCCAGGGCGTGTCCGGGCCCTGGGCGTACCGCGTCCGGTAGCGCAGGCCGATCAGCTCCCGCTCGGCGGCGGAGAGCGCGGCGGCGTGCAGCAGATGGGCCAGCTCATGGGTGGCCGAGGAGTAGCCCTCGGGCTGATGCGGTACGGGGCCGATGGGCGTCCGCTCGCCGAGCAGGTTCTCCTCCGGCAGCGCCGCCACCAGCGCGCCCGAGGTCGCGCCGCGCAGGTCGTCGACCGGGTGTCCGGCCGCCCCGTGGGCGTGGGCGAAGGCGTTCACCGAGCCCAGCGGCACGCCCTGCGGCAGGACGACGACCATGGCGCCCGAGCCGAGCAGCCGGGTCGCCGCGTCCGGGTCGCGCAGCATCCGCGCGGTCCAGCGGTACGCCTCCTGGCGCGCGGACGCCGGACGGGAGACGGCAGCCGGGACCACGACCAGCAGCCGGGCGGCGGCCTCGGCGAACTCACCTGGGGTGAGGCGGGAGCGCAGGGCGGAGGTGAAGTCCGCCCGGCCCGCCAGCCAGCGCAGCAGGCCCGGCTCCAGCAGGGGCAACGTGTCGATCAGTTCACGGGCGGGCAGCCGGGTGAGGCGCGCCAGCAGTCGGTTGGCCTGCTCGGCGTCGGCCGGCTCCACCGCCCTGGGCAGGGTGATGGTTTCACCGGAAGCGTGCGCCCGGCCCGTGTCCGTGGTGGACGGCGGCGGTACGGGGGCGGGGTGCAGTCCGCCGGAGGGCCCGGGTGTGCCGTCGCTGGCGCTGTAGTGCCGCCGGTGGAGGTAGACCTCCACCACGGGGCCGCCCGAGGGGCCGAGCCGGTCGTGGACGGAGGCGGGCGCGCCGAGGTGACCGGGACGGGCGATGTCCACGGCGATGCCGAAGGCGTGCGCGGTGAGCGCCAGGAAGGCGTCCCCGTAGTCGCTCGCCCAGCCGGTCTCCCAGTCCTGCACCGCGTTGAGCAGCCCCTGGAGTTCCTGGGCGCTGGGCGGTGCGGTGCTGGTCAGATAGGCGGCCTCCAGAGCCTCGCGCAGTTCCGCGTCGTTGAGCGCGGCGGCACCGGTGACCCCGTGGTCATGGGCGAGCGCCAGCAGATCGGCCCGGGTGACGGCGGGGTCGTACAGGTGGGCGGTGAACTCGTCGGCGATGGAGGCGCGCAGTTGCAGGATGACCTGGTCGGGCAGCGGAACGCCGCCGACGGCCCCGAGGGCGTACTCCGTGACGACGGCCCGCATCGCCCCGATGACCCGCTGGGACGGCAGGTGCGGTGGCAGGGTGCCGTCCTCGGAGAGCGCCGTGGCCTGGGCGACCAGGTCGCTGCGGACCCGGGCGGTGTCCGACAGCCAGGCGTAGGCCGGATGGGTGGTGGGCAGGTCGGTGAACCGGTCGCGGATCACCTGCGGGGCGCTGGCGAGCAGCGCGTACAGCAGGCACTCGCCGTTGGCGACGGTCCTGATCGGGTTTCCGGCGGCCGGAGGGTTGCCCGTGCCGGTCGCGGGCGGGGCGGTGCCGGAGGGGGTGGTGATGGCCTTCCCCTTGCCCTTGGCGGTGTCGGTCGCGGGCGGTGCCGGGGGCGAGCCCTTGGTGGTGGAGTCCTTCACGGGGGTCGTGCCGGATGTCTTCGCGGAGGGCTTTGGCGTCTTGGCGGTTGTCGGGGTCTTTGCGTTCTTCGACGGCTTCGTGCTCTTCGGGTCCGCTTTCGGGGTCTTCTTGGTGCTGCTCGGGGTCGGCTTCGCGGCCTCGGGCTTCTTCGACGTCTCGGGCTTTTTCGGGGCCTTGGAGGTCTTCGCGGTCTCGGGCTTCTTCGGAGTCGTGGAGGCCGGCGGGGCGCTGGTGGTGCCGGTGGTCGCCGCCGGGGTGGTGCCGGTGGCCGGGGTGGTGTGGGAGAGGGCGGCCTGGGCGGTGGCCGGTCCCAGGGCGGGGTTGGCGGTCACCGAGGCCACGGTGGCGCCGATCAGTCCCTCGCCGCTGTCCTGGCGGGCGTCGCCGACGCCGGTGGCGAGGGCGGGCAGCCGCCCGGCCGCCTTGGTCGCCAGCGCGGCCTGGCGGAGCTGCTCCTTGCGGTCGGCCGCGATGGCCGCGTCGATGGCGGCGAGGTCCCCGCGGCGGTCGTCGCGCTCCCTGGCCAGTTCGTCGCGGCGGGCCCGAGCCTCGGCCCGCTCGGAGTGGCGGGTCGCCGCCACCGAGCGGGCGTCGATGACCGCCTGGGCGAGGGCGGGAAGGCGCCGGGCCGTGTCCTGTGCCTCGGTGTGCAGAGCCGCCAGCTCGTCCCGCAGTTCGGCCTCCCGGGCACGGAGCCTGGCCACCCCGGCACGGAGCGAGGTCAGGGTCTGTTCGGCCCGCTGCCGCTGCTCGGCGGTCCGGCGGACATGCTCGGCGGGGGTGGACGGCCGGACCATCCGCGTGGCGTGGCGCAGACCGGCGAGGACGAGCCGGGTCTCGTAGGAGCGCCGCTCGGTCGCCGACGACCGCCGTTCCACGGCGGCGAGATCGTGCTCCAGCCGCCGTATCCGCCCGTCCAGCCGGGCCTGGGTGCGGCGGGCGCCGTCCAGTGCGGAGTGGGCGGCGCGGTGGGTGCGTACGGCCTTCTGCCAGGCGCCGTCACGCTGGCGGTAGACGGTCTCGGCGGCGGACAACTGCTTCTCGGCGGTGTCGAGTCGGGTCTCGGCGGGGCTCCGCGACCCGCTGCGGTCGGTCTCCCGCCGCCGGGCGGCGGCCTGCCGCCGGACGGCGTCGCCGTGTGCGGTCACGGCCGTGGCCAGGTCGTCCCAGGTGTCGGCGGTGGCCGGGTCGTGGGTGAGCAGTGAGCCGTCCTCGGCGAACATCCACTGCCGCAGGCCGTCGTCGGTCCGCAGCACCAGTTCGACGGGGCGGTCCGCGAGCTGCGCGGTGCGGGAGGCGGCGTAGAGGGCGCGGGCGAGGAGCGCGCCGTCCGGGTCGGGGCCGGGGGCGAGCCAGAGCTGTGCGGCGTCCTCGTCGGGGTCGAGGGCGGCGGCGAGCGCACCGGGCAGGTCGCCGAGCGGGTGGCGGGTCCAGTCGCGCAGATCGGCGGCCGGTTGTCCGGCGAGCATGGAGCGCAGGTCATAGACCTGGGGGTCGGTGCGGGCACCGGTGATGCCGAAGCCGAGCACATCCCGTTCGGAGAGCCGCAGTTCGGCGCTGCCGGTGACATAGCGGGTGCCGCCCGGGCCGTCGACCTGGACGAGGACGTCGACCATGGTCTCGTAGCTGCGGGTGCCGCGTCCGCCACCGCCGGGCAGCGCGGTGCCGCCGGTCTTGAACCACTCGCGGCGGGTGGCGGTGACCGCCGAGCCGGCGCCCTGGACCACCGGCTGCTGGGCGAGCAGCGGGATGCCGACGCCGAAGAGGTGGGTCGGGCCGAGGGAGTCGGCCGTGTGGGCGGTCTGGAGGCTGGTGGCGGAGGCCCCGCCGACGGTGAGGGCGGTGGAGGCGGTCAGGGCGGGCAGCCGCAGCCGGTCCAGGGTGACGTCCCCGGCGTCGGTGATCCGCCGGGGGTTGCGGATCTCGATCGCGATCCTGGGCGGGGTGTCGGGGTCCTGCTCGGCCGGGTAGGCGCCGGGCATCGACTGGGTGACCCCGGCGGCGCGGGGCAGGTCGGTGCCGATGCGCCGGGCCTGGATCAGCTCCCCGATCCGTACCGCGGCGGCCTCGGCGGAGCTGGAGAGCGGGGTGGCGGTGAGCAGGCCGGGGGCGAGGGCCGGGGCGGCCTCGGTGAGCGCCTGGGCCAGCTCGGGATAGGCGTTGAAGTGGAAGACCGGGGCCGGTCCGGACGGGACGAGGCGCTGGCCGTCGGTGATCCGGCGGGGCCTCGGAGCGGTGGGCGCGGCGGCGGTGCGCGCGGTGCGGGGGTCGGTACGGGACAGGGCCGGCGGCAGTGGGACGGGGGCGGTGGCCGGCGGGTCCACGGCCTCGCTGCCGGTGAACCGCAGGGTGACCAGGGCGGGCACGGTCACGGTGCGCTCGGGGCGGCCGAACAGGGTGCGGCGCGCCCACTCGATCCAGCCGACATCGTCGGAGAGGCCGATCAGACCGGCCTCGATGATGCCGCCGGGGATGTCCAGCGGCCAGTCGGTAACCAGTTCGGAGCGGACCGAGGCGGTGTACTCGTACTCCACCTCGAAGTCGGCGCCGTTGTCGGTCCGCATCCAGTAGCGGTCCTCCTCGGCGGAGGTGTTCTTGGCGGTGTCCGAACTGACGGTGGTGTACGTGATGTTGGGGCCGGTGCGGTCGGTGCGGGTGTCCACGGCGGGGCGCGGGTAGCGGGCGTTGGGGGTGAAGGTGGTCGCGTTCTGCCGGCTGGTGGTGGTCGCGACGGAGGTGTTGGAGGGGGCGTGGGCGTGGACCTGTTCGTGGCCCGAGGTGCCGGGTCCGGCGGGCCGGCCGCGCACGGTGCGCAGCGCGGCGGTGTTCTGCCGGGGCTGGGCGGTGAGCGAGACCTCGACCAGCCGGGCGCCGCCGCTGGCGACATGCAGGAAGTGGAAGCGCTGGTGGTGGCCGGGGCCTCGGCCGGGCAGGGCGCGCAGCGCGGTGGGGGTGGTGAGGTCGGCGATTCGGGTGCGTACGCCGGAGAGGTAGGAGGTGTGCCCGGGGGTGGTCGCGCCGGGGGCCTCGGCCTCCACCAGCCGGGTCAGCTCGGTGCGCAGCCGGTCGCGCCGCTCGATCAGCCGGTTCCCGGCCGGGGCGGCCGTACCGCTGGTGGCGGCGACGGCGGTGGCCGGGGCGGTGGGGGTGGTGGCCGGGGCGGGGCCGGTGGCGACCGGGGCGGCGGCCGCGTTGGGGGCGGGGCCGAGCTGGCGTACCGAGAGGATGCCGGCGAATCCGGGCTCCCGGGTACGGGCGAAACGGTCCGGCAGCGGCAGGGTGGCGGCGGGCCGGGCGGGCACGGGCAGGGTGGCGCTCAGCCCCTCGAACCATTCGGCGTCCCGGGCGAGTTGGGCGTCGCTCATCAGGAACTGGGTGCCCCGGGGGATCTCCACGGCCACGGTGACGGGCGCCGAGCCGGTGGCGCGGACGGTGTTGCCCACGATGGTGCGTCGGCCGTGCCGGACGGTGACCAGGATGACCGCCCGGCTGCCGATGCGGTGCATCGGGCCGCTCTCGGTGGGGGTGCGGGTCACCGCGGTGGAGGCGGTGACGGCCCGGGACTCGTCGGTGCGGCGGGTGTGGACGAACCGGCCGGAGGGGTTGAAGAGGGCCCCCGGCTCGGGCGCGGGCGCGGGGGCCTCCGCGCGCGGCTGGTTGCGCGGAGCGTCACCGGGGTCGTCCTGGTCGTCCTGGTTGCCCTGCTGGACCTGCTCGGCCGGGTTGGGCGGCGGGGCCGGCCGCTGGCTGGCGCTGAACGCCCCGGCGGTCTGGTGGGTGGAGCTGGTGGCGGTCTGGTGGGCGGCGGTGTCGGTGGCGCCGACATCCGTCTCCAGGTACTGGGCACCGGTGTTCAGATGCTCGGGGCCGAGGAGGTACCCCTGGAGCTCGATGGAGAAGTCGTGGTCGGCGCCGATGCCCGGCAGGGTCAGGCCCTCGACCACATAGCCGCCCTTGAAGATCTGGTGCGAGCGGGCGGCCAGGTTGGCCGGGCTGAGCGCCGAGCGCAGCGCCTCCCGGAAGGCGGTGGACTCGTCGGCCGGGTCCGCCCCGGCCAGGTTGTCGGAGAGATGGGCCAGCTTGTTGGCCTGGTCGGAGACGACGTCGGTGGTGGTGTCCCAGGCGCGCTGGACGGCGTTGCGCGGCGGCTGGCCGGGGGCGGTGCCCGCCGCGATGGAGTCGAAGGCTTCGACCAGTGCGGCCGAGCCCCGGAAGGTGTCCATGATGGCGTCGTCCGGGAGCCGTACGACGTGGGGCACCCGGACGCCGTTGCGGTCGGTCAGGGCCAGTCGGGCCTGGTCGGCCTGGGTCGCGGTGCGCACCCGGGGGGCGGCGGCACGGTCGCGCCGGGCACCGGCCGGCTGGGTGCGGTGCTGGGCGACGGCGAGGGTGAAGCGGCCGGAGACGGTACGGGTGACGGGCCGCTCCTCGTCGGGGCGGGCGCCGCCCGCCGTGTCGGAGGCGCCGCCCGGGGCGCTCGCCGGGTCGGCGAAGTGCCGTACCGGGCCGCCGGGCCCCTCGTACAGGTCGAGCGCCAGCAGTGCGGGTACCTCGAAGACCTCGGTGGACTGGCCGCCGCTGCCGATGAAGAACTGGTCCTGGTTGTTGCCCGACCCGGCGGAGAAGGTGTCGGCGCTCTGCCGGGCGTAGCCGTAGTCGATCGCGCCGCCCAGCGTCCAGGGCGGGTCACCCGCCGGACCGGACGGGCCGCCGCCTATGCCGGCGCCCCAGCCCCAGGCGTGCCCCCGGGACTCGTTGCCGGGTACGCCGAACGAGGAGATGCCCATCACCTGGATGTCCGGCAGGGTGCGCCGGTGCCGGGTCCGGCCGCTCCGGTCCCGCTCGGCGCTCAGCCGGAGTTGGACGCGGCGGGTGCCGCCGGAGCGCCGGGGCAGCTCAAGCCAGATCGGCTGCCCGCCGTCCACCAGCGCGTCGGCCGAGGCCCGCAGCCCGATCGCGGAGCGGGCCTGCTCGAACCGGCGCAGATTGGTGAGCTGGGCCTGCGCCCGCTCCTCGTCCTCCACATACGGGGCCGTCGGCCGTCGCAGCGGCGGCAGGAAGCCCTCGGCGCGCAGCCAGGCCTCGGCCCGCCGGAACATCGGGTCGGCCCCGGTGACGGCGAGCGGCGCGGCGGAGAGGCCGAGCGAGCGGAGGTTCTCCAGGTCGTCGGGGAGCTGCCGGGTCCCGGCGCCCTGGGCGTGCTCCTGCCCCTGGACGTCACCCGCTTCGAGTCGGCGCAGCCGAAGGCCGCCGTCCCAGGGGCCGGCCGTGTGGGTGCTGCTGCCGCCGCGCGCCCGGAACAGCGTGACCCGGTAGGTGACCCGGGCCGGGGTCAGCAGATGGGCGCGGTTGCTGCGGACGGCGTGCGCGAGGGTGGCCGAACCGCCGGAGGCGAGGGCCGCGTTGGTCCCCCACTTCACGCCGCCCTTGAAGGTGACCGGGCCCTGCACCCGCGAGGAGGCGTCCGGGTGGCCGGCGGCGGTGTCGTTGGTGAACACCGGGGCGAGGGAGCCGTCCAGGGCGAGCCCGCTGCTGTACTTGGCGGAGCTGTCCAGCTTCACCGTCTGCGAGACATGCGCCTCCAGGTTGATCTTCCCGGCGATGGACTGGTGGCTGGCGGTGTTGCCAGGCTCCACCACCGCCTCCAGCCGCAGCACCCCGACCGCCTTGCCATGCCGGTTCAGCAGCACCGGCGAGTACAGTCCCCCGCCGCGCTGGAGCGGCAGGGTGCCGCGCAGCACCGGCTCGGAGAGGAACGCCTCCACCTGCTCCGCCGAGTCCTCCGAGAGGTCGGCGAGGTCGTCCTCGAAGGCGTCCTGTACCTCGGTGAGCAGCCGGGCCGGCTCCTGGACGGTGTCCACGCCCCACACCGGCAGATCGTCCAGCGCGGCGGGTGCGGGCAGCGGGCCGGCCCGGTCGGCGGCGGCGAGGTGTTCGGGGAACCAGATGGTCACCGGCCCGTGCGAGCGGCCCGGCCCCCAGCCCTCGTCCACCGAGGCGGTGCTGTCGCTGTCGCTGTGACCGGACTCGCTGCCGCTCCCGTCGCTCTCGTCTGCCTCGTCCAGGACGCCCGGGTGGTCGATCCGCAGGCTCCAGCCGGTGGTGAACTCCACCGGCTGGGACAGCTCATTGCTGCGCTGGGCGGTCATGGTCTGTACGGCGGTGGTGACGGTGGTGGCCGCCGAGAACTGGTTGTGGGTCAGCGCCAGGGACAGCGCCCCGTCGATCCGGCTGACCGGTCCGGCGCGGCCGACCGTGAAGGAGCCCGACCAGGTCACCGGAATCGTCCGGACGTTGCCGGAGCCCCGGGTGGCGGAGAACTCGCTCGTGCCCTGGCCGCGCCGCTCGACCCGCCCCTCCGGGTCCTCGGTGCTGTGCCCGTACCGCTCGGACCGGACGGGGTCGCTCAGCCCCAGCCGGATGTCGACGGTGCGCCGGCGGCCGTTGTGGGTGACGGTGAACCGCCGTCCGCTGCTGCGGAGATACGGCAACTGGCGGGCCAGTTCCACCGGACCGACCCGCTTCCGCAGCTGGACCCGGACCGGGTGGTCGTCGGGCGCGGTCGCCGGGTCGATGCCGAGGGCCCGCAGGATCTGCCCGTGCAACGCCTCCACCATGGCCGCGGGCAGCGGCTCGACATGCACCAGGCCGACGGTGCCGTCATAGGCGGCGCCATAGCCGGTGACATAGGTGGACAGGGGCTCGCTCCAGTCGCGCGGGGCGCTGCTCGCCTGCCAGCGGCCGTCATGCTCGTCGGGTGGCAGCGGGTCGATCACCTCCGCCGCTTCGGTTTCGACCTCGGAGGCGTACGAGTGGTCGGGGACGGCCGGGCCGGTGTCCAACGCGGCCTCCAGGGCCCGGAGGTCCGCCTCGACCACGGCACCCGACTCCGGCAAGCGTCCGGCATCGGCCATCACACCGGGCTGGACATCGGTCAGCCACTGCCGGAACAACGACTCACGGTCCGCACCGCGATCCCGCAACGCCGCGTAATGCAGCAGCTCATGGAGGGTCTGGGCGTCATCCCGGCCCTCGGCCCCACCCAGCCGGATGTGCAGCTGGTCGCTGTCACCGGGGTCGGCGGTCCGGCTCAGTTCGATCGCCTCGGCGTGCTCCGGGGCGGGAGTCAGCACCACCTCCACATCCACCTGGTCACCCGAACCGGGCAGCAGCAGACCATGGTTCACATGCCGGGCGAACAAACCCGCCACCCGCCGCTGGAACGCCGGGAGTTCCGAGGCATCGAAGCCCGGACCGAACCGCACCGGCACATGCACCGACACACTCCGCACCCAGCGGCCGTCATCCGCCTGCACCCGACGCACCCACGCCCGCACCAGAGTGTTCCGGCCGTGCAGCGTCCCCGGGGCCCGCCCTGGATCGAGCAGATCACGCCCCGGATCGAACCAGTCCTGATGCAGCGCACGCGCCGGAGCCGACGCCCGGCGATGCCACCACTGACCACGGCGGACGGGAGCGGGAGCCGGGGTGTCTTCTGGAGAGGGCTGCTCGGTCTTGAGGGGCGGCGGAGCGGCGGGCTCGCTCTCCGCCACGGCCGGTGTCTCCGCTGTCTGGGTGGCGGCCGCTTCGGTGGTCGTGGGACGCGGCGGGGCGGGCAGGACCGGGTCGGGCGTGGAGGGGCCGCTGACCGTACGTACCGCGGCCGGGGCGGCGGGGGCGGTGGCGGGAGGTGCGACCTGGGGACCGCCGAGGTCGGCGATCCGGGTGGCGAGCCGGCTCAGTCGGTTGTCGGTCAGCCCGGGGGCGGCGGACCCGGGGTTCTCCCCCAGCAGGACGCCGGTGACATCCTGGCGCCCGGCACCGTCCTCGCCGAGGCCGAGGAGTTCGGCGATCCGCTCGGCGTACTCCTGGGGATCGGCGTCCGCCCACCACTCGGTGGCGGTCATGGGCCGGTCGCGGCCGACAAGGGTGACGGGAGAGCCCTGCTGGGCCGGGGCGGGCGCCGCCGGCTGGGCGGTGACCTGGAGCAGGTCCCCGCCGGGCAGCCGGTGGCCCGGGGCGTTGAACAGCTCCTCCACGCCGGTACGTATCCGCTCCCAGACATCCTCGGGCAGGCCGTCCGGGCCGGTGGTGGGGACATGGACGGTGACATCGGTGACCCACTGGCCCTCGTGCTCCACCCGGCGTACGTCGAACACCGAGCGCCGCACCGGCGGGGCGGCCTCCCCCGACCTCGGCGCGGGGGTGTCCGGGGCGGTGACCGAGGGGTCGTCGGCGGTCCAGGTGTGCTCCAGGGTCACCGGCTCCACGGAGGACCGGGCGGCCTCCCAGTGCGGGTTGCCGGTGAGCGGGGCGGGGCGGGGGGTGCCCGGCAGCGTCTGGGCCTGGTCGACCGACTGCCCTTCGGCACCCGGAAGCTCCCGCCCTTCCGGAAGCTCCTGCTGGGAGTGCTCCTGCCCCTGCTCGCCGGGCGTCGGCTGGGTGCGCGCCCGTGGGTCGCCTTCCCCGGTGGCGGGTGCGGCGCCGGTCTGCTTGCCCCCGCTTCCGGTACTGGAGGTCTGCTGCTCCGGGAGGTGCGTAGCACCCGCGGAGGGGGTGTGCGGGCGGGGCAGGGGGTCGCCGCCGAGCGCGGTGGGGTCGGCCAGGTCCGTGTCGGAGCCCGCGAAGGGGTCCGGGATGCCGGTACGGGTGGTGTCGAGGTCGGCCGTCCGGCCGGCGCCCGTACCCGTGCCCAGGCCGGTACCCAGTCCCGTACCCGGGAGTTCGGCCTCCGGGGATCCGCCCGGCAGCGGTGCGGGCGCCCCCGGGCCTGTGACGGTCGGCCCGGCGGTGAGGGGCGAGGACGACGACAAAGGCGCGGGCGAGTGAGGGCGGGTGTGAGCGGCGGTGTCACGTGGGCCGCCGGCTGCCGTGGTGTCGTCGAAGGCAGGGTCGTTGACGGCGGTGTCGTCGAAGGCGGTGGGCGGCGGCCCGGTCGGGACGGGGGCGGGCGGGTTCGGCGGAGGGGTGAGAGACCCGGTCGGCGGCGGGGTGGTGGACGTCAGGGTCACCGGCGGCGGGTCGGTGCGGTCGAGGTCGGTCCCGGTTACCGACGCGGGCAGCGGGGGCGGCACCGGGGCGGGTGTCGGGACGGGGGTGGGGGCGGTGCGGGTGAAGCCGTCAGGACCGCCGCCGGATCCCCGGGTGCCGTCGGGGCCCGAGCCGCGCGGGGGGATGCGGTTGATGTCGGTGAACTGGCTGGAGTCCTTGAGCCACTTGTTGACCCACAGTCCCCCGCCCCCGATCCCGGCGTCGGTCACCACCTGGAACATCGAGCTGGTCCCGGAGCCGACGAAGGTCTCCCACTTGAACTCCCACACCCCGTCGAAGAGGCCCTGGACCAGCACCTCCGCCGCACTCTCACTCACCGCACCGACGATGAACGCCTCGGGCAGGTCGTTGAGCACATCCAGCGTCTTGACGGTGAACGGGTTCCGCTTCATCCACGAGTCGAAGCCGTCGATGTTCTTCTTCAGATAGTTCTTGAAGAAGTTCCCGAAGAGGTCGAAGGCTCCTCCGAGCCAGCCGGAGAAGAGGCCGGCCAGTGCCCCGAAGGCCGCGCCCTTGCCGACCTCCTTCCAGTCGATGCCCTTGGGCTTGCGCGGGCCCTCGTTGAGCGCGATCTGCGCCAACTGCACCGCCAGCACCTGCAGCGCCTCGGTCAGCGCCCCGGTCAGCGCCGGGCCCAGCCCCGACATCCGCAGCAACCGCTGCACGATCAGCAGCACCGCCAACCGACTGCGCGCCCGCGCCAGGAACATCTGCGTCACCGAAGTCCCCCCGGTGAACGCCGCCAGCGCCGCCAGGATCGCCAACTCCGCGATCAACGAGATGATCTCGGCGATGATCTCCCACTTGGCCCCCTGGATCTTGATCGAGTGATCGATCTGACCCGAGGAGATCTCGTCCAACTGGTCGACCATCTGGTCGATATGGCTCACCCCGGCGTCGTCCACCAGCACCGACAGGGCGCTGATGTAGGGGTCCGCCACCTCCTTCGGGAGCGCGGTCGCCGCCTCCGCGATCGAGGCCCGGATCTCCTCCTGGAGGGACTTCAGACCGCGACCGTAGCGGTGGTACAGCTCGCGGCTCTCATAGGCGAGGTTCTCCCTGGCCTCCAACGGCATCTCACCGATGAGGATCCAGAGCATCTTCCGGACATCCTCCGGAAAGTTGATCTCCTGCACCCAGAACTCCGCTCACCCTGCCCGCACCGTGCCTGTGCCGGTGCCGGCACTCCCTGCCCGTCGCCGTACCCGTTTCGCCCTGAGGCGCCGGTCAGCGGCGTCCTCCGCCGCCGCCCCCGGTCTCACCGTTGTCGAAGATGGACTCGGGTGTCCTGCGCCGGTGTTCGGCGATCCGCTCCTCGGAGTCCGACTGGGTGCGCTCGATGCTGTTGAGGTTGGCGAGGGTGGCCTGCACCAGTCCGTCGAGCGCGTCGAACAGCTTCTCGCTGGAGCCGGTGCAGAACTCGTTGTTCCGCTCGTAGACCGGGCGGTTCTGCTGGGCGTAGTCGTCGGTCCAGCCGGGCCAGGCGGTGTAGTTCTGCTCGTCGGAGCGGAAGTCGCGGCCCAGCGCGTACGCCATCCTGGGCAGGTTCCTCATCCGCTCGATGGCCGACCGCAGTTCGGCCGGGTACGCCTCGAAGACACCGCTCATGACCGCTTCCCTCCGTGGTGACCGCCGTAGCCGTCCTCGTGGATCTCGTCCCGCAGCCGGTCGGCGGAGCGGCGGGGCCGTCCGGGCGCCTCCTCCTCGCCCGCCAGCGCGGAGCCGAAGACCCGGTCCCAGTCGAGATCGACCCCGCGCACCCCCGACGCCGCGCCCTCGGCGCGGGTCAGCGGTTCGAAGACGTCCATCACCTGGCGGGCCATCCGGGCCCGGCCCCGCTCGGCCGCCTCCATCACCGAGGCCGCCAGCTGGGCCGCGTTCATCGAACGATACTTGTTGTCCAGGAACTTCAGCCCGGCCAGCTCCCCCTGGGGGCCGATGACGACCTCCACGGAGCGGTCCCGGGACCGCACGGTCTCGGTGGCGCCCGCCATCCGGTCCTCGGCACGGGCCACGGCCTCCTGGACGGACTCCAGTTCGGCCATGGCCTTCTTGATGCGCT
This sequence comes from Streptomyces sp. NPDC046887, assembly GCF_040644755.1. Taxonomy (NCBI): domain Bacteria; kingdom Bacillati; phylum Actinomycetota; class Actinomycetes; order Kitasatosporales; family Streptomycetaceae; genus Streptomyces; species Streptomyces sp. NPDC046887. Next base: position 72,886 of record NZ_JBEYXH010000004.1, read on the forward strand.
GCTCGATCGATTCGGTCACCGGTGGCACCTCCGGTCGGTGGGGCGGGGGGAGCGGGGGACGATCATGGGAGCCGGGGTCATCGTCCGATCACGGCCGGGGAGCCGCCCTCGTCGGTGCCCCAGACGTCCTCTTCCTCCTGCACCCAGGCGTCGCGGGTGCGGTCGCCGCTCTGGGTCGTCTGCTGCTGGCCGGGGGACTGTCCGCCCATGGGCAGGAACGGCGAGCCGCCGGTGGTGGCGGCGGTACGCGGGGTGGAGACCCGTACGTCGTTCTCGTCGTGCTGAGCCCGGGGGCCGCCCGGCCGGGGGCGTCCGCCGCGCGGTCCGCCCACCGGACGGCCGTCGTCGATGACGTTGCGCACCCGCTCGGCGTTGTTGGCGCCGCCACCGCCGGCCCCGCCGCCGCCCATGCCGCCCATCGGCATGCCGCCCATGGGCATCCCGCCCCCCGGCGACTGCGCCGAGCCGCCGCCCATGCTGGAGCCGGGCAGCGAGCCGGTGTTGAGCTGGTTGCCGAAGTCGCCGCCGGCCGCCCCGTAGGCGGGCAGGGGGCCGGCGCCGCTGCCGACCGTGGGCCGCTCGTAGGGGGCGTCGTCGTACAGCTCCTCCTCGTAGCCGCCGAGGGAGCCGTCGTAGGAGGGACGATCCAGGGTGGGGAGGGAGGAGTGGGGACCCGAGCCGCCGGGCAGGGCGCCGCCCCCGTTGAGGTCGCCGGTGATCACGGTGCCGTCGGGGCGGGTGGTGGTGCCGATGCCGGTGTGCGGGTCGATGGTGGTGGTCGTGCCGTCCGGGTAGTCGGTGATCACCCGGCCGTCGGGCTCGATGTGCGAGACGCTGCCGTCGGGATGCGGGAGCCGGTCGCCGGTGTTCAGCGGGCCGGTGGAGACGGTGCCGTCGGGGCGGGTGACCGTGGAGGTGTGCAGGTCGGGGTCGATGGTGACGGTGGTGCCGTCGGGGTGGCGGGTGACGACGCGGCCCTGGTCGTCGATGCTGGTGTGGCTGCCGTCGGGCATGGTGAGCCCGTCGCCGGAGTAGACGGGCAGGTCGGCGCCGCCGAGTGAGGGCAGGTCGCCGGGGTTCAGCTCGCCGGTGATCGGGTCGATCGAGCCGGGGCGGTCGAGTCCGGGGCGGTCGCCGCCCGCGAGCCCTTCGCCGCGCGCCTGGTCGTACTCGGCCTGGGCCTGCTCGTAGGCGGCCTCGCGGCGAGCCTGCTCCTCGGCCTGCTTGGCCTCCGCCTCGGCCTGTTTGGCGTCCTGCTCCCCTTGCCGCGCCTCCGCCTTGGCCTCCGCCTCCGCCTGCTTGGCCTCGGCCTCGGCGCGCTGCTCGGCCTCGCGCTTCTCCTGCTCGGTGAGCAGCTGGTCCTGGCGCAGCTCCTGCTCGGTCTGGAGCCGGCGCTGCTCCTCCCGCTGCTCGTTCTGGGCCTGTTCGGCGCGCTGCTGGGCCTCTTCCTGCTTGGCCTCCTGCTCGGCCTGCCGCTCTTCCGCCTTCTGCTCGGCTTCGGCCTGCTTCTGCTCGGCCTCCGCCTCCTTCTCGGCCTGCTTGGCCTCCGCCTCGGCCTGCTTCTGCTCCGCCTTCTTCTCGGCCTCGGCCTGCTTCTGCTCGGCCTCCGCCTCCTTCTGCGCCTGCTTGGCCTCCTGCTCGGCTTCCTTCTGCTCCGCCTTCTGCTCGGCCTCGGCCTGCTTCTGCTCGGCCTCCGCCTCCTTCTCGGCGGCCTTCTGCTCGGCTTCGGCCTCCTTCTGGGCGGCCTTGGCCTCGGCCTCGGCCTCCTTCTGGGCCTGTTCCTTGCGCTGGCGCTCCTGGTCGGCGCGGGACTGGGCGTACTGGGCGGCCTGGACCTGCTCCTGGCGCTGCTGAGCCTCCTCGGCGCGGCGCTGGGCCTCCTCCTGCTTGGCCTCCTGCTCGGCCTGCTTGGCTTCCGCCTTCTGTTCGGCCTCGGCCTGCTTGGCCTGTGCCTCCGCTTCCTTCTGCGCCTGCTTCTGCTCCGCCTCGGCCTGCTTCTGCTCCGCTTCGGCTTCCTTCTGGGCCGCCTTGGCCTCCGCCTCCTTCTCCTTCTGCTCCTGCTTGGCCTCCGCCTCGGCCTGCTTGCGCTCCTGCTCGGCCTCCTTCTCGGCGGCCTTGGCCTCGGCTTCCTTCTCCTTGCGTTCCTGCTCGGCCTTGGCCTTGGCCTCCTTCTCGGCGGCCTCCTTCTCCTTGCGCGCCGCCTCGGCCTTGGCCTCCTCCTCACGGCGTTTGGCCTCGGCCTCCGCCTTGGCGGCCTGCTCCTTCTGCCAGGCCATGAACTCTTCCTGCTTGCGCGCCGCCTCCTCTTCCTTGCGCTTGGCCTCCTCCTCCTTGAGGTCGGCCTTGTCCTCCTTGTAGCTGCTGGTGAGGTCGCTGCTGCCGCGGGTCTTGATGGAGCCGAGGACGAAGCTGGAGGAGGCCCAGGCGTTCTGCACGTCGCGCATGGCCTGCTGGGCGGGTTCGACCAGGTTCTCGATGACGGAGCCCTGCCAGAGCTGGACGGCCTTCTCGCCGACGTTCTTCCAGGTGCTGAGGTCGTCGAGCTGGCCGAAGGTGTCGCCCTTGCCGAAGCGGGTGGCGTTCTGGTCGAAGCCGGACATCGCGTGGTACGTGGTGTAGTACGTGCCGCGCGCACCCGCGTTCACCTTGTAGGTGATCATCTTGATGTTGCGTTCCCAGACGTGGTCGGTGATCTCCACCAGCACGTCGTGCAGCCAGCGCAGCGGGTTGCCCATGTACAGCTCCCAGTGGGCCCAGCTGCGTTGCAGGGTGCTGACCGCGTTGCGCAGGTCGGTCTTGGCCTGGCGTATCTCGTCGCCCTGCTTGGAGCCCCCGGTGGTGCCGGCCATGTCCTTGGCGTAGCCCTCGTACTGCTTGCTCAGGATGTGCACGAGGTTCCAGAAGACGCCGGCGGCCTGGCCGCGCCAGGCGTCGTTCTGCTCGGTGCCGATCCGGCGCTCCCACGCCTGGACGGCGTCGCGACGGGCGGCGAAGAACTGCGCCACCCGGTCGAAGGCGGCCGCCGCGGTGTCGAAGGAGGCCAGGCTGACCTGCTTGTGGTCGAGGACGTTGGCGCCGTTCCAGTGGAAGTTGTAGGTGCCCTCGGGGTTGTTGAGCAGCGCCTCCAGGGCGCGCCCGGTGCCGTAGCTGTACTGGGTCAGGTCCTTGGTGCTCCAGGTGGCCGCGTCACCGGTCAGCCCGAGGTGGTTGTCGTACTGGCTCTTGAACTCGCCGCCCTCCACGACCCCGCCGACGGGCGGGCCGTCGGAGCTCTTGTTGCCGAGCAGCGTGATCCGCGCCTTGTACATGCTGATCTTGTCGCCGCTCTTGGGGTTGTCCCCGCCGGTCATATAGAACGGGATGACGAAGTCGGTGTTCTCGATCCGCCAGCCGGCGTTCTCCACCCGCCAGTTGAAGTCATTGGGGTCCGCGTAGTCGACGGAGTTCTGCTTGCTGATCTCGACCTTCATCTGCGGGATGTCCGCGTTGCCCTTGAGCTCGTCGAAGAGCTTGCCCCGCTCGGGTGCGAGATAGCCGGTGAAGAACTCCACGGCCTGGCGCCAGCCGTCGTTGTCCGAGGTGAGCGGCTTGATGTTCTCTTGACGCACGGTCGGCTCCGGGGGTGCGGGTGGGGCGGGGAGGGCTACGCGGGCGGGGTACGGGGCGGGGCGGCTGGGGTCACAGGGGAGGCGGGGCGGGCTAGTCGTCCTCGCTCTCGCCGCCGCCGAGCGTCTCGTCCACGTCCTCGAAGATGTCGAGGAACTTGTCGCCCTCGATCTTGGCCAGGTTGTCGCCCTGGGTCTTGAACAGCTTCTCGATGCTGGTGCGGAGGTTGTCGTCGATGTCCCCGAACAGGGTCTTCTGCTCCTCCAGGATGGTCTTGATGTTGGTGATCATCTTCTTCACCGAGTCCTGGAGGTTCTTGCCGCTCACCTCCTTGTCGTTGTCCTTCATGATGCCGATGGTGAGCGGGAGTTCCGCGCCGGGCTTCACGAAGTCGGGGCGGGCGCCGCCCTCGCCGATGTTGGCCAGGGCGGGCACGTCCTCGCCGGTCGGGCCCACACCGTCCTTGGTGATCTTGTCCAGTTCGGCGATGAACCCCGCGACGTCGACGTCGAGGAAGTTCTGCAGCCACGCCTTGTCCAGATTGACCGGGCTGTTCTCGGCCATGTACGGCTCCTGCTCCTGCTGTCGTCGGTCTGCCGGCTCTCGGACTCCCCACCACCACGCCCTGCCCGCCCCCACCGGCCCTGGGCCGGCCGCCCGGCCGCCGGGAGGGCTCAGGAGAGCGCTCTCGGCGACGGCGGGCGGAGCCGGTCGGATCGGAGAATGGGGGGCGGGGCCGGGGGTCAGCGGCCGATGCGCACGTCACTCCAGAGCTGGGTGAGGGACTTCTCGCTGTACTGGTAGTTGTCCGACACGTCGGTGAGCAGCCGGGAGTGGTTCTCCAGCAGGTTGCGCATCGCCTCGACGGCGTTGTTCCAGGCGAGTTGCTTGTCGTTGTAGACCTGGCGGTCCTCGCCTTCCCAGGTCTGCTTGAGCTGCTGGAGCTCGGCGTCCAGGTTGGCGAGGATGGTGGCTATCGCCCGGGTCTGCTGGACCATGTCGTCCGCCGCGTTGGTCATATGGCGGTAGTCGACGTAGATGTGTCCGTCGGTGAAGTCGTCGCTCATGGTGGGCCTCGTCTCGCAACGGGTGCTGAAGGGGGCGGGGGTGGGCCGGTCGCCGCCTCGGGTGGCGGGGACCGGGCGCGGCTCAGCCGCTGAGCGTGTCGAAGATGGACTGCGACTGGGTGTACGCGGTGTTGATGGACTCGTTGTTGGAGCCCTGGGTGAGGCCCTGCGTGCGCAGCGTCTCGTTGAGGGTGTCGACCATGTCGCGCAGGTTGCGCGAGATGATCTCCGCCTGGTCGTCCCAGAGCTTGAGCAGGTCCTGGAACGCCTTGCCGTCCGAGCCCTTGAGGCCGGAGGACAGGTTGAACTTCATGTTCTCCACGTCCTGGCGGCAGTTCTGCACGCCGGTGAACGCCTGCTCCAGGGCCATCACACCATTCCGTGTGGCCTGTTCCTGTGACTGCTGCATGCCTGCCATGGACCGCTACTCCTCAGCTGACGCCGGTCGGCCCGCGGTCGCCCAAGGCGGCGGGCACAAGGGGGTCGCACCCCTTCGTACCGAGGTGCCAACCGAGCCCTGCATGAGCCCAGTTGAACCCCCGACAAAAGAGGTGACCAGTCGGATTCTGCGTGAAGGGCCGTCAAGAATCCAGCAGCGCCGGTGACGTACCCGGGTTTTTACACCGACTACACGGATCAGACGCCCGTTCCTTCCGGATGGTTCTCCGGGCGGCGGCCCGACATGAACCCGTCACCTTCGCGCCTGCTGCGCGGCGGCCGCCTTCGCCGGTTCCGCCTCGGCTCCGGCCTGTTCGGGGCAGGGCGCGGCGGTGGTGGCGGAGCGCCCGGTGACGGCCGCGGTGGTGCCGAGGTCGGGGCCGGTGGGGAGCATCGCCAGCAGCGGCGAGGGCAGCCCGCGGGCCTGCCCGGTGCCGTAGCCGAGCGCGGTCAGCGACTCCTCGTCGGCGATCCGGTGCTTCGTTCCGCCCTCGGTCACCAGGTAGACGGTGGAGCCGAGCGCGCCGCCGCCCGCGCCGAGCGCCCGCACCAGGGCGCCACCGCCGGGGCGGACGGTGATCCGGTCGACCCGGGTGCAGGCGGGGGTCAGCCCCTCGGGGGCGGGCTGGGCGGCCGGACCGAGGCCGCCGAGCGGGGCGAGGGCGACGCTCACCCGCGTACCGCCGCCCGCGCTGTCGATCCGGGCGCAGGGGGTCCAGCCGTCCGGCGGGGCGACCGCCTTGGGCGGTGACTCGGGCAGGCCGGCGGCCGGGTCGGTGCCCGGGGCCGGGGCGGTACGGCCCTCCAGGGCGGTGGCGCCGAGTTCGGCGGCGCCCGGCGCCTGCCCGGCGTAGGCGGTACGGCGGGTCTCGGGGTCGCCGAGGACCAGCGCGGCGCCGGTCGCGGTGAGCGGGGCGAGCCCGTCGCGGCGCAGCAGGTAGTAGCGGGCGGGTGAGCCGGGGACGGTGATCCGGAAGACCTGGCCGATCCGGGTGTCGGCGCCGGCCAGGGAGGGGCCCTTCTCGCCCCGGCCGGGGACGTCCGGCGCGGCGAGGGCGGGTCCTTCGGGCAGCGCGTTGAGGAAGGCGGCGGAGACCCGGGTACGGGGCCGGGCGTCGTAGCCGAGGGCCTGCGCGGCCCGGGATTTTCCGTCCAGCCGGAGCCGGCTGCCCCGCCAGAGCAGGTGGTCGGTGCCGTCGGGTCCGGTGACCAGCACGGCTTCGCCGGGGCCCAGTCCGCCGCCGGCGGTGGGGGCGCCGATGGCCAGGACGGTGGCGGCCGGTCCTCCGGCGGCGGTGGAGCAGACCTGCCAGGCGCCGGTGTCCAGCCGGTCGGCGGCGGGCAGGGAGTCGGGGGCGCCGAGGATGCCGACGGGTGAGCCCTGCGGGGTGCCGTCGAGGGAACGGCCGCCCACCGAGGCGGTCTTGAGGTCGGCGCCGGCCAGCAGCCGGGCGGAGGCGTAGTTGCGCACCGGGCGCAGCCGTCCGTCGAGGAAGAGATAGCGCGAGCCGGTCTCCTTGGCGACGACCAGGGTTCCGGGCTCCCGCCAGGAGGTCTTGTTGCCGGGTTTGAACAGGCCGAAGACGAAGGCTCCGGCGGAGATCAGCACGGCGATCACCACCCCGATGGCGATCCCGCGGTTGGTGCGCCCCTGGGGGCTCTCCGGTGCGTCCGGGTCGCCCCGGAGCATGGCGGAGGTGAGTCGGCCCATGACGAACATATGGGCCTGCACCTGGTCGCGTTTGGACTGCATCGCGCCCGCCCCTTTCCCGATGTACGAGGTCAGCCGTTGAGGGCCCGCAGGGCCCCGTAGGCGCCGAGCACCCACAGCACCAGGGGCAGCAGGGCGATGGCGGCCGCCGAGTGGAGCAGCTCCCCGGCCCGGCCCCAGTAGGGCACCAGCCGGCGGCCCGGCACCGTCCAGGAGGCGATGGCGATCCCGGCGGTGGCCGCGAGCAGCCCGACGGCCAGCAGCAGCCGGCCGGAGGGGCTGTAGTCCAGGGCGGCGGCCCAGGCCAGCAGGGCCAGGCCCCAGGCGCCCGGCACCACCAGCGACAGCCGCTGCCAGACGTTGCCGAGGCCCTGGGCGTGCAGCAGGAGCAGCAGCGACAGCACGGCGGCGGTGATCACCTCGGCGAGGCCGGGGTGGTGGGCGAGCACGGTGAGGCTGCCGGCGCAGACCAGTCCGACCGCGCCGTACAGGGCGCTCATCCAGCCGTCGGCCAGCACCGAGCGGGCGGCCACCACGGCGGTGGCGTGCGGTTCGATGCCCTCCTGGAGCTGCTGGGCGTTGGTGGGCAGCGGGGGCATCCGCAGCCCGGACATCCGGAAGGAGAGCGAGGGCACGAAGGCGCCGAGGAGCACCGCGAGCAGCGCGATGACGCCGGCCGCCTCGGTGGGGGTCAGGTCGGCCACCAGCATGCCGGCGGCGGTCAGCGCGCCGAAGAGGGCGAGCACCGCGGGGGCCAGGAAGAGCGCCGCGTAGGCGGCGACGGCGGCCAGCGCGAGGACCGTGCCGCCGGCCCCGGCGGTGGAGGCGGCGAGCAGCCGCGCGCCCAGCACCTCCTGGCCGTGCGCCCCGGTGATCGACCCGCCGGGCAGCAGCCAGCCGGCGACGGCCATATAGGGGCCGACCAGCAGTCCGAGGGCGGCCGCCGCGCCGCCGTCGCCGACCGCGCGGGCCGCCGCGGCGGCGCCGGCCAGCAGCAGCAGCGCGGCGACGGTGGCGCAGACGGCGCGGACGGTGCCGGAGCCGCCGGGCAGCGCCAGCACCGCGAGGCCGGTGAGCAGGGTGGCGACGGCCAGGCCGCGCAGCACGGCGCGGGCGGCGGCCGGGGACCAGCCGTGCGGGCGGCGCTGGAGGGTGGTGGCGATGCCGTCGACCAGGTCGTCCAGATGCACCTCGGGCAGGGCCTCGGTGCGCGGGCGGAGGTAGAGGGTCTCGCCGTCGCGCAGGTCGAAGGAGTCGAGGGTGCGTTCCTCGTCCATCGGTTCGCCGCCGAGGCGCTGGAGGACCCAGCCGCCGTGTTCGACGCCGGTCTCCTCCAGGTCGTCCCCGGCGTAGCCGAGGACGGCCGGCAGCAGGTCGGCCACCGGTACGTCGGCGGGTACGGCGAGGTCGACGGTGCGCGCCGGGGCGCGTACCGTCACCCGGCACAGACCGGCCACCTGGTTGTCACTCATGGGGCTGGCTCACGCCCTTCCGCGTTCTCCACGCGTTCTCCGTACGTTCGCGTGCGGCGTCGTCCGCCCGCTTCCGCCCGGTTCGGGCAGACCAACAGACCTGGTCGCGGCCCCTTTTGACGTTGGGTACGCGGCGCGGACGATCGTAGTATCAATCATCTGTCCGAGGTACCCACCGCCGGCCGTCACCGGTTCCGGCGGGTGAAGGAGTCCGTACGGTGAGTGTGGTGCTGTTCCGCAGGCCGGCCCGCAGGCGGGGCCCGGAGATGCCGGAGGGGGAACTGACCCTCCAGGAGCCGCCGGTGCTGCCGGAGGTGGTTCCGGACTCCTCGGCGGTGTGGACGTATCTGCCGATGGCGCTGATGTCGGTGTCGATGATGCTGATGTTCATCCGGCCGGGGTCCTCCGGTGGCAGCAGCTTCATCTATCTGGCGCTGGGGCTGATGGTGGTGGCCTCGGGGGCGATGATGCTGGGCCAGGTGATGCGCCGCAACAGCGAGCGCAAGCAGCGGCTGAAGGGCGAGCGCCGCGACTATCTGCGCTATCTCACCCAGACCCGGCGCAAGGTGCGGGCCGCGGTGATCGACCAGCAGCGGGCGCTGGCCTGGCGGCATCCGGAGCCGGCCGCGCTCTGGTCGATCGCCGGCTCCACCCGGTTGTGGGAGCGCCGGCCGCAGGACGAGGACTTCGGCGAGGTGCGGGTGGCGGTCGGGGACCAGAAGCTGGGGCTGCGGCTGAACCCGCTGGCGACCAGCCCGGTGGAGGACCTGGAGCCGCTGGCCGCGCACGCGCTGCGCAGCTTCATCCGGGCCTACGGGACGGTCCCGGACCAGCCGATCGCGCTGTATCTGCGGGCCTGGGCGCGGGTGCTGTTCCGGGGGGACGCGGAGCGGACGCGGGCCCTGGCGCGGGCGCTGGTGGGCCAGTTGGCGGCGTTCCACTCCCCCGACGACCTGTGGATCGCGCTGTGTGTGTCGGACGAGCGGCGGGCGGACTGGGAGTGGGTGAAGTGGCTGCCGCACCATCTGCACCCGCAGGAGACCGACGGGGCGGGCCCGGCCCGGATGACCGGGGCGGCCTTCGGTGAGCTGGAGGACCTGCTGGGTCCGGAGTTCCTGGAGCGGCCGGCGTTCGACCCGGAGGCGGTGCCGGGCCGGGAGGAGCCGTTCACGGTGATCGTGGTGGACGGCGGCACCGTGCCGGGCGGGCACCGGCTGGACGGGCCCGGGCTGCGCAACACCGTGGTGCTGGACCTGACGGGCGCGCTGACCTGGCGGCCCGGCCGGGTGACGCTCCGCTTCGAGGTGGCGGACGGTGAGCTGCGGCTGGTGCGCACCGACCGGGACCGCAAGGAGCAGACCACCTTCCTGGGCGTGCCGGACGAGTTCGGGCCGCACACCGCGCGGGCGCTGGCCAAGCGGCTGGCGCCGTACCGGATGGGCATCGGCACCGACAGCGCCGAACCGCTCTCCACCGACGTGGAGCTGACCACCCTGCTGGGTATCGCGGATCTGCACCGGCACGATCCCGATCCGCTGTGGCGGCGGGGCACCGGGCCCAGTCGGCTGCGGGTGCCGATCGGGGTGGGCGCGGACGGGGTGCCGGTGGAGCTGGACATCAAGGAGTCGGCGCAGGGCGGCACCGGACCGCACGGCATGCTGATCGGGGCGACCGGCTCCGGCAAGAGCGAGCTGCTGCGCACCCTGGTGCTGGCGCTGGCGCTGACCAACTCCTCCGAGACGCTCAACTTCGTGCTGGTGGACTTCAAGGGCGGGGCGACTTTCCTGGGCCTGGACGAGCTGCCGCACACCTCGGCGGTGATCACCAACCTGGCCGACGAGGCGGGGCTGGTCTCCCGGATGCAGGACGCGCTGCACGGTGAGCTGATCCGCCGCCAGGAGCTGCTGCGGGCGGCCGGCAACTACACCTCGGCGCTGGAGTACGAGAAGGCGCGGGCCGCGGGGACGCCGCTGGCGCCCCTGCCCAGCCTCTTCGTCGTCGTCGACGAGTTCAGCGAACTGCTGGCCGCGCATCGCGAGTTCATGGAGCTGTTCGTGATGATCGGACGGCTGGGCCGCAGCCTCGGGGTGCATCTGCTGCTGGCGTCGCAGCGCCTGGACGAGGGCCGGATGCACCAGTTGGAGAGCCATCTGTCGTACCGGGTCGGTCTGCGGACCTTCTCGGCGATGGAGAGCCGCGGGGTGCTGGGCGTGCCGGACGCCTACGAGCTGCCGTCGGCCCCCGGCGGCGGCTACCTCAAGTCCGGGGTGGAGGCGCTGACCCGGTTCCGGGCGGCATACGTCTCGGGCCCCTACCGCGAGCGGCGCGGCAGCGCGGGCCAGGCGCGGGCCGCCGGCCAGACGGTGCCGTGGGGCACCGGCTATGTCGTCCCCCGGGCGGTACCCGATCCCCCGCAGCCCGAGGCGGAGGCCGAGGAGAACGGCAACTCCCTCCTCTCGGTGGCGGTGGACCGGCTGCTCGGGGCGGGGCCGCCGGCCCACCAGGTGTGGCTGCCGCCGCTGGACCTGCCGTCCACCCTGGACCAGATCCTGCCCACGCTGGCGCCCCATCCGGAGCTGGGCCTGACCACGGCGGACGCCCCGGGGCGGGGGCGGCTGAAGGTGCCGATCGGGGTGGTGGACCGCCCCTTCGACCAGCGGCGCGATCTGCTGGAGGTGGACCTGTCCGGGGTGGGCGGGCATATCGCCATCGCGGGCGGCCCGCAGAGCGGCAAGAGCACCATGGTGCGCACCGTGCTGGCCGCGCTGGCCCTCACCCACACCCCCAGCGAGGTGCAGTTCTACTGCCTGGACTTCGGCGGCGGCACCCTGGCCGGGCTGGCCGGACTACCGCATATGAGCGGGGTGGCGGCCCGGCTGGACGCCGAGCGGGTCGGCCGGACCATCGCGGAGGTGACCACGCTGCTGGCGGCCCGGGAGAAGTTCTTCCTGGACCACGGCATCGACTCGATGGCCAACTTCCGGCGCCGCCGGGCCAATGGGGAGTTCCCGGACCAGGACCACGGTGATGTGTTCCTGGTGATCGACGGCTGGTCGACGGTCCGGCAGGACTACGACCGGCACATCACCACCTTCAGTGCGATCGCCGCGCGCGGTCTCAACTACGGCATCCACCTCATCGTCACCACCGCCCGCTGGGTCGAGCTGCCGTCGGCCGTGCGCGACCAGGCGGGCACCCATCTGGAGCTGCGGATGGGTGACGCCATGGACTCCGAGATCGACATCCGCCGGGCCGCCACCGTGCCCCGGACGGCCGGCCGAGGCCTGACCCGCGAAAGCAAGCTGCACTACCTCACCGCCCTGCCGCGGATCGACGGCGCCGAGCGCTCGGACGACCTCGGCGAGGGCGTCGCCGCGCTGGTTGCCGCGGTACGGGAGGCCTGGACCGGCCCGCCGGCCCCGCAGGTCCGCATGCTGCCCACCGAACTGCCCCTGTCCGACCTCCCCGCCCCCCAGGGTGACTTCCGGGTGCCCATCGGCCTGGAGGAGGACGAACTGTCGGTCGTCTGGCATGACTTCGCCGAGAGCCCGCACATGATCGTGGTCGGCGACACCGAGAGCGGCAAGACCAATCTGCTGCGGCTCGCCGCGAAGGCGATCATGGACCGCTACACCCCGGCCGAGGCGCGGATCATGGTGGTGGACTACCGGCGCGAGCTGGTCGAGGCGGTGCCCGACGAGTACCGGCTCGGGCACGCGGTCTCCATCGACGCGCTGCGCGACCTGGTGGACGGCGCGGCCCGGGCGGTGCGCACCCGGGTCCCGGGCCCGGACATCGCCCCGGGCCGGATGCGGCTGGCCGACTGGTGGAACGGCCCGCGGCTGTTCGTGCTGATCGACGACTACGACATGGTGGGCTCGGGCCCGGTGAACGCCCCCTTCGAGCCGCTGCTCACCCATCTGGCACTGGGTTGGGAGGTCGGCCTCCATCTGATCGTGGCCCGCTCCGCCAGCGGCGCCGGACGAGGCATGGGCGAGCCCCTGATGCGCCGCCTCCAGGAGGTCAACACCCCGGCCCTGCTGCTCTCCTGCCCGCCCTCCGAGGGCTATGTCTTCGGCAACGCCAAGGGCCGCCTGCTCCCTCCCGGCCGCGCCACCCGCATCGCCCGCCGCAAGACGGTCCAGGTGCAGACGGCGTACCTGGGTGGCGGGGAGGAGGCGGGCGGGGCCTGAGGGAGCCCGTACAGCGTCAACCGCCGCACGGCATAGGGGCCCTCGGCCGCGCACGCGGCCCCCGCGGCCAGGGTCAGGGCCCCGGTGGGTTCGGGGGTGCCGTGGGGGGTTGGGTCGGGGGGCGCCAGTGGCGGGTGCGGCCGCGGGGGATGATGGCGGCCGCGGCGGCGACGAGGATGATCAGGGCGGCGCCGCCCGCGGCGACCACCAGGGCGCGGTGGCGGGGCTCGTGGGGTGCCGGGGCGGGCATCCGGGCGGGGGCGGGGCGGGGGGCCGACCCGGAGGCGCCGTCCAGGACGGCGGTCAGCGCGGCGTAGGGGTCCAGCCGCGGCGGGCTCGCCGGGTAGCCGGTCGCGGTGAGCCGGTCCCGTACCTGGGTCGCCGTCAGCTCCGGATGGCGGGCGCGCACCAGCGCTGCGGCGCCCGCCACATGGGCGGCGGCCAGCGAGGAGCCGCTGCCGATGTAGTGGCCGGCGCCGCGCGGGCCGGGGCCCACCACCGAGCCGCCGGGGGCCGCGAGATCGGCGCCCACGGCGGTGGGCGCCTTGGCCGGGCGGCTGCCGTCGGGGCCGTAGTCCAGCACCGACAGCGCCCCCGGGGCGGACGCCGGCCAGTACCAGGTGGCGGGCGGGCGGCTCTCGCCGCGCGGGTCGTCCGGGAGCGCGTCGGGGGCGGCCGGGGCGACCACCAGGGCGTCCTTGGCCCGGGCGTAGGCGACCGCGCCGGTCAGCTCGGCCCGGCCGGTGGGCAGCGCCCGGGACACATAGATCACCTTCGCGCCCGCCGTCGCGGCGGCGCGGATCGCGGTGGCCACCGACACCGGTGTGGCGGTGCCCCGTTCGTCGGTGCACCGCACCGCCAGCACCCGCGCCTCGGGGGCGACCCCCACCGCGCCCACCCCGGGCAGCGGGGCCCCGGCGATCAGCCCGGCGGCGAAGGTGCCATGGCCCACGCAGTCCTCCCCCGCCGAGGCGAGCGTGCGCACCCGCCCGGCCAGCGCCGGGACGCCGGCACCCACCCCGGTGTCCACCACCGCGACCGTCACTCCCGCGCCCTTGGACTGCCGCCAGGCGCGGGACAGTTGCAGGGTCCGTATCGGCCAGGGCGCGGTGCGGGCGGTCTCCCCGGAGGCGCCGGTGCACGGCTCGTCCGGGGGCAGCTGCGCGCGCACCACCGGCAGCGGTACGGGGGCGGCGGACGCGGGGGCGGCCGTCAGGGGCGGCACGGCGGCCAGCGTCAGGGCCGCCGCCAGGGCTGCCGCGGGAAGCGCGCGTCTCATGCCGCGCATCCTAGGTCGTCCGGCCGAAGGCCGGGCCGGGCGGGCGGAGTCGGCGCACGGGCGGGCCGACTCGGCGGGAACGGCCGGTGAACTGACCTGTCCCACCTGGTAGATCACTTCGGCCTCACGTAGCCTGCAAGAGGTGCGCCGCGCCGTCCCGCGTGGGCCGGAGGCCGCGCAGGGACGAGGGAGGACCAGCGTGTCACGGCAGTTGCTCATCGTGGGCCCGGACGAGCCGCAAGGAAGCCGGACCATCGGTGAAGCCCTGACCCAGGCCCGGAGCGGGGCCGTGATCCGGGTCCGCCCCGGCCGCTACCCGGAGAACCTCACCGTCCGCACCCGGGTGACCATCGTCGCCGACGGCGAGCGCGGCAGCGTGGAGATCTGCCCGCGCCGCGGCAGCGCCGTGTCCCTGGTCGCGGACGCGGTGATGCTCACCGATCTGACCCTGCGCGGCGGCACGGAGGACGTGCCGGTGGTGGACGCGGCGCGCGGCCAGATCGCTATGGACGGCTGCACCGTGGCCGGTTCGGGGTGGACGGCGCTGCTCGCCCGGGACTCCGGCTCGCTGGCCATGCGGGACTGCCGGGTGAGCAACCCGGACGGCGCGGGGGTGGTGGACACCGCGCCCACCGGGACGGTGGTGGCGGACTGCGTCATCGAGAACCTGGGCACCACCGGCGTGGTCATCGGCGAGCAGGCCCGTACCGCCGTACGCGGCTGCCGCATCCGGGACGCCCGGGGCAACGGGGTGCTGGCCAACGGCGAGGCGACCGGCACCGTGGAGGACTGCGAGATCTCCGGCACCGAGAAGCCGGCCATCGCCCTGGAGGGCAGCAGCGCCACCCGGGTGGCGCGGACCCGGGTGCACGACGCGGCCGTGGGCGTCTACATCACCAGCGACTCCCGCCCGGTGCTGGAGGACGTCACGGTCACCGGCACCCGGGGCCCCGGCATCGTCATCGCCTCCGGCGCGGCCCCCGAGCTGGTGGACTGCCGCACCTCGCGCACCAAGGGCAACGGACTGGCCGTCACCGAGCGGTCCCGGGGGATGTTCCGGGGCTGCGCCTTCGACTCGGCCGGTGCCTCGGCGATCCGGGTGATCGGCTCCAGCGCCCCCTCGCTGACCGACATCACGGTGCGGGACTGCGCCGATCCGCTGGCGGCGGTGCTGCTGGACGAGGACTCGGCCGCCGAGTTCGACCGGCTGCACCTCCAGGACGCGACCGGCACCGGGCTGCTGATCCGGGGCGGGGCCAACCCGCTGCTGCGCCGGGCCCGGGTGCTCGACGCCCGCGGCACGGGCGTGGAGATCGTGGACGGCGGCCGGGGCCGGCTGGAGCACTGCGAGATCGAGGGCGCCGGCGCGGACGGGGTGCGGATCGGCGCCGGCGGCAACCCCCAGCTGCGGGACACCGCCATCCGCCAGTCCGCCGACGTGGGCCTGCGGGTCGCCGCGGAGGGCCTGGGCACGGTACGGGACTGCCGGGTGCACGCCTCCGGGGCGTCCGGCGTCGGAGTGGACGGCGGCGGTGAACTCTCCGTGCTGCGCGGTGAGATCACCGACTCCGGGGCGCACGGGGTGCTGGCCTCCGAGGGGGCCCGGGTGACCCTGTCGGCCTGCCTGGTCAGCGGCTCCACCGGGGACGGCATCCGGGTGGACAGCGCCGAACCGATCACCGCGACCGGCTGCGCGGTACGGGAGAACCGGGGCGCGGGTCTGCGGCAGACCCGGCCGGGCGAACGCCTCACCGTGGAGGACCTGACCAGCGCGGGCAACGGCGCGCCGGACCTCTGGGGCGCCGAGGTGGCGGCCCAGGCGGCGGGCGCCGGGGGCCGGCCGGGCCGGGCCGCCCCCAAGGGGCCGCTGGAGGAGCTGGAGTCGCTGATCGGACTGGCCGACGTCAAGCACCAGGTGCGGACCCTGGTCAACCTCAACCAGCTGGCGCAGCGCCGGACCCGGCTCGGCATGCCGGTGCCGCCGATGAGCCGCCATCTGGTCTTCTCCGGGCCGCCCGGCACCGGCAAGACCACCGTGGCCCGGTTGTACGGCGGCATCCTGACCGAGCTGGGGGTGCTGCGCTCGGGGCATCTGGTGGAGGTCTCCCGGGCCGACCTGGTGGCGCAGGTGATCGGCGGGACGGCGATCAAGACCACCGAGGCGTTCAAGGAGGCGCTCGGCGGGGTGCTGTTCCTGGACGAGGCGTACACCCTGCTGTCGGACGGCAAGGGCGGCGGCGCGGACTTCGGCCGGGAGGCCATCGACACCCTGCTGAAGCTGATGGAGGACCACCGCGACGAGGTGGTGGTGATCGCCGCCGGCTACACCGACGAGATGGGCGCCTTCCTGGACTCCAACCCGGGTCTGGCCTCCCGCTTCACCCGGACCATCGACTTCGCCAACTACTCGGTGGAGGAGCTGGTCACCATCACCGAGCAGATGTGCGAGGCGCACCACTACACGCTGGACCCGGGCACCCTGGACGCGCTGGCCCGCCACTACGGCCGGATGGAGCGCGGCGCCACCTTCGGCAACGGCCGTGCCGCGCGGCGGGTGTTCGAGGAGATGGTGGACCGGCAGGCGTTCCGGCTGGGCTCGATGCGCGATCCGGCCGAGAGCGATCTGTCGCTGCTGCTCCCCGAGGACGTGCCGGCCGGCCAGGGCGCCGACGCGCAGGACGCGGCGGGCAGTTCGGACGAGCTGCTGGCCAAGCTGGAGGCCATGGTCGGACTCTCGGCGGTGAAGCGGGCGGTGACCGACCAGGTCCATCTGCTGGCCACCGCACGGCAGCGGCGCGCGGCCGGGCTGCCGGCCCCCCGGATCAGCCAGCATCTGGTCTTCTCCGGGCCGCCCGGCACCGGCAAGACCACGGTGGCCCGGCTGTACGCGGACATCCTGCACTCCCTCGGGGTGCTGCCCAAGGGGCAGTTGGTGGAGGTGGCCCGCGCCGACCTGGTCGGCCGCTATGTCGGGCACACCGCGCAGCTGACCAAGGAGGTCTTCGAACGGGCCCTGGGCGGCGTGCTGTTCATCGACGAGGCGTACACCCTCACACCGGAGGGGTCGCCCTCGGACTTCGGCCGGGAGGCCGTGGAGACGCTGCTGAAGCTGATGGAGGACCACCGCGACGAGATCGTGGTGATCGCCGCCGGGTACACCGCGGAGATGCGCCGCTTCCTGGACTCCAACCCTGGCCTCACCTCGCGGTTCACCCGTACCGTGGTCTTCGAGGACTACACCACCGACGAGCTGGTGGGGATCATCACCGCCCAGGCGGCGGACTCCGGCTACGACTGCCCGCCGTCCACGGTGGAGGCCCTGCGCGGCTATGTGGCGGCGCTGCCCCGGGACCGCTCCTTCGGCAACGCCCGTACCGGCCGCCAGCTGGTGGAGGAGATGATGACCCAGCAGGCCCGCCGGCTGGGCACCATCGCCACCCCGGGTCTGGAGGACCTGCGGCTGCTGCTGCCCGAAGACCTGCCGGGGGCCCGCCCCTCCCCGGTGTGACGCCGACCGTACGGGGCCCGGACGCCGAAGTCCCGTACGGGCCCCGGGCCTGCCACCGGCCGTACGAGCCCCAGGCCGCCGGTCAGGGCCCGCCTGCCACGGCCATACAGGGCCGGGCCGCCGGTCAGGGCGCCGGGTCCACCTGCCATCGGCCGTCCGGGAGCAGTCGCAAGGTGAGGGTGCCGGTGCCGCCCGGCCCGGCCCGGTAGGCGCGCACCCCGCCGCCGGGCAGGACCACATCGACGTCAAGGCCCAGGGCCTCCGCGGCGGCCACCACCACGGCCAGGGCCGCCGCGTCCGCCCCGCCCGGCGCGGCCTGGGTGGCGGCGACCCGGCGGGCGAGCAGCCAGCGCAGCTGCTCCTCGGGGGTGAGCCCCAGTTCCTCGACGCTCAGCGTGCCGCCGGTCAGCACCGCCTGGACGGAGGCGGCGGCGGACACGGTGATGCCCGCGTCGGCGAGTTCCGCCACCGGCACCGGCTGCCGGCGGTCGAGCAGCGCGGAGCGCCGGTCCGGCCCCAGCGCGGTGAGCAGTGCCGCCTCGAAGCCGTCGAACACGGCACCGGTACCGCCGGGCGGCGATGGCGCTGGAGGGGCAGGGCGCGAGGGCGGCGGAGGAGGAGGGACCGACGGCGGAGCCGGCGCGTCGGGGACCGCGAGCCGGTAGTGGCGGTCGTCCAGGTGGAGGACGATCGGGGGGTACGGGCCCGGGGTGCCGCCGCCGAGCGCGGGGGGCAGCGCCGGGCCGGGTCGGCGTCCCGGGGTGAAGGTCTGGAAGGTGCCGTCGCCGCGGACCACGGTGACCTGCACGCCGAAGGTGCGGGCCGCGAGCAGCGGCAGCAGGTCGGCGGCAGAGTGGTCCCAGCCGGTGTCACCGGGCGCGCTGCCCGGCCGCAGCAGTTGGGACTGGGCGAGCCGGGAACGGGCCGTGGAGTCCAGCGCGGCGGCGTGCGGGACCACGGCGAGCTGGTCGAACTCGCGGCGCCCCGGCGTCCCCGGGGCCAGCGCCGCCACCGGCCCGGTGGCGTCGATCTCGGCGGCGGCGAAGGTGTCCGTGTCGTCCGGCGCGACGGCGTCCAGCAGGTCGGCGTCGGCGGGGTCGGAGAGCCGGGCGGCGAGCAGCGCCCGCAGGATCCGGGGGGTGTCCGGGTCGGTCGGGTCGATGTCGTGCTGGGCGGCGAGGGCGGGGGCCGAAACGGCCAGCCCATGGGCCAGGGCGTGGAAGAAGGCGTCGCCGTCGCGGGGCACGTCCAGCAGGGTGTGGCCGGTGCCGTCGGGCGCGGTGAGCCCGGTGCCGTCCGGGGATGCGAGGTAGCGGGGGCGCGGCGGGGCGGGAGGCGCCGGTGGCCGGGGGCCGGACACGGGCCGATGGGTCACCGGGGGCGGTTCGGCGAGTCCGGCGCGCAGGGCCCGGCCCGCGGGGGTCGCGCCGAGCTGGTGCCAGCGGGTCAGCAGGTCGGTGGCGGCGCGCACCCGGTGCAGCTCGGTGGCGGCGGCCTCGGCGGTGTGGGCGAGGGCGCGCAGTTCGGCGCGGCGGGCGTGCAGGGCGCGGCCGGCCGTCCGGGAGCGGTTCATGGCGCGGTCGCGGGCGGCCCGGGCCGAGGTGTCCTCCCGGGCGGCCCGTTCGACGGTCCGGGCGGCGATGCGCTGCCGCCGCCGGGCCTCGGCGGTCCGCTGGTCGGCTGCGGTGCGCAGCGCGGCGGCGGTGCGCCGGGCCCGCCCGGCCTCGGGCGGGGTGGCGGCGGAGGCGATCGGGGCGGGGCCCGCCACCGGCGCGGGGGGTGCGGCGGCCTCGGCGGCGGTGACCCGGGCCAGGGCGGCTCCGTACGCGGTACGGGCGTCGGCGGCGCGGCGGTCGGCCTCGGCGGTGTGGCGGGCGGCGGAGGCCTGGGCCGTACGCAGGCGTTCCTCGGCCCGGCGGAGGACGGCGGGGCGGGGTCCGCCGCCGGGCAGGGCGGCCCAGCGGGTGAGGTCGTCAAGGGTGTGCCGGGCGCGTTCCACGGTACGGCGGGTGGACCGGCGGACCTGGGCGGCGGTGTCGTCGGCCCGGGTGACCGAGGTGGCCGCGGTCTCCAGCTGCCCGGCGGCCGTCTCCAGCGCGTCGGCGGCCGTGTGGGCGGTCCGCCCGGCGGACTCGGCGTCGGCCAGGGCGGTGTCGGCCTCCTCCAGGGCGTCGACCAGCGGGGTGAGCCGGCGGGCGGTGTCCCGGGCCGTGGTGCGGGCGGTGTCCAGCGCGGCGGCCGCGGCGTCCCGCTCCTCGCGCAGCCCGGCGGAGGCGCGGCGCTTCTTCCAGTACGCCTTGTCGGCGTCGGTCCAGGCCTTGGCGGCGGCGCTGACGGCGTCCCAGGCGGCGGAGACCCGGGCGGGGAAGACGGTGTCGTCGATCAGCCCGAGCTCCCGGGCGATGTCGTCGCGGATCCAGACCAGGGCGTGCGTCCGCGCGGAGACGGCCTTGGGGCCGCGGGGCGGGTGCTTGGCGAAGGGGCCGGTGAGATAGCGGGCCAGGCGGCCGGGCGCGCTGTCCTTGACGCCTCGGTGCACCTCGGCGACGGCGAGCCAGTCGGTGGGGACGGCGAAGAGGAAGCCGCGGCCGGTCTTGGGTTTGACGTTGAGGGAGGAGAGGTGGTCCTCCCCCACCGGTGCGCCGTCCCCGTCGGCGGTGTAGGGGCCGGTGAGGGTGGCGGCGGGCTGGTTGAGTCCGGTCTGCTCGGTGCGGATGGCCACACCGCCGCCGAACGCCGAGTCCTGGGTGTTCTCCTGGGAGACGGAGGTGGACACGCCCTCGGCGGTCTCCCGCAGCACCTCCATCTTCATCCCGTCGGCGACGGTCAGCAGCACCGCCCCCGAGAAGTCCGGCACGGCGTGCAGGGAGAGCCGGGCGGAGTCGGTGCCCACCGGGTTGCGGTGGGTGAGGCCGGGCACCTCGTAGCCGCCGAGGGTGGCGGCCTGGTCGTAGAAGGTGGACAGCGCGGTGTTGGTGGTGGCGTCCTCCAGGGTCTGGGCGGGGCCGCCGCCGGGGTGGGTGAGGGTGGTGGTGGAGGCGCGGCGCAGCAGGGCGGCCCGGCGGGCGGCGTCGGGGGCGCCGGTCCCGTCGCCGTCCAGGCCGCGGAGGTCGGTTCCGTACGCCTCGGCGATGGCCCGGCGGCTCGCCTCCCGGATGTGCTCCAGGCCGAGGACGCGGCGGACATGGAAGCCGTTCTCCGGGACGGTGAACGGCCGGAGGCTGCCGTCGGTGTGGCGGGCGCCGCCACCGAGCAGCCCTGGGCGCGCCCCGGAGCGGGGCGGGGTGGTGGGGCTGAGGTCGGGTGGGGCGAGCCGGGGGTCGGGGGCGGGGCCACCCGGGGCAGGACCGGGCGCCATCAGGCTGAGCGGTACGTGTTCGCGCAGCGCGCCGGCGTCACCGGTGGCGGTGATCCGCTGCCGCCCGGTGAACCGCCGCACCGCCTCGCCCGCGCGTGCCCCGGCCCGCTGGACGGCGGTCGGGGTGCCGCCATCGGTCGTGCCGCCCGGGGCCTCGTCGTCGAACTCCAGGGTGAGGCGCAGCCGGTAGGGGGTGGTGATCTCGGCGTGCGGTTCGGTGGAGGCGGCGCGGTAGGTGGTGCTGCTCGCGGTGGCATGGGCGGCGGAGACGGACCGCCGCGAGGTGCCGGTCTCGGTGTAGACGGGCCCGGCGGCGACGGCGGTCGGGTCGCCGGTGTGGACGGCCTCGCCGACCAGGATGCCGAAGTCCTTGCCGGAGGTGAAGTCGGCGCCCTCCTGGACGGACTGGACCGCGCGCCGGTTCTCCTCCCGTTCCTGGGAGTGGTCCAGCATCTCCAAGGACGGGGCACCGGGGAGGAGTTCGACCCGGACCCGGGCCCGCCGCCCGCCGATCCGGACCTGCCGCCACCCCCAGCCCCCGGAGCGGGTGGCGGTGCTGGCGCCCGTCCCGGTCAGCTCCCGGTGCAGGGCCCGCAGCACCCGGGCGGTGACCTGCTGGCGGATGTGCTCCAGGGCGTGGTCGTCCAACCCGAGCGCGGCCACCTGCGCCTGGAAGTCGGCGAGGACGGCGGTCGGATCGAGGCCGTTGACCGGGTAGGTGCCGAAGGTGTTCCCCCGCATCCAGGGCTGCGGCGACCAGGCGTCGGCGGTGTAGCGGGGTACGGGCCCCAGGCCGTCGTCCAGGATGCCCAGCAGATGGGCGCTCTTCTCGGGGACATGGGCCAGCCAGCCGCCGGGGACGGAGACCACCGAACCGGCGGCACCGGCCAACGAGGAGGGAACGAGCGGGAGATGGGCGGCGGTGGTGCCGAGCATGCTGGAGATCATGGCCAGTCGGTGTTCGACCGTGCCGCTGACCAGGACCTGGTGGCCGAAGCTCTTGAGGTTGAGGTCGGCGACCACGGCGCGACTCAGGGTCAGGCTCCGCTGGCCGCTCTCCGACCAGGGGTTGGCCACCAGCCCGTACGCCCCGAAGGGCCCATGGGGGCCGGAGTGCGGTTTGGCGTAGGTGAGTTGGCCGCCGAAGGAGTGGGTGATGCTCCGTCCGGTCTTGCCGGTGGCCTGGGTGCCGCTGCCGAGGATCATCTCGGTGTCCATCTCCACCGGGCCGGTCAGGGCGTGGATGCCGGTGACGGTGGTGAAGTGGCGGAAGGTGCCCCACAGCGTGCCGTACGGGGGTTTGCCCATCAGGCCGGCGGTGGTGAGGCCGAGCGGACCGGAGCTCTGGTCGAAGGAGGCGGTGGCGAACTGCGGCTGGAAGGACCGCAGCACCGCCTCCCGGGCCGGGGCCCCCTCGTAGGAGAACTGCCAGCTCCCGCCGGAGGCGTTCCGCATCACCGTGCCCGCCGTCTCGACCAGTCCGGGCGGCACCACCACGGTGAGGGTGAGGAAGGCGTGCTGCCGCAGCTCGGTGAAGAGCCGGTGCTCCGGCCCGCCGGGCGGCGGTGGTCCGCCGGTGGCCAGGGTATGGGCCTGGCGGCGGGTCAGGGCGGTGCTGGGCAGGGCGCCGCCGAGGGTCCGGTACGGGTTGGGGAAGCCGGGCCGGTGCGGGTCGACGGCGGGGGTGTGCCGGTCGGGGACGCTGATCAGGACCTGGCCGGTGACCGGGCCGCCGCCGACCGGGGCGCCGTTCGGGCCGGTGCCCATCAGCAGGGCCTGCGGGCGGCGGAAGACGAACGGCTGGGTGCCGAGCAGCCCCAGGGTGGCCACCCCGCGCACCAGCCCCCGGAACCGCCAGTGGCCGCCGTGGCTGACGGTGAGGGCGAGGTCGTAGCGGTAGAGGTGGGAGGCCTTGGTACTCACCGACATGGGCTCGTTGGTGACGGAGGCGCCGTGGCCCGACTCGGAGTCGTGCTGGACGGCGGAGCGCCAGCCGAGCGAGAGCACCCCGGCGTTGTCCGGGGCACCGATCGCCTCGCCCGCCCCGGGGTCCGGGTCGCGGAAGGCGAGTTGGAGGTCGAAGCCGCCGCCGAGGGTGCGTTTGCGGCTCTCCTGGCCGTCCATCCGCTGGCCGCCCGGGGCGCTGTGCCGCAGCTTGAGGTCGTCCTGCCGGCCCTCGTACCGCCGGTTGGTCAGCTCGCCGTGCACCCAGATGTAGCGGTGTCCGCGCCCCAGGGTGCCGGGTTCGATCAGCCGCACCCGGATGCCGGTGGTGGTCAGCGCCTCCAGCGCGGCGGCGAGGCTCTGATGGGAGAGCGCGGTGAGCACCGTCAGGGTGTTGGCCAGCGCCGTCTGGTAGGCGTCGTCGCTGGTCCAGCGACTGCCGGGGCCGGGCGGGGTGAGCTGGTCGAGCGGCGCGACCATGCCGGGATACTGCGCCGCCAGGGTGGTGAGCAGGGTGTCGGCGAACTCGTCCGGCAGGGTACGGGCCGGGCCGCCGCCGGTGGTGCGGGTGCGCGCGCCGGTGGCATGGGCGAACTCCTCGACCCGGTGCATCCCGAGGGTCGGCGGATGGTCGACCGTGAGATAGGCGGGGGCGAACGGCTCGGGCAGCCCATGCCGGGAGGGCAGTGTGGTCCCGTCGTCCCAGCCGGCCAGCCGCCGCGCCTCGGTACGGGTCATCCGGTCCACGCTCCAGGTGTGGAAGACCCTCGCGGGGCCGCCGCTGCCCACATGCCGCACATGGACCGTCTTGCGGACCAGATACAGCCCGGTCGGATCACCCTTGACCTGCCCGGAGGTCTTCGACCCGCCGAAACC
Organism: Streptomyces sp. NPDC046887; assembly: GCF_040644755.1. Classification (NCBI taxonomy): domain Bacteria; kingdom Bacillati; phylum Actinomycetota; class Actinomycetes; order Kitasatosporales; family Streptomycetaceae; genus Streptomyces; species Streptomyces sp. NPDC046887. Next base: position 96,338 of record NZ_JBEYXH010000004.1, read on the forward strand.
GCCCAGGCCGTTGGAGCGCGACACCGCGAACAGATAGCGGAAGGCGGGCCCGAACTGGAGCCGGAGATTGAGCACGCTGTCGCCGAGGTCGAGGAAGTTGAAGGCGGGTCCCAGCACCCCGTCCAGCCCGAAGTTGAGGTTCCGGGCCAGCGAGCGGTCGCTGCGCACGGTGGAGGTGATGATGTCGCGCAGCTCGGCGTCCGGGGTCTCGTCGATGAGGGTGGCGCGCACCGGCACCACCCGTTCCACCACGAACACCCCCAGCGGGGTGTGCCCCCGGTCGTCGGCGAAGAGCGGGGCGGTGGTCAGCCGCCCGGCGGCCAGCATCCGGGCGTGGCGCTGGAAGGAGTCGCTGGAGAAGAAGGCGTCCAGCTCCCGGTAGGCGGAGCTGCCCGGCGCGGCCCCGACCCGCTGGGCGGCCCAGTCCCGGATACGGGTGACCGGGCCGAACCCCTCGGTGCGCACCAGCCGGTACTGGGAGTCCTGGTCCAGCGCGATGGACCGCGGAATCCGTCCCGCCTTGGGCGGTTTCACCGCGCTGTCCGGCAGCCGCAGCGCCAGCCCGTCGCGCAGCCCCAGCCCGGCCTGGGCGCCCTGGGCCGGTCCTGCCGTACCGGGCGGCAGCGGCTCGGTCACCACCCGCCCGTCGGCGTCGGTGACCGACAGCTCGACATACAGGTCGTCCAAATAGACCTGGGAGCCGTCGAGCATCCGGGTCTCGGCCTGGCTGCTGACCTGGTCGCCGAGCCCGTAACCGACCTTGGTCCCGTATCCGCCGCGCACCGCCAGCCGCCCCAGCCCACCGAAGGCGAGCGCGGACGGCGGCCCCAGGAACGGGCCCCCGATGCCCAGTTGGGTGATGGACTGGACGTTGGCGCCCCGGCCGGACTGGACGGTGGCCCGGTCCATGGTGTCGATCTTGGCGGGCTTGCCGTAGGTGTCCTCGAACCGCTGCCAGCGGCCGTAGTGGCGGGCGGTGACCTTCAGTATCCGTACCTCCCCCGCGGCGTTGGTGTACGGGAAGGACAGCCCGCCGACCAGTGTCCGGGGCCGCTGCCGCAGGGCCGCGCGCAGCTCGGCCACCGGCCCCGTACCGGGTGGTGAGCCCGGCCGCCGCGCCCCCGGCCGCAGCGCCTCGCCGCCGTCCAGCAGCGCCGCCGCCTCGGCGACGATCAGCTCCGCGCCCCGCAGCGTCACCGCGCTCTGGCCGAACGTGGCGGGCTGGGTGAGCAGTTCGTCCAGCAGCGCGGCGTCGGCCCCGTCCAGCAGCGAGGCCAGGTCGTCGATATACGCGGGGATGGCCCCGCCGTCGGCGAACCGGGTCCGCCCACGCCGGGCGGCCGGCGGCTGCGCGCCCCGCTCCAGCCGGGGCGGCCGGGCGCCGTCCATCCGGTTGCGGGTGCCGGTGGTGGACGCCGGCTGCACCACGGGGGCAGGCGGGGCCGGTACGGGCACGGCCGGTACGGGCACGGGGACGGCGGGGGCGGGGAGCGGGGTGCCGGTCCCCGGTCCCGTACCCCATCCCGTACCACTATCCGTACCGCCGCCGGTCATGGTCGCGGGCCGGGGCGTACGCGGCTCAGCGCCTCGCGAGGCGGGCGGTGAGGTGTCCGGCAGGGTCCGGGCGGGCCCGTCCCCGACCGTGCGCACCGGCCGGACCGGCCCGGGTGGCGGAGGTGCCGGGGACGGCTTCGGCGGCTGGGCGCCGTCCGTGCCGAGGCCGCCGATCTGGGCGGCGAGCAGGCTCAGATGACGGCCGCGCAGTCCTGACTGGGTGAGCCCGTCCGGCGCCGGCCGGGTGTAGTCGCCCAGCAGGCTGCCGGGTACGTCCGGCCGGTGGGCGGTGTCCGGCCCGGTGCGGGACTCGTCCCGCAACCCCAGCTGGTGGCCGATCTCATGGGCGTAGTCGATCGGCTCCGCGTCCGCCCACCAGGCCGTCCGGGTCATCGGATGGTCCCTGCCGACCAGGTCCACGGTGAGCGCGTGCGGCGCGGGCCCGTCTCCGACCGGCTCCACGGTGATGTGCAGCAGCTCGCCGCCCGGCAGCCGGTACCGGGGCGCGTTGTAGTGCTCCTCCACCCCGGCCCGGACCTTCTCCCAGACCTCGGGCGGCAGTTCCGCCGAGCCGCCGGAGACCCGTACCGTGAGATCGGTGATCCACTCGCCGCCGTAGAAGACCCGCCGGGCCTCGAACCCGGACCGGACGACGTACTGGGTGGTCTGCCCCGGCCGCGCGGGATCGGCCGGAGTGGACACCGGATCGACCCAGACATGCTCCCGGGTCACCGGCGGCACGGCCTCTCGCGCCGCCTCCCAGCCCGGGTCCCCGGTCAGCGGTACGGAGGGAGGCGGAAGGGAGTCGGACTCCGGGGTGGCCGCCGCCTCCGAGGCGGATTCCTCAGCGGTATCCGCGCCGTCGGTGCCGGAAGCGGCAGGGGTACGCACCCGGGTGCCGTCGTCGTCCCCGCCGGTGGACCCGGTCGTGGGCCCGGCCGCGGACCCTGCACCGGCGGGCCCCCCACGGAGGGTGCCGGAGTCCGGCGCGCCCCGGTCCGCTCCCGTCTCGGCCGCCCCGGGCTCCCCCTCCGGGAGGAAGGCATCGGCGGGGCCGTCCCCGGCACCGGGCCGCGGACCGGTCGAACCGAGGGGGCCCGCAGGGCCGGTGACACCGCCGGGCAGGGGGCGGCCCCCGCCGGGGGTGAGCGAGGACGCGGTGTCGCCGGGGGCAAAGGTCTCGTCGCCTGTGCGCGAGGTGGTACCGGGAGCAGGGGCCCGGTCGCCGATGCGCGGGGTGGTGCCGGAGGCAAGGGTCTCGTCGCCGATGCGCGGGGTGGCGCCGGAGTCCACGGTTCCGGTACCGCGCGGACCGCTCGGCCTTCCGCCGTACTCGCCGAGCAGGCCGTCCGCATCCGGCCGGACCACCGGGGCAGACGGGGACGGCAGCACACGGGGCGGGTCGAGAGCCCCGGGGGTCGTCAGCGGCCCGGTGCCTCCGGCCTCGAATTTGCCGGAACGGGACAGCGTCTCCGTCCTGCCGGACACCCCCGGGTCATCGTCGGCCCCCTCGGGGCCCGGGCCCGGCCCGATGGGGCGCGGGGCGGTGGTCCCGCCACCGCTCGGCAGGACCGGGAGCGGTCCCCCAACCGACCCCGCGGGCAGCGGCACCGGGGACGGATCACCGCCGAACCGGGCGGTATCCCCGCCCCCGGCGGGCGTGGGCAGCGGAGACGGCGGTACGAGGGGCACCGGGCCGATCGGTGCGGGCGCAGGACGAGTCAGCGCTCCATCCACGCCGCCGGTACCCCGGCCTCCCGGGCCTCCACCGGCCGGGCCGACCCGGTTGACCTCCGGGAACGCCCGTGTATCGGTCAGCCACTTGTTCAGCCACAGCCCCCCTCCCCCGATCCCGGCGTCGGTCACCACCTGGAACATCGAGCTGGTCCCCGAGCCGACGAAGGTCTCCCACTTGAACTCCCACACCCCCTCGAAGATCCCCTGGACCAGCACCTCCGCCGCACTCTCGCTCACCGCGCCCACCACGAAGGCCTCGGGCAGGTCGTTCAGCACATCCAGCGTCTTCACCGTGAACGGATTCCGCTTCACCCAGGAGTCGAAGCCGTCCACGTTCTTCTTCAGATAGTTCTTGAAGAAGTTCCCGAACAGGTCGAACGCCCCGCCCAGCCACCCCGAGAACAACCCCGCCAGCGCCCCGAAGGCCGCGCCCTTGCCGACCTCCTTCCAGTCGATGCCCTTCGGCTTGCGCGGGCCCTCGTTGAGCGCGATCTGCGCCAACTGCACCGCCAGCACCTGCAACGCCTCGGTCAACGCCCCCGTCAGCGCCGGACCCAGCCCCGACATCCGCAGCAACCGCTGCACGATCAGCAGCACCGCCAGCCGACTGCGCGCCCGCGCCAGGAACATCTGCGTCACCGAGGTGCCTCCGGTGAACGCCGCCAACGCCGCCAGAATCGCCAACTCCGCGATCAACGAGATGATCTCGGCGATGATCTCCCACTTCGCCCCCTGGATCTTGATCGAGTGATCGATCTGACCCGAGGAGATCTCGTCCAACTGGTCGACCATCTGGTCGATATGGCTCACCCCGGCGTCATCCACCAGCACCGACAGGGCGCTGATGTAGGGGTCCGCCACCTCCTTCGGCAACGCGGTCGCCGCCTCCGCGATCGACGCCCGGATCTCCTCCTGGAGGGACTTCAGACCGCGACCGTAGCGGTGGTACAGCTCGCGGCTCTCATAGGCGAGGTTCTCCCTGGCCTCCAACGGCATCTCACCGATGAGGATCCAGAGCATCTTCCGGACATCCTCCGGAAAGTTGATCTCCTGCACTCAGAACTCCGCTCCCGCGTGGCCCTGTCCGACGCGTGGGCATCGTAGGGAGACATCCGAGGCCGATCGGTACCGTTTCGCACGACCTTGCGGGACCTTGTGGCGATTCGGTCCGACAAGTCTTCCGGAACGCTTCCCCGGCGGTTCACCTCCCCGCCTCCGCCACTCCCCCGACCGGCCGAACAGGGCGCCCGCGGACACGGTCCGGAAATCCCCCCTCCCTCGCAATATTTACTTGCATAAGGAAACTGAAACGTTTCACCGCCGCACAACGGACACACCCCGAAGGATTCCACCCGGAGCCGATCACCCGTCACATGCGTTTCCCACGGCGCCACACCCCCCTTCCGTCACGATATTGCCCAGCAGCTCCACTCACGCCATTCCGCGGAATCCCGAGGCACTGTCGACACGGCTCAACGGGTATGCGATAGTCATTTTCGTCAGACCTGCTCGACGGCAGCAGGCATTGTCGCGGGATACGGCTTCACGAACATATGTACGCCCGAGGAGCCGAACACCCCCGCCGGCACCAAGGAGCACGAGTTGCCGGTATTCAGGCGCTTGATCTCGCCCGAGGGACGTATCTGGGAGTCAGACGACATCGTGGCCCGTGTATTCGGTGCCACCGAACTTCTTGCCCGGCGCGGTGTCGAACCGGGTTCACGGGTGATGATGAGCGGCGCCAATTCCCCGGAATGGGTGGTCGCACTGCTCGCGCTCATTCATCTCGACGCCTCGGTCGTTCTGGCCGATCACCGAGCCACCCCGGCACAGCGCTCGCGGATCCACGCCCAGGCGCGGGTGGTGCTGGACATCGGCGACGGCGGTACGGGCGGGGGCGCGGTATCGCGGCCCGGCTCCCACCCGGTGGACGGGCCCGAGGTCTCGGCCTGGGCCCGGCGCCAGGACGCCGCCATCTCGTGGTCGTCGGGGACGACCGGCAGCCCCAAGGGCATCGTCCGCTCCGGCCGCTCCATCCTGGACAACCTCGCGCTCAGCGCGGAACGCATGGGGTACCGGTCCGACGACGTCTTCCTGCCGGTCCTGCCGTACTCCCACCAGTACGGGCTGTCGCTGGTGCTGTGCTGGTGGCTGGGCGGGGGGACGCTGGTGGTGTACGGGCCGACCACCCGCCTGGACCGCGCGCTCGCGGTGGGCGTGGAGCACAGCCTCTCCATCGTGGACGCGGCCCCGTCCACGTACTACAGCCTGCTCAATCTGCTCGACCGCCGTCCGGCCCTGGTGGACGAGCTGGAGGGGGTGAGGGCCTGGTGTGTGGGCGGCGCGCCGCTGGGGCGCGACCTGGCGACCCGGTTCCGGGCCAGGACGGGCCGGCCGCTGCTGGACGGCTACGGGGCGACCGAGGTGGGGAACATCGCGCTGGCGACCGCCGCCGATCCGGTCGGGTGCGGCACCCCGCTGCCCGGCGTGGCCGTCGAGGTCCACGACGACCACGGCCACCCGCTTCCCCCCGGCCGGCTCGGCGAACTCGTGGTCCGCAGCGAGGGGCTGATGACCGGTCGGCTGGCCGACGACGGGGAGATCGTCCCGGCGCCGGATCCGGTGCACCGCACGGGTGACATCGGCCTGCTCGACGCCGCCGGCCGGGTCTTCCCGATCGGGCGCAAGCGCGCGGTGCACCGGGACGGCCACACCCTCTACCCCGACCACCTCGCCGAGCGGGCCGCGTCCGCCGGCGCGCGGACGGTGGTGGTCGCCCTCCCCGACGAGCGTCTGGGCTCTCGTCTGGTCTTTGTGATCGCCGACCCGGAGGGCCGGGCGCCCGCGCACTGGAAGCGGGAGCTGCGCCCCGTGTTCGCCCGCTACGAGCAGCCCGACCACATCGTGGTGCTCGCCGACTTTCCCCTTTCGCACACGGGAAAGCCGGACCTGGCCGTTCTGGAGAAGACCGCCATGACCTCGCTGCCCACCCCGCAGAATCCGGCATCCGGCGCGACCGCGCCCGGTTCGACCGCCGGTACACCCTCCCCCGCCACCGAATACCATGTCCCCTGTGCCGACCGGCTGGAGGCACTGCGTGCGGTGCGCCGTTTTGTGGCCGGCAACGAGGACGCGGTACGGGGAATTCTGACCGACATCTCTCCGTACCGTACCGCCGGTTCGGAGATTCGCTCGTTCCTCGCCACCCTTGATGGAGCGGAGGAGGAGATCCGCCGGGTCCGGCCCGGCCGGGTGCCCTTGGCCACGGTCTTCATGCCTTCCAACATCCCGCTCTATTCCTATGCGCTCCATCTGCTCGTGGCGTCCCTTTACTGCGAGAGAATCGCCTTTCGGCCGTCTTCTCAGATCGGCGACCAGATCCGGCGATTACACGAACTCCTGGCACCGGTGCACGGACTGCCCATCGAGCTGGTCGACCTCAGCCAGCGCAAATTCGTGACCGGGCCGGTGCGCGAGGCGGACCTCATCGTCTTCACCGGCGACTACGCCAACGCCGAGACGGTCCGCGAGGGGCTGGCGGAGGACCAGCTCTTCCTCTTCTTCGGCCATGGCGTCAACCCGTTCGTGATCGCTCCCGACGCCGATCTCACCCGCGCCGCGCGGGACCTGATCAGGATCCGGCTGCACAACTCGGGCCAGGACTGCTTCGGCCCCGATGTGGTGTTCACGCCCCAGCGCCGCACCGAGGAGTTCGTCGGCCTGCTGTCCGCCACCCTGGCGTCACTGCGCTTCGGGCGGAACGACGACCCGGGCGCCGACTACGGTCCGATCTACTACGACTCGGCGCTGGTGAACTGCTCCGACTACCTGGTGCGCCACGCACGCCACATCCGGCACGGCGGCCGCATCGATCTGCCGTCCCGCAGGGTCGAACCGACCGTGCTGCTGTGGGAGTTCGAGGACAAGCTGCCGCTGGACGAGATGTTCGCCCCGGTGTTCAACGTGGTGGCCTATCCCAGTGCGCGACGGCTCCGTGAGCGGCTGGCAGGGCCTCCGTTCAGCGAACGCGCGCTGGGGGCGATGGTCTACGGGAACGACCCGGAGACGGTGCGGGTGCTGGCCAAGCGCCATCAGACCTGTGTCGACCACACCCTGCTCGACGCCGAGGACGGCAACCGCCCGTTCGGCGGCTTCGGGCTGACGGCGAACTACGTCTCGTACGGGGGCGAGCGGCACGCCGAACCGCTCCTCATGTCGCAGGCCGTGGCGCGGAATCTTCCGGCGGCCGGCCCCGTCGCGGTGGGAGGTGGGAGGTGACCGGGGTGGGCAAGCGGTACGCCGACGCGTGGTCCGCGGTGGTCGACCTGCTGGTGGCGAACGGGGTGGACACCTGCTTCGGGCTGCCGGGGGACGACCTGGAGCTGCTGCGCGCCCTCGACGCGGCCGGGCTGGAGCTCGTACCGTGCCGGGACCAGCGCAACGCGATGTACATGGCGACCGGTTACGCGTTGCAGTCCGGCCGGCTCGCGGTCTGCGCCCTGGGCAAGGGGCCGGCCGTCACCCATGCGGCCACCGGGCTGCTGGAGGCGCGGGAGTCCGGCGCGCCGGTCCTGGTGCTGGCCGCCGGGGCGCCCGAACGCCGCCGGGGCAGCGGTGGCTTCCAGGAGCTGGACCAGGTCGCGGTGGCGGCGCCGCTGGTGCGGTGGGCGCACCGGATCGGCCATCCCGTCCGGGTGGTCCCTTCGACGGTGACGGCGCTGACCCGGGCCATGGGGCCGCCGGCCGGACCGGTGTATCTGGAGGTGCCCGACGACGTCCGTACGGCGGAGTTCCCGGTCACCGGAGTGCGGCCGACCCTGCCCGAGGCGCTGGCCGTCGAGCCCGTACCGGGCTTGCCTGGACCGCCGTTGGCGGCGCTGCGCGCGAGCCGGCGCCCGGTGGTGCTGGTGGGCGGTGGAATGCGGCACCGCAACGAGGGCGGGGTGGTCGAGCGCTTCGCCGAACGGCTCGGCGCGGCGCTGTTCACCACCGCCTCCGGCCGTGGCGCGGTGGACGAGCGCCATCCGCTGTTCTGCGGACTGGCGGGCCTCTACGCCGCCGCCCCCGCCCGTGAACTGTGGTCCTCCTGCGATCTGGTGGTGTCGCTCGCCGGGCGGCTGGAGGAGACGGCCGTCGAGGGCGGGACGCCCTGGCCCCCGGTCACGGTGGTGCAGGTCAACACCGATCCGGCCGGGCTGTCGGCCGAGTTCCCGGGCCCTCGGGTGCTCGGGGACGCCCGGCAGGCCGTGCTCGGCTGGTCCCGGGCGCTGGAACGGGAAGGGGACGGCGGGGAGGCGGCCGAGGGGTGGGTGGAGCGGATCGCGGACGCCCGTCAGGCCATGTCGGAGGAGGTGGCGGCGGAACTGGCCCGCGCGGCGGCGCTGCCGGAGATCCGGGTCGCCGAACTACTCGCCGCGCTGGACGCCACCGCCGCCGAACCCCGCGTACTGGTCCAGGAGAACGGGCTACAGGACATGTGGTCCTACTGCTTCCCCTTCCACGCGGGCGGCGGCTCCATCGTGCCCTCGGAGCAGACCCCGCTGGGCTTCGGGGCGGCCGCGGCCATCGGGGTGAAGCGGGCCGCCCCGGACCACGAGGTCACCGCGTTCGTCGGGGACGGGGCGTTCCTGGCGGCCCGCGCGGACATCGCCGTCACCGCCGCCTCCCATGGCGGGGTGCTGTACGTGGTGCTGTGCAACGGCGGCTACGGCTGGCTGGACGCCCAGCGGGCCCGCCTCGGCCTGGACGCCGATCGCCATGCCTTCGCCCGCCCCGGCGCGCCGCCGCCCGCGGTGGACCAGGGGCCGGGCCTGCACTGCCGGGTGCTGCGCGACAAGGCCGCGCTGACCGAGGAGATCCGTGCCGCGCGGCAGTTCTGCTCGGGGGGCGGTACGGCCGTGCTGATGGTGCCGGTCGCCCCCGACGACATCGCCCCGCCCCTCCGCGACGCCGAGGTGGTCCCCCAGTGACGGACACCGAGAGCGGAGGGGCTGCCCGGCGCCGGGTGGTGGTCACCGGGTACGGGGCGGTGACACCGCTGGGCCACAGCGTGGCGGAGACCTGGGCGGCGATGCTGGCCGGGCGCAGCGGCATCGACACGGTGGACGCCATCGATGTGACCGGCCTGGAGGTCCGGATCGGCGGCCAGGTCCGCGGGTTCACCCCCGGCCGCTATATGCCCCGGACGGTCAGCCGCCGGGCCGACCCGTGCGCGCAGTACGCGCTGGCCGCGGCGCTGGAGGCCTGCGAGCACGCCGGGCTGGTGGTGGACGAGCGGCTGGCGCCGAGGGTCGCCGTGGTCATCGGCAGCGGCTACGGCCCGGTCGGGTCGATCTACCGCGCCGCCGACACGCTGCGCGACCGGGGGCCACGGGCCATCAGCCCGTTCGCGCAGGTCACCACCGCCATGGACAGCGCGGCCGGGGAGATCAGCATGCGGCTGGGCGCGCAGGGGCCCAGCCGGGCGCAGAGCACGGCGTGCGCCAGTGGCGCCGACGCGCTGGGCGCGGGGATGCGCATGATCGCGTACGGGGAGGCCGATGTCGTCCTCGCCGGGGGCGCCGACGCCTGTGTCACCGCCGTGGACCTCGCGGGCAGCGGCAACGCCCGTGCGCTGTCCCGGCGCAACGACGATCCCGCCGCGGCGTGTCGGCCGTTCGACGCCCGGCGCGACGGGTTCGTGATGAGCGAGGGAGCCGCCGTGCTGGTGCTGGAGGCCGCCGAGACGGCCGAGGGACGGGGGGCGGCGGCCCTGGCCGAGCTCATCGGGTACGGGGCGAGTTCCGACGCTCACCACTGGACGGCCCCGCACCCGGAGGGCCGGGGCGCGCGGCTGGCCGTCGAGGCGGCGCTGCGGGACGCCGGGATCACCGGGGCGGACGTGGACTACGTCAACGCGCACGGCACCGGAACGCTGCTGAACGACGCCACCGAGACGGCGGTGCTGCGCACGGTGCTGGGCGACCGGGTGACCCGGATCCCGGTCAGCTCCACCAAGTCGATGACCGGGCACATGATCGGTGCCGCCGGGGCGGTGGAGCTGGTGGCGTCGATCCTGGCCCTCCGTACAGGGGACGTCCCGCCGACGATCAACTGCGCGGAGCCGATCGACCCGGACATCAACTTCGTCCCGCACCGGGCGCAGCGCCATGAGCGGCTGCGGACCGCGCTCAGCAACTCCTTCGGGTTCGGCGGCCACAACGCCGCCCTTGTGGTCCGGGCGGTGTGAGGTGCCGGGCGTGGACCACCTCCCCGAGCGGGCCACCGCCCCCGCCCCGCGCGGCCGACCGCTGGACTGGGTCCAGCAGTGGCACTGGTACGAGCGGACCATTCCGGCGCCCCGGCGGGTGAACCCGACACCGCTCGCCGACCACTGCCATATCCCGCCCCCGGCGACCGTCGCCGATGTCCACGCGGCGCTGGCGGCCCTCACCGCCCGCCATGAGGAGCTGCGCACCACCGTCGATCCGCTGCGCCCGGTCCGGTATGTGCACCGGGCGGACTGGGCCCCGCTGCCGATCGACCGGCTCGACGTCCCCCTCGCCGACACCGCCACCCTGGAGGCCGCCACGGCGGCGCTGGCCGCCCTCCCGATCGACCCCGAACGCGAACCGCCCTGGCGCGCCCGGGTACTGCTGGAGTCGGGCACCCCGCGCGCGGTGCTGCTGACCGCCCACCATGTGGTGATCGACGGCTGGGGGCTGGCCGCGCTCCTCAGCCAGCTGCACGACCTGCTGCGCGGTAAGGAGGTACCGGCGGAGTCGTTCGTACGTCCGCTGGACATGACCGCCGCCCGGCCCTCGGAGCGCGCCCGGGCGGCGGAGCGCGAGTGGCTCACCCGGCTCGCGGCCAACCCGGCGGGGGTGCTGGCCCCGTTCGGCGGCCGTGCGGACGGCGCCGGGCGCCACCGCCTCCAGCACCGCTCGGTGGAGGCGTACGGGGACCTGGACCGGGTCGCCCGGCGGCACCGGGTCAGCCCGGAGACCGCGGTCCTGGCGGCCCTGGCCCATGAGGTCGCCACCCGCACCGGTGAACACCGGTTCCTCGCCTCGGTGGTGGTGGCCAACCGGGCCCGGGCCGCCCTGCGCGGCAGCGTCGGCGTCCGCGCCCTGACCGTTCCGGTGCAGATCGACCTGCGCCCGGGCGCGGCGTTCGGCGAGGTGGCCGCCTCGGTCGCGGCCGCCTGCGCCACGGCGTACCGGCATGGTCGCTACCACCCCGCGCGACTGGTCGCCGCGCAGGCCCGGATGGACCGCCGGCGCGGTGTGGTGGCCGTCCCCACCATCGAGTACAACTGCTACTCGTGGCCGCGGGGTTATCTGCTGCCGGAGCAGTACACCCCACCCGAGGGGCCCGCCGGCTGGATTCGCAGTGCGCCCGACGAGCCCTGCGACACGCTCTACGCCGATCTCGCCCTGGACGCGGGGGTGTTCACCCTCGATGTCACGGTCGGGGACCAGCTGCTCGACGCCGGGCAGGCCGCCGCGCTGCCGGTCCGCCTCTGCGCTCTGCTGCGGGCGCTCGCCGACGGGGCCGACTGCCCGGTCCCGGCCCGCCCACTCGCACCGGCCGCTCCCGGCTGGTGGCGCGCCCCGCGCGGATGGGTGCGCCTGCCCGCGGTCGAGGAGGTGCTACGGGGCCATCCCGGAGTTCTGGAGGCGACGGTGGCGCCCGACCGGGGGGCCAGGGGGCCGGGCGGTGGACGGCAACTCGTCGCACACGCCCGTACCGCCCCCGGCACCACCGCCGAGGACCTGCACCGCCATGTCCTGGACCACCTCGGCGAGGTGCCCGATCTGATGACCCCGGACCGCTATGTGCTGACCCCGGAAGGCGAAGGCCCCAGGACCACCGACGTGGGAAGCGCACGGGCCCCGTCCCGCCCGCCCGCGACGGCCCCCGAACGGGCCCTGGCCGCCGCCGTCGCCGCCGTGGGGTCCCTCCACGGCCCCGGCGTCGTGGACATGGGCCGCTGCCTCGCCGACCACGGCGTCACCCTGGTCGCCGTCCCCCGTCTGCTGGCGCTGCTCCACCACCGCGGCCTCACCGGGATCGCCTCGGACGAACTGGCCGGGACGGCCTCGCTCGGCCATCTCGCCGCGGCACTGGAGCCCTTACCGACCCGCGCCCCTCGTGGAGGAGACACCCCGCCATGACCGTGTCCCACACCCCCGTACCGTCCGCGGACCGACTGGCCCCCTGGGCCTTCGCCGCCTTCGTCGAGGCCAACACCCATGACACCGCGTACCGCCCGCCGGTGGTGGACGGCCCGGTGGGGCCGACCATCGTCCGCGGCGGCCGCGAGCTGGTGAACTTCGCCAGCATCAGCTTCCTGGACCTGGAGCGCCACATCCCGGTGCGGCGGCACTTCGCCGAGGGGGCGCTCGCCCACGGTCTGAGCACCAGCGGCTCCCGGATGACCCAGGGGATCTGCCGGCCGCACCAGGTGCTGGAGGAGACGATCGCCCGCCGCACCGGCAAGGAGCGGGCCATCAGCTTCGCCACCGGACTGCTGGCCAACATCGGGTTCGTCAACGCCATGAGCAGTTCCGCGCACTTCGACACCGGGATCGAGGTGCGCAACCACGACACCGTGTTCGTGGTGGACCGCGATGTCCACTGGAGCGTCTGGAAGGGCCTGGAAGGCCTCGGCTACGGCCGCAACGTCCACGCCTTCCGGCACAACGACGTCTCCGACCTGGCGCGGATCCTGGACCGGGTCCGGGCCGGTAAGACCGTGGTGATCGCCGAGAGCATCTACTCGGCCGACGGCACCATGGGGCCGATCACGGAGATCCTGGACGAGTGCGACCGCCATGGCGCCATCAGCATGATCGACGACGCCAACGGCTTCATGGTCTACGGGCCGGAGCACCGCCCGTACGCCCGGGAGGCGGCGGCGATCCGGGAGCGGGCCGACTTCGTGATGGTGTCCCTGTCTAAGGCCATCGGTCTGGAGGGGGGCGCGATCGCCGGGCCGGCGGCGGCCATCGACGCCTTTGAACTGCTCTCCGGCACCTCGATGTTCACGGCCGCCATCCAGCCGCCCACCGCCCACGCCGCCACCCGCACGATCGAGGCCCTGGCCGCCGATCCGGCCATCGTGGACGACTATCTGGCGCACGCCGCGCGGCTCCGCCGGCAGATGCACGAGGCCGGTACGGCGACGACGCCCACCGAGTCGTACATGCTCTCGGTGCCGATCGGGAACGACGCCGCCGCCCTGCAGATGCGGGAGTGGTTCGTGGCGGACGGCTACCTCGTCCCGGTCTTCTCCTATCCGGCCGTCTCCCGCAACCAGGCGATGCTGCGCCTCTTCCCGCACGCCGGCCACACCGAGGAGCAGTTGGACGGCTTTCTGCGCACCCTCACCACCTACCGACGGCACCTCGGCGTCTGACGCCGGAGCCGCACCCAGAAGGAGGAGCCCATGCCCCACGCCACCGACATCCTCGATGCCGTCGCCGAGATCGTCGAAGAGGTCACCGGTCTCAACCCCGCCGAGGTCACCGCCGAGAAGTCCTTCACCGAGGACCTCGACATCGACTCTTTGTCGATGGTGGAGATCACCGTGGCGATCGAGGACAGGTTCGGGGTGCGGATCCCCGACGACCGGGTCCCGGAGCTGAGGACGGTCGGCGATCTGGTGGACCATCTCGCCGAGCACCGCGGCGCCGGGCTGCCGTGAGCGTTCTCGACCGCTTCCGGCTCGACGGCCGGGTGGCCGTGGTCACCGGCGCCTCCTCCGGGCTGGGCACCGCCTTCGCCCACGCGCTGGCCGAGGCCGGTGCCGATGTGGTGCTCGGCGCCCGCCGTGCCGAGCGGCTGGAGGCGGTGCGCACGGCGGTCGAAGGGCTGGGCCGCCGGGCCGTCGCGGCACGCACCGACGTGACCCGTCCGGAGGACTGCCGCGCGCTCATCGACGCGGCCATGGAGGCGTTCGGACGGGTGGACATCCTGGTCAACAACGCCGGGATCAGCGGTGAGCGGCCGGCGGAGGAGGAGACCCCCGAGCAGTTCCGCGAGGTCCTGGACACCAACCTCCACGGCTCCTACTGGACGGCCCAGGCCGCGGGCGCGGTGATGCTGCCCGGCAGTGCCATCGTCAATGTCTCCAGCGTCCTCGCCCTGGTCACGGGCGGTCTGCCGCAGGCCGCCTACACGGCGTCGAAGGCCGGGCTCCTCGGCCTCACCCGGGACCTCGCCCAGCAGTGGACCCCCGGCCGGGGCATCCGCGTCAACGCCCTGGCGCCGGGCCTCTTCACCTCTCCGATGACCGACGGCTACCCCGAGGGCTACCTCGATACGGTGAGGGAACGGGTGCTCTCGGGCCGCGTCGGGCGCCCCGAAGAGCTGGCCGCCGCCCTGGTGTTCCTGGTCTCCGACGCGGCCTCCTATGTCACCGGCACCACCCTGCTGGTCGACGGGGGCACCCACATCGCCTAGCGGCCCGCACTCCTCCTTCGACAGACGCCTTTCCCTCAGCAGACCAGGGTGGTATCCCGCTCTTGTACCGTTCGTGCATGTTCGTCAGCACCCGTCCGGGGAGCCGGCCGTGACCACGGAGCCGACCCATGGCCCTGATCGCGGGCTGCGCCGCCTGGTCGTGGGGGAAGGGCTGGCCGCCACCGTCGACGCGCTGTTCCTGGTCTGGCTCACCCTCTTCGTCCTCGAATTGTCCGAGCCAGGCCTGGCCACCGGCTTCGTCCTGGTGGCCGTGGCGCTGCCGCGGGCGGCGCTGCTGCTGCCCGCGGGGGTGCTGGTCGACCGCCTCGGCGCCGCCCGGGTCACGGCCGTGGCCTGCTGGCTGCGGGTCGCCGTCCTGCTCGCGCTCGTCGCCGTGGTCACCCTCACCTCACCGTCGCTGACGACCGTCGCGCTGCTCGCCGCGCTGCTCGGGGTGGCCGACGCCGCGTACTTCCCGGCCGCCCTGGCGCTGGTGCCCGCCGTGGTGCCGACCGGGAAGCTCTCCCGGGTCAACGCGCTGGTGCAGGGCGCGGAGTCGGGGGGCGATCTGATCGGCCCGGCGGTGGCCGCCGGAGTCATCGCCGCGGTCGGCTTCGACGCGACGCTCGGCGGCATCGCGGCGCTGGCCGCGCTGGCCGCCGTAGCCCTGAGCACGCTGGTCCGCACGGTGCGGGGCGCCCCTCCGGACACCGCCGACGCCGACGCCGACGCCGAGGCCGAGGCCGAGCAGCTCAGCAGCCCGCGTGCCCTCGGCGCGGGCCTGGCCTACGCCTGGAACGAACCGCTGATACGGGCGATGCTGGCGGCCGTCGCCCTGATCAACATCGCGGTCGTGGGCCCCGTACTGGTGGGCGGGGCGGTGCTCGCCGAGCAACGCCTCGGTGGCGCGGGCTCCTTCGGCATCGTGCTCTCCGGTTTCGGCGCCGGCTCGCTGGCCGGCTCGCTGCTGGCCGGCTGGTGGCCGCCCACCCGGCGCGGCTGGACCGTGGTCGGCGGGGTCGCGGCGATCGGCGCGGGCATGGCCGGGCTGGCCGCCACCACCCAGGTCGCCGCCGCCACGGCGGTGGTCGGGCTGATCGGCCTGGGGTCCGCGTTCCTCGGGGTGGTCATCGTGGCCACCCTTCAGGAGCGGGTGCCCACCCGGCTGCTGGGCCGGGTGACCAGCCTGGTGGTGCTGGCCACGGTGGCGTTCGACCCTCTGTCCTATGTGGTCGCCGGTGTGCTCCTCCCGTATGGCACCACCGCGCTGTTCCTGGTCTGCGGCGGCGCCGTACTGGCCTGCGCCGGTGTGGTCGCCGTCAGCCCGGCGATCCGCGCCCTGCGCTGAGCGTGCCGGTCACCCGCCTCCCTCGGCAGCGGTGTCCAGTGCGGCGAGCAGCCGGGTGGCGTCGGATCGCCGCTGCTCCCGCAGTGCTTCGGGCAGCGGGCTGGTGGGCAGCAGGTCGAGTGCTTCTCGGAGATGAGCCCGGGCGGCGTGGGGACGGGAGGCCGCGATCTCGGCTCGCGCTGCTTTGACCAGGACCTGTCCGCGGTCGTTGGAGTCGTTCCGGCGGTCGGTCTCCAGCGCCGTGTGAACGTGGGAGAGCGCGCCGTCGGTGTCTCCGGTCAGGGCCAGGGCGAGGGCGTAGTTGACGTGGTAGACGGGCACCGCCCGGTCCAGTCGGGGCTGGGCGAGCTCGACCGCGCGGTGCAGGGCCTGTCGCGCCTCCGCCTTTCGGCCGAGGTCCAGCAGGGTGAGGCCGATGTTGTTCTCCGCCAGGGCGAGTTCCCAGGACTGGGGGCCGAAGCACGCTTCGAGCAGTGCGGCCTGGTCGTAGAACCAGTCAAGGGCCTTGGCGGGGCGGCCGGACCGCAGCAGAAAGATGCCGACGGCGCCCAGGAGGTCGGAGGGGTCCTCGCCGCCGGTGCCGCCGTCGCCGAACACGAGGTGGGTGCGGAGGTGGTCGGCGAGTTCCAGGGCCTGTTCGGTGCGGCCGTCGCCGACGAGCGTCTGGAAGTAGCCCAGGAACGCGCGGTGTGTCTGCCGCGCGTCAGGACCGAGGCGCTCCCGCAGGATGGCGGCCGCCGTTCGCCATGAGTCGACGGCCTGGTCGATCAGCCCTCGGGTCTCGGCGAGACGGGCGGACTCCTCAAGGACCGCCGCATAGGAGGGGTGGTCGGTGCCGAAGCGCTGCCGCTCGGCCTGCTCTGCCACCTCCAGCAGCTCCGCGGCCTGGTCCAGCAGACCGTGTTCGCGGTGTCCGGCGGCCAGGTTCAGCAGCATCAGCCCGAAGTACTCGTCCGAGGGATCCGCGTTCGCGACGCCCTGCTTCATGAACTCGACACCCTGCTGGTGCAGGTCCGGGTCCCCGCCCTCCTCGCCGAGGAAGTAGAGGACGACGCCGTAGTTCACCAGGCGTCCGCCGTGCGGCGGCTGCCGGTGGCGGCGCCGGCGGAACCCGTCGATGGCCAGGGCGCGCTCCAGCAGCTCACGCGCCCGGGGCAGGTCATCGAGGTTGAAGTAGGTCATCGCCAGGTTGTTGTAGCGGGCGGCTGCCTCGTCGGTGTCCGTCTCCCCGCTGCGTTCCTGCAGTTCCAAGCCCTTCTTCGCATGGGGGAAGGCCGTCTGGCTGTCCACCCGGCGCTCCAGGTAGGTGGCGACCCGGTCCAGCAGCCAGGAGGCCTCGGTCAGGGTGACGTTCGACTGCTCCGCGTAGCGGGCGGCGCTGATCGCATGGGCCGCGAGGCGCCCGCAGGCCGGCCAGTGGTCGACGTCATGGGACTCGGCGGGGAAGGAGCGGCGCAGCAGGGCGACGGCGTGGCTCGCGCACTGGGCCCGCTGGGCGCTGCCGAGGGCTATCTCCCGGACCACGGTCTGGACGAGGGGGTGCACGCTGATGGAATCCGAGGTGACATGGGCGAGGGAGTAGCGTGCGAGGTGCGCCTGGGTGCGGGCCAGCCGCAGCGGGTCCTCCAGCGCCAAGCCCAGGCGTGGCGGCAGCGTCCCGTCGGCGGTGAGCGTTTCGGTGGGGAGGTCGTCGGGGGCGAGGAAGGCGAGGAGGCGCAGCAGTTCCCAGGCCGCCGCGTCCTCGGTGCGCAGGCGGTCGAAGGAGATCGACCAGGTCGTGGCGATCGGTGTCGCGTAGTCGGGGCTGCTGGAGTCGGCCAGCAACTCGGCCGCCCGCTCGTCGAGGAGCGCGCGGTACTCGCTCAGCGGCCGGGCGGTGGCCAGGAGGAAGGAGGCCGCGTGTTCCAGTGCGAGGGGCAGGTCGCCGACGGCGGCTGCCAGGCCCTGCAGCTCCTCCTCCCCGGCCGTCAGACCCCGCCGGCGCAGGAACGCGACAGCCGAAGGCCGGTCCAGGGCGCCCAGACTCACCCGTTCGGCAGCGCTGCCCCACTGGGTGTCCCTGCTGGTGATGAGGACATGCCCGGCCCCACCGGGAATCCGGTCGAGCACGGCCGGCGGGTCGTCGGCGCCGTCGATGACGAGCAGCCAGCGGCTGTGGGTGGCCAGCCATCCGCGCAGCGCGGCCGCCGGGTCGCCCGCGCTGTCCTCCAGGGCCAGCGCCGAGGCCAGTTCCCGCAGGTCGGAGTCGAGGGAGGTGGCGCGCGCCAGCCACACCACGTCGTAGTCGGAGGACCGGCGGTGGGCGTGCTCCAGGACCAGCCGGGTCTTTCCGCTGCCACCGACCCCGCACACGGCGACGGTCCCGGGCCTTCCCGGCGCCAGCAGGCCCCGCACCGCCCGCAGTTCGTCCTCCCGCCCGGTGAAGGCGGAGGCTCGGCGCTGGTTGCGGGTGTGCCAGACGGCCAGCCGGGCGGGAGGCGTGGACGGGGCGCGGCGCAGCCGGATGGCGGTGAGCAGCTCCGGTCGGAGCGCCGCGACCCGGTCGGCGGGGATGGCCCAGCCGGTGTCACGCATCCAGGTCTCCCCCGGTGGCGGGTTGTAGCGCTCACCCAGGAGGCCGAGCACACCACCATGGGTGCCGCTGACGAGGGCGCCGCCGCTCATGCCGCGGAGCAGCTGGCGGCTTTCGACCGCCAGCCAGGTGGCCCCGTCGCGCTGGGCCGGACCGATGATCCTGCCGGTGGCGGACAGGAACTCGTACACATGCCCCGGGTCCCTGACCGTGCCGGTCCCCTGGACCGTGAACGGCTCCGCGGCCGGCACGCAGTCCGCCGCGACCAGCCACGCGGCCTCCAGAGCCGGAAGGCGTACCTGGTCGGCCGGGCGTAAGAGCACCAGGTCATGGCGGCGGTCGGGCTCCCCGTCCACCATGACGGGGAAGGAGTACCGCCCGTCGAGAGTGGTGAACCCCAGCCCTCCCCCGCCGGGGCGAGCCGCGATCACATGCCAGCAGGTGGCGATCAGCCCGCTGTTGTGCACGACCACACCGGAGCCGACGGCCTCACCGCCGCACAGCACCCGCCCCGCGAACGGCGCGACACCCGGATTCGGAGATGGCTCCCGCATCAGCCTCCGGCCTCTCGAACACATCCACCCGCGACACCCTGGACGGTCGTCCGGCGATGGTATCCAGCCCGGATCGGGAGCCGGAGTGCTTTCCGCGAACCGCGTCCCCCCGCCCTCCCTCTCCTCCTCCCTCCCTCTCCTCCTCCCTCCCTCTCCTCCTTTTCCCCCCGCACCGCGTCGTTGGACCGTTTCCCTGCGCGCCGACTGCGGCTGTCCCTACGATGCCTCTTCCATGGATGTCATGGAGATCCCGGCCGGTGACGGCAGGGTGCTGATAGAGATTCCCCCGCCCACCACCCCGTACGGGTCGGAGCACACGTCCGTCGCCGACCGGGTCGCCGAACGCGTGGACGCCGCGGTCGTCCGCACCCGCTCGGTCGTCACCCGCATCGCCCAGGAGGTGGCCCAAGGGGTCCGGGACCTCCCCGAATCCGACCGCCCCACCGGCTATACAGTCGAGTTCGGCGTCGGGTTCACCGCCGAGGGCAGCGCCACGGTGGCCAAGGCCGGCGCCGCCGGCACCCTGAAGGTCACCCTGCTCTTCGGCAGCGCGTCCGGGCCCCCCGCCGGCTGAGACACCGCAACCGACCGACCGCCCCGGAGTCCCCGCGTCAACGCACACGGCTCGGGCCCTGGCCGGAATCGCCGGGGCCCGAGCGTCTGCGGCTGGTCGGCGGTCAGACCTTCACCAGGTCGTAGGTGCCGGTGCCGTCCTGCCTGCCGCTGCTGTACTGGCGGAGGAACTCGCCGTCGGCGTAGCGGTCATGGCCGATCATGGAGCCGGTGTACTTGTTCTGGAGGCCGATCTTCCCGGAGCCGGGGACGTCGCGGTAGACGTAGAAGCGCTGGAGGTCGTCCTCCGCGCAGGCGGCCGTCATCAGGACCGCCCGCTCGGTGGCCGGGTTCTGCGGGGCGATGGTCGCGCACCCGCCGTTGCCCCAATTCCACAGGGTCGCCTCAAGGACGCCGTTGTTCTCCGTCACATCGCACAGCCGCCAGTGGTCCAGGTGGGCGCTGAAGATGGTCGAAGGCCGCAGGCGGACACCGTCGTTGGCCAGCAGCGGCGCGCCGAAGGACAGGGGCTTGCCGGGCACGGCGATCTTGTAGACGTCGGTGCCGCAGGTGAGGGCGGCCCGTGCGGTGGCTGCGGTGGCCGGGCCGGCCTTCGCGCTCCTGGTGGCCTCGGTGGCGCTCCCGGCCGTGTGCCGGGCCGCGGTGGCCTCCGCCTTCGCCTTCGCCTCCGCCTTCGCCGAGGGGACCGGGCCCGCCGCGTGCTCGGCGGTGGCGGTGGCGCTGCCGCAGTCCAGCAGGGTCTGCGCCTTGGCCATGATGCTGTGGGCGGGGACACTGTCCTCGCAGCGCACCGCGCCTTCCTCAAGGGTGGTGTAGGTGGTGTAGCTGCCGCTGTCGGAGCCCTTGACCCACTGCAACGTGTAGCTGCCGCCGCCTTGTTGGACGCGGTTGCAGTGCAGGCTGCCGTAGGTGCCGGTGACCTTCTTGGTGCCCTTGTAGAGCCCGTAGTAGCCGGGCTGGACGAAGTTCCAGACGATGGAGTCCGACACCTCGCTGGTGGAGGTGTAGTCGACCTTCACGTTCAGGCCCAGGCTCGCGCCGACCTTGCCGAGGACCTCGGAGCCGAAGCCGCCCTCCACATTGCCGTTGACGCCGACCGAGACCGCGATGACGGTCTGGGTGCTGGTGGAGACGGTGTGGGTGCCGGTCGTGCCCTCGGTGACGTACCAGCCCTTGAAGTGGGTGATCGTCGGTGAGACTTCGGTGGTCTTGATGAACGGATGGCGCTTCCCCAGGTCGGCCGCCGCACACCCCTGCCCCGCGACAGGCCCGGCGGCGGGCGCGGCCTTGGCCGGTGGGGCCGCGGCCGGTTGAGCGAGGGCCGGTTGGGCGAGGGCCGGTTGGGCGGCAAGGCCCATGGCGGTGAGCACGGCGGCCGCGGTGACGGCTCGCCCTAAGCGTCCAACTGCGTTTCTACGGCGCATTGCTGTCATCCCCCTGTTTCCCGGCCGGGTCGGGCCGGTGGTGGTGGGTCGGTCGGGCCCGGGTGACTGTAGTTCGCGGAACGGACCCGTCAGGAGACGACAACGGGCCAGAAATGACCAAGAGGTGGTCATACGTCTCCCCGGCGTGAGACCACAGCCCATCCGCGTTTCGGCCAACCGCGACCTCACCACCTCCCGTTGCGGGGACCGGGTCGATGCACCCCGCAACCTCCACCAGCCGCTCCATTCCTCCGTCCCCGTCCCCGTCCCCGTTCCCGTCGGCGGCGGCCGGCGGCGCCGGCCGGCCCGGCAGGCCTTGACGGACGCGCGGCTTCGGCACAGTTGGCCGGGAGTTCTGTTAATTCTTCGGCGACCCACGCGTCTTGCCAGATGGTGCGCGTGTGATCGAAGGTGCAGACGAGTCGTCAGCGTTGCAGGTGTGTGAAGTGGTCCAGCAGCAAGTTCGCGAACGGCCACACATCGGACATCCGTGCTTGGCATGCCCATGCAGCGCTGGCTAGTCTCCTGCCACCTCCGGGACGAACCGCCCCGGCCGGCGGGCGCCACCCACGCCCGCCAACCCCCCACTTACGCAATGGAGCAGACGTGTCATCCTCCATACCGATATCCCGCAAGCGCTTCGCCCTGGCCGGCGGAGCCGCCACCGTGGCGGTGGCCCTGCTGGCGGTCGGCGGCGCGAACTCCGCCGACGCGCTG
This sequence comes from Streptomyces sp. NPDC046887, assembly GCF_040644755.1. Lineage (NCBI taxonomy): Bacteria > Bacillati > Actinomycetota > Actinomycetes > Kitasatosporales > Streptomycetaceae > Streptomyces > Streptomyces sp. NPDC046887. The sequence continues at coordinate 118,262 of NZ_JBEYXH010000004.1, forward strand.
GCCCCCGCGGGAACCCCGGACACCTCGCTCGCGGGCACGGCCGCCGCCCTCGGGCTGGACGCCCAGGAGAAGCTGGTCGTCCGCGATGTCGTGCGGGACGCCGACGGCACCGTGCACACCCGCTATGACCGCACCTACGGCGGTCTGCCCGTCCTCGGCGGAGACCTCGTCGTCCACCGCACGAAGGACGGCACGCTCAGAGGCGTCACCAAGGCCACCGAACGCTCCGTCGCGGTCGGCTCCCTGACGCCGAAGCTCGGCCCGGGCCGCGCCGCGTCGGCCGCCGTCGAGGCCGCGGTGGCCGCCGACGTGGAGAAGCCCACCACCGCGGGCAAGGACCAGGCCCCGCGCAAGGTGATCTGGGCGGCGGGCGGGACCCCCGTCCTCGCGTACGAGACGGTGGTGGGCGGAGTGCAGGAGGGCGGCACGCCCAGCCGCCTGCACGTCATCACCGACGCCACCACCGGCAAGAAGCTGTACGAGTACCAGGCGATCGACAACGTCGCCGACGACACCAGCCAGTACAGCGGCACCGTGGACCTCGTCGACACCCGCGGCGCCAACGGCTACCAGCTCGTGGACGGCACCCGCGGCGGGCACCGCACGGTGGATCTGGGCGGCCGCACCAGCGGCTCGGGCACCCTGTTCACCGACGCCGACGGCGTCTGGGGCGACGGGAAGCCGACCAACCGCCAGACCGCCGCCGTCGACGCCGCGCACGGCTTCGCCAAGACCCACGACTTCTACAAGAGCGTCCTGGGCCGCGACGGCATCCGGAACAACGGCACGGCGCCCACCTCGCACGTCCACTACGGCGTCAAGCACGCCAACGCCTACTACGACGACCCCACCTACTCGATCTACTACGGTGACGGCCGCGACGGGAAGAGCCCGCTGACCCAGCTCGACGTGGCGGGGCACGAGTTCAGCCACGGCGTCACCGCCGCGACCGCGCGCCTCGTCTACAGCGGCGAGTCGGGCGGCCTGAACGAGGCCACCTCGGACATCTTCGGCACCGCGATCGAGTTCCACGCCGGCAACACCGCCGACAAGGGCGACTACTTCCTCGGCGAGAAGATCAACTACTTCGGCGACGGCAAGCCGCTGCGCTACATGGACACCCCCAGCCGGGACGGCGAGTCGGCCGACTACTGGGACAGCGGGACCCGGAACCTGGACGTCCACCACTCCTCCGGCGTGGCCAACCACTTCTTCTACCTGCTCTCCGAGGGCAGCGGGTCGAAGGTCATCAACGGCGTCCGCCACGAGAGCCGCAGCAAGGACGGCTCCACCGTCACCGGCATCGGCCGGGACAAGGCGGTGAAGATCTGGTACAAGGCGCTGACCTCGTACTTCACCTCCACCACCACCTACGCCGGCGCCCGCCAGGGGACGTTGCAGGCCGCCGCGAGTCTCTACGGCGCGGGCAGCGCCGAGGTCGCCGCCGTGGGCAAGGCCTGGACGGCCGTCAACGTCAAGTGACGCCCTTCCGGCACGCGCGGGAGGCCCCGTCCCCCGGCTGCCGTGACGGCGCGACGGTGCTCCCCGTGATGCCGCCGCCGCGCGCCTGACCCCCGGGTGGCCGGGGACGGCCGGCCGCCACCCAGCCCGGCCGTCCCCACCACCCTCACCCCCACCCCCACCGGAACCGGGCCTGATCCGGCCACCGCGGCTCCGCCCGCTTCCCCCACCGCACAGGGAGACCCCATGACGACCCTCACCGCCACGCGGACCACCCCCGCCCTCGCCATAGCCGCCGGTCTGCTGGCCACCCTGCTCGTCCCCGCCGCCCAGGCGGTCCCGGCCGACGTCGGGACCGCGGCGACCGCCGTCGCGCCGGACATCCCGGTGGCCAACGTCAAGGCGCACCTCAACCAGCTCTCCACCATCGCCGCCAACAACGGCGGCAACCGCGCCCACGGCCGCCCCGGCTACAAGGCCTCCATCGACTACGTCAAGGGCAAGCTGGACGCGGCCGGATTCACCACCAGCATCCAGCAGTTCACCTCCAACGGTGCCACCGGCTACAACCTGATCGCCGACTGGCCCGGCGGCGACCCCAACAAGGTCGTGTTCGCCGGAGCCCACCTGGACTCCGTCAGCTCGGGCGCCGGGATCAACGACAACGGCTCCGGCTCGGCCGGCATCCTGGAGACCGCGCTCGCCGTCTCCCGCACCCAGTACAAGCCGACCAAGCACCTGCGGTTCGCCTGGTGGGGCGCCGAGGAGCTCGGCATCGTCGGCTCCAAGCACTATGTCGCCAACCTGCCCCGCACCGAGCGGGCCAAGATCTCCGGCTATCTCAACTTCGACATGATCGGCTCGCCGAACCCCGGCTACTTCGTCTACGACGACGACCCGACCATCGAGAAGACGTTCAAGGACTACTTCGCCGGCCTCGGGGTGCCCACCGAGATCGAGACGGAGGGCGACGGCCGCTCCGACCACGCCTCCTTCAAGAACGCGGGCATCCCCGTCGGCGGCCTCTTCACCGGAGCCAGCAGCAGGAAGACGGCGGCCCAGGCGCAGAAGTGGGGCGGCACCTCCGGGCAGGCCTTCGACCGCTGCTACCACTCCTCGTGCGACTCCACGGCGAACATCAGCGACACCGCGCTGAACCGCAACAGCGACGCGGCCGCGTACGCCGTTTGGGCGCTGTCCTCCTGACCCGCCGCCAGGCCGGGACGCGGCTCCCTTGACGAGTCGCGTCCCGGCCGCCGCAGGGGCGCCGTCCCCCTCACCCGTGGTGTGTCTCCTCGGCCAAGCGCGCCAGCAGTGCGGCGACGCCGTCCTGTTCGGCCATCGCGCGGGAGACCGCCTCGGTTCTGCGCCGGTAGCGGTCGTCCCGCAGCAGGGGCTCCAGTGCGCGCACCAGACCGGCGGTGGTGAGGCGGCGCGCGGGGAGGGCTCCGGGGGCGAGGCCCAGGCGCACGACCTGGCGCGCCCAGTAGGGCTGGTCCAGGCCGACCGGGACGGGCAGCGTGGGGACGGCCGCGGCCAGCGAGGCATGGACGGTGCCGGGACCGGCGTGGTGGACCGCGGCGCGGACCCGGGGGAACAGCCAGTCGTGCGGGCACTCCCCGATGGTGAGGACGCGGTCCGATGCCGCGGACAGCCCCGCCGCGCCGGACTGGACCAGCGCGCGCACTCCGAGCGCGGCGGCGGCCTCGGCGATCATCCGGCCGAGCCGGGCGCCGTCGAGCGTGCGCATGCTGCCGAAGCCGAAGAAGACCGGGGGCGGCCCGCTGTCCAGGAAGTCCCGCAGGGCCGGGTCCGGCCGCCAGCCGGGTGGCCGGGACGGTGTCCAGTGCCCGAGCGCGCTGTGCGGCGAGGGCAGCGGGGAGCGGGCCGGGAGGAGTACGCCGCTGATGCCGTAGTAGGCCCGGTGGCGGCGCATCAGGTGGGAGAGGAGCGCCCGGGGCCGGTCGGGCAGGCCGAGCGTGCGGCACAGCCGGCGCAGCGCGGGTGCGTGCATCGGGGCGAGGAGGAGCCGGGTGCCGAGGTCGGCGAGGGCGTGGCCGCGCCAGGGGGCGAGCGCCGCGAGTCGCGGCAGCACCATGGCGTGGCCGACGGTGTAGAGCCCGGTGCACGCCGTTTCCAGCCCCTCCGCGACGACCGCGCACAGCGGGTGCAGCAGGGGGTGGGCGAGGATGAGGTCGGTGCCGTCGGCGGCGGCGTCCAGCAGGGTGCCGGAGGCGGTACGGGCGATGTCCTGACCGTTGCGGACCCGCGCCCCCAACGGCTTGGACCGGCCCATCAGTTCCTCCTGGCCGTCCAGTGGCATGACGCGCACCGGGAGTCCGAGGGCGGTGAAGCGCGGGGCGTGCCGGGCGGAGGTGACGACGGTGACCTGGTGGCCTGCGGCGCTCAGGCCGGTGGCGACACCGGTGTAGGGGGCGATGTCGCCCATGGTGCCCCAGGTGGCGAGCAGCACGCGCAGGGCGGGCGCGGGTACGGAGTGCACGGCGGCCTCCCCGGCGTGGTGGCGGTGGGCGGTCAGGGGCGGGTGACGAGGGTGCCGGGGGTGGTGAGCGGCCGCCGGTGCAGGAAGCGGCCGATGAGGTCGGCGAAGTCGGCGTCGCGTTCCATGTGCAGCAGATGGTCGGCGTCCCGCATGACCGCCAGGGTGGCGTGCTCGATGGTCGCGGCGACGGCCCGGTTGTCCTCGACGGTGGTGACGCTGTCGTGCGCGCCGACCCCGACGAGGGCGCGGACGCCGGTGACGCCCCCGGCGGGCAGCGGGTCGTTCAGGAGCAGGTGGCCGCGGTCGGCGACATAGCGTGCCAGCGGGTCCCGCGGTGAGGCGGTGAGCTGGTTGCGCAGCATCCGGGCGGCCGCGCGGATCATCAACCGGTCCGCTCCGGCCCGGGGGTTGGTCAGCAGGTCGACGAGGCGCCCGGCGGCCTCCCGGTGCGGGCCCGGGCCGGGCGCGGCCTCCCGGGCCAGTCCCTCGTGGATGAGGGTGCGCAGACGCGGTCCGGGACGGGGGGCGGCGCCGAAGAGCAGGAGGTGGGTGAGGCGTTCGGGGTGGCGCTGGGCGAGGCGGTAGGCGACCGGGTAGCCGGAGGAGACGCCCAGTACGGCGAAGTGGCCGGGGCCGGTCTGGTCGGCGGCGTGCAGGGCGGCGTCGGTGAGGTCGTCCCAGCCGAGGTGGTCCCCACCGGAGTGGTCCCCGGCGCGGCGGGGGGTGCGGGCGGGCGGGAGGTCGGGGATGACCAGGGGGTGCCGGTGGCCGAGTCGGCGTTCCAGGCGGGCCCAGGAACGGCGGTCCTGCAGGCCGCCGCCGAGGACCAGCAGCGGTACGGACGCGGGGGTGTCGAGGGGGTGGAGTACCCGGCACGGGAAGTCGCGGCCCCGCCAGGCGATGAACCGGTCGTCCGCCGTGAACGGCGTGTCCGCGGAGGCGGGCACGGTCGCGAGGGCCGGCGGGGCGGCCGTCACGCGGCGGCCGCCCGGTGGCTCTCGATGTAGGCGGCCAGTTCGGCGACGGTGGACTGGCCGGACAGCACGGTCTCGGTGAACACCAGGCCGTACTCCTCCTCCAGCACCATCGCCAGCACCGCGACCGCCATGGAGTCCACCCCGGCCTCCGTCAGCGTGGCCGTGGGCGTGACCGGGCCCGCGGGCAGCGCGGCCTGCCGGGTCAGGATGTCGATGACGGTGCTGAGCATGGGGGCGGCCATGGCCGGTGTCTCCTTCTCGGATGAGTTCTCGGACGAGGTGTACGGGGTGGAGGGTGGTGGGCGGATCACACCAGGGCGGTGAGGTCCTCGGGCCAGACGCCGGTGGTCGCGGCCCAGGACAGGCCGCTGCCGAAGGACACCAGGGCGATGCGCCGGCCGCCCTTGAGCGTGCCGTCCGCGGCGCTCTGGGCGAGCAGCAGCGGGACGGAGGCGGCGGCCGTGTTGCCGACGGTGGCGATGTTGGACGGCATCCGTGCGGCCGGGTAGTCGAGTGCGGCGGCGACGGCGTGGGTGATGGCGGCGTTGGCCTGGTGGGCGAGGAGCAGTTCCGCCTCGTCCAGGGTCCAGCCGGCCGCGGCCACCGCCTCCCGTACCGCTCCGGTCATCCGGCGGACCGCCTGCCGCAGGACCTCGCTGCCCCGGAGGCTCAAGTACAGGTCGCGGGTGCCGTCCCCGGGCTGCCGCTGCCGGGTGCCGCCGGCCGGGATGGCGATGATGTCGGCCAGCTCGCCGTCACTGCCCCAGACCGTGGGGCCGAAGGTGGCCGGCTCCCCCTCCTCGGCGGCCCGCAGCACCACGGCCCCGGCGCCGTCCCCGAACAGCGGGGCGGTGTTGGGGTCGTCGGGGCGGACCATCGCCGACGCGTTCTCCGCGGCGACCACCAGGACGGTGGCCGCGGCTCCGGTGCCGATCAGGCCCCGGGCCACCTCGCAGGCGTAGAGGAAGCCCGAGCAGCCGGCGCTGAGGTCGAAGGCCGGGATGCCGGTCATACCGAGACGGCTGGCCGTCTCGGGCGCTCCGGCCGGGCAGAGCCGGTCGGGGGTGGTGGTGGCCAGGACGAGTGCGTCCGCCCGTCCGAGCCCGGCCGAGTCCAGGGCGCGCCGGGCGGCCTCGGTGGCGAGTTCCACGGTGGCCGTGCCCGGTGCGACACGGTGCCGCCGGGCGATGCCGATCCGGCGGCGGACGAACGCGGCCGTCTCGGCGGCCATGATGTCCTCGTTCTCCACCACGTCCGGCGGCAGCCAGCCGCCCAGTCCGCACAGGACTGCCTGTCGCACGGGAACTCTTCTCTCTCGGGGCCGGTCGGAGGAGCGGTCAGCGGACGGCGTCCGCCGTCACCGCCGGGCGGCCGCCGCCGGACCCGGCCAGATAGGGCAGGCCGTCGAGGGGACGGCCGGTGAAGTGGCGCATCACCAGGTCCCCGGCCTCGTCGCGGCGCTGGAGGAACAGCCAGTGGTCCGCCTCGCCGATGGCCGCGAAACGGCTGCCGTCGATGGTGGTGGCGAACGCGCGCTGCTCGGCCGCGCTGCTGATGGTGTCGTGCTCCCCGCAGAAGACGAGGGTGGGCACCCCGGTGAGACCGCCGACCGGGTCGAGGTTCTCCAGTACCGACCGCTCCATGGTGCGCAGGCCGTACGCGGTGTCGGTCACGGTCCGCAGGGTCATGCGCCGCACCAGTCGGCGGACGATGTCCCGGTTGCGGACCGTCGCCTCGCCCGCCGGGCAGAGGAACATCTCCATCAGGGTGTCGACCAGGGCGCCCGGGTCGCCGGACGCCATCCGCTCGGCACCCCGGCGCCACAGCCCGCTCAGCTTGTCGCCGATGCGGACCGGCACCCCGCCGAGGGCGAGCCGGGCGATCCGCTCCGGCCGGCGCTGGGCGCACCGGTAGGCGACGGCGGAACCGAAGGAGTAGCCGAGGAGGTTGACCCGCTCTGCCCCGAGGTCGTCCAGGACCGTGTCGAGCACCCGGCACATGGTGTCCATGTCCTGCTCGGCGCGGAGCGGAGTGGAATCGCCCGCCCCCGGTAGGTCCACGGTGACCAGGTCGGCGTATGGCAGGACGTGCCGGTGCAGGATGGACCAGCTCCGCATGGACTGCAGCACTCCGCCCACCACGAGCACCGGCTCGACGGCCGAAGTCTCCCCGCTGATGCGCTGGTAGGAGAAGCGCAGGCCGTCGTGGTGCAGCTCCCGTGTGCTGGTCCCGCCCACGCGGTCCTCCCCCTCCGTCCGGCCCGCCATCCGCCCCACCCCTCCCCGGCCCTCAGTCGCGGGCCGTCGCCGTGGACGCCGTCCGCCCGCCGCCGGCCCGCCCGAGTTCGTCGTGCACCAGCTCGGCCGTCTGCCGCAGGGTGAGCTGGTCGGAGGCGTGCGAGTCGTCCAGCTCGATGCCGTAGTGGTCGGACAGGGTGACGAACAGCTCCACCTGGGCGATCGAGTCCAGGGCGAGGCTGGAGAAGGTGGCCTCCGGCCGTGCTTCGTGCGCGGGCACCTGGAATTCGCGCTGAAGGTAGCGGGTGACGAAGTCCAGCGGGTCCTCGCCGGTGGTGTCCACGGGGGCGGTGTCCATGTCCGGGGTCCTCACGTCAGAGGGTGGGTGGGATGTCGGGCCAGGTCAGTGCGGCGGCACCCCAGACGGCGCCGCCGCCGAAGGCGGTGAGCAGGGTCCGGGCGCCGGGCGGGACGGCCTTGTCGCGCACCGCCTCGTCCATGACCAGGGGGATGGACGCCGAGGAGGTGTTGCCCACGGTGCGGATGTTGCCCAGGCAGGCGGCGGCCGGGACGCCGACCAGTTCGGCGACCTTGTCGAGGATGCGCTGGTTGGCCTGGTGCCCGATGAACGCCTCGACCTCCCCGGCCGACCAGCCGACGCCGGCCAGGAGGTCCCGGGAGACCTCGGTCATCCGGCGCACCGCGTGCGAGAACATCTGCGGGCCCCGCATGCGCAGGCACCGCTCACCCCGCTCCTCGGGCCGCTCGGGTTCGGGCCGCCGGGACCCGCCGGCCGCGATGACCGCCAGGTCCACCTGGGTGCCGTCGCTGCCGAGCCGGGTGGCCAGCACCGCGCCGGGCTCGTCGGCCTCCCCGGCCCGCAGGACGACCGCCCCCGCGCCGTCGGCGAAGACCACGGCGGTGCCCCGGTCGTCCTGGTCGGTGATGGTGGACAGCGTCTCCGCCCCGATCAGCAGCACCGTGCGGGCCATACCGGCGGTGATCCAGGCGCGGCCGGCCGCGAGGGCGTAGGTGAAGCCCGAGCAGGCCGCCGCCAGGTCGAAGGCGGGGACCGGTCCCAGCCCCAGTCGCGCCGCGACCCAGGGTGCGGTGGCCGGGGAGTGGTGGTCGGGCGTGGTGGTGCAGACCACCACGAGGTCCACCGACTCGGCGGCGGCGCTGCGCAGTGCCGCGGCACCGGCCCGCACCGCCAGGTCCCCGGTGCTCGTCCCCTCCCCCACCCAGCGCCGGGACTCGATCCCGGTACGGCTGCGGATCCACTCGTCACTGGTGTCCAGCCGGGCGAAGGGCTCGTCCGTGTTGCGCACGACCCGCTCCGGCAGGCACGAGCCCACACCGGTCAGAACCGCGACGGGCGGTGACGCCATGACACCTCCAGCTGGCCGTCCGCCGTGATCCAGGCGGCTGCGCGCCACCGTAGGGGCAATTCCACGGGGGTGTCCCAGCCCTGACGATCAGTAGCCCATAGGGAGTACGACTCGCACACGTGCACCTATCCAATGGGCCCCGTATCGTCCGGCGCGCACACGGTGGCGCCCCCCGGAGGCGGTCAGGAAGCCGCCGAGCGGCGGTCCCGACGGGGGGCGAGGAAGGACCGCACGACGATCAGCAGTTCCTCGGGGGTCTCCTCGGCCGGGAAGTGTCCGCACTCCGGAATGACCACCGTGGTGACGTCGTCCCCCGCGCGTTCCATGGTCGCACCGACGGCCGGACCGAGGTTGTGTCCACCGCCGACCGCCAGGACGGGCAGCGTCAGACGCCGGGCCGCGCGCCGCTGGTTCTGCGCGATGGTCTCGTCGAGCGCGCGGTAGAACGCGAAGCTGGCGCGTAGCGCGTCGGGGTCGGCGGCGAGGGTGTCGATGTAGTGCCGGACGGCGTGGTCGGGCAGCGGGCGGGCGGCCTTCGTGGCGAACTGATGACCGAAGAAGAGGTGTTCGCGCCCCCGGACCAGTTGCTCGTTGAGGCCGTCGAGACGGTTGAAGGCGAAGTGCCACAGACGGTTGTTGCCCTCCTCGCTGCCGAACAGGGGCGGTGAGGGGGTCAGGCCGGGGATGACGGCTTCCGCGACCGCCAGCCGTTCGACCCGCCCGGGATGATCGGCGGCCAGCGCGTAGCCGGTCCACATGCCCACGTCATGGCCGACCACGGCGAAGCGCTCGTGCCCCAGACTGGCCATCAGACCGGCCATGTCGCGGGCGAGGGTGGCGGTGTCGTAACCGGTCGCGGGCCGTTCGGACAGTCCCACCCCCCGCGCGTCCACCGCGACGACATGGAAGTCGGCGGCCAGGGCGGGCATCACCAGGCGCCACGCGTACCAGGTCTGGGGCCAGCCGCTCAGCAGCAGGACAGGCGGCCCCTCCCCGCCGGTCACGGCGTGCAGCCGCACACCGCCGACGTCGACGTAGCGGCTGGTGAAGGTGTCGGCGAAGCCGTCGGGCAGGTGAGGCGCCCCCTGGACGGAACCGCGCCCCGCGATCATGGCGCACTTCTCTGACGACAGACTCATCACAGCACTCCTCCGGTCGTCCCATCATCTTGTATCGAACAGTACAAGATGACTGTACCGATCAGTCCAAGATGGAGATAGGGTCGACCCGAACGCGGAGTCGGAGACGAGGAGGTGCCGGCCATGGCGGGACGCAAGCAGTTCGACGTCGACGCGGCCGTCGAGCGGGCCATGCTCGTGTTCTGGCAGCAGGGTTACACCGACGCGTCCCTGGACGCTCTCGGCTCCGCGACCGGACTGGGGCGCGGCTCGCTCTACGGCACCTTCGGCAGCAAGGACGCCCTGTTCCGCCGATGCCTTGACCGGTACGCGGCTCACTACGGCGCGCGGTACGACCATGCCCTCATGGCCCATCCTGGAGAGCCCGCGCGTCTGGTGGAGGCGTTTCTCGACGTCACTCTGCGCCGTATCGCCGATCCGGCCGTTCCGGCCGGCTGCCTGATCGCGCAGTCCCTCGCTCAACTGCCGGTGCTCACGCCGGACAGCGCCGCGCATGTGCGCGACCTGCTCCAGGCACAGCGCTCGCGTCTGCGCGCCGCCTTCACCGGTCTACGGGCCGAGCCGCACGTGCTGGACGATCTGTCCACGTACGTCGTCGCGGTCAACCAGTCCCTGGCCGTGCTGAGCCGGGCCGGGTCCCCGGCCGCCGAGCTGCGGACCGTGGCCGCGCTCGCCGCCCGAACGGTCGGCAGCACCCGGCCACCGGCCACCGCGGACAGCGTCGCCGCGGAGTAGCGGGTGCGTCCGGCGAGTTCCCGACAGGTCGGGCTCCCCGCCGGCGGCGCGGCACACCTCACAACCGCCCCGCCTCCACGATCCGCCGCAGGAACCTCCGCGTACGCTCCTGCCGAGGCTCGCCGAACACCTCCTCCGGTGTCCCCCGCTCCAGCACCACTCCGGCGTCCAGGAAGCAGACCTGGTCGGCGACCTCGCGCGCGAAGGCCATCTCATGGGTCGCGATCACCATCGTCATGCCCTCGTCCTTCACCTCGCGGACCAGGCCCAGCACCTCCCCCACCAGCTCCGGGTCCAGGGCGGCGGTGATCTCGTCCAGGAGCAGCAGCCGGGGCCGCACCGCCAGCGCCCGTACGATCGCCGTCCGCTGCTGCTGGCCGCCGCTGAGCCGGTCCGGGTACTCGTCCGCCTTCGCGCCGAGCCCGAGCCGCTCCAGCAGCTCGCGCGCCCGCGCTTCGGCCTGGGAGCGGGAGAGGCCGTGGACGCGCTGCGGGGCGAGGGTGATGTTCTGCAGGACGGTCAGATGCGGGAAGAGGTTGTACGCCTGGAAGACCACCCCGATCCGCCGCCGCACCGCGTCCGCGTCCGTACGGGGGTCGGTGATCTCCTCGCCCTCCAGCCAGATCGCCCCGTCGTCGATCTCCTCCAGGAGGTTGGCGCACCGCAGGAGGGTCGACTTCCCGGACCCCGACGCGCCGATCAGCGCGGTCACGGTGTGCGGGGCGACCTCCAGGTCCACGTCCCGCAGCACCAGCGATGTGCCGAACGACTTGCGGACCGCCTCCATCCGCAGCACGGGCGCTGTGCTCATACCAGTCCTCCCTGGGCCCGCCGCCGGTCCATCCGGGCCGTCACCCAGTCGGTGAGCCGGGTCATCGGGATGGTCAGCGCGACGAAGACCAGGCCCGCCACGACGTACGGGGTGTAGTTGAAGTCCTTGCTGGCGATGATCTGCGCCGCGTAGACGGCGTCCACCGCCCCGGCGATCGAGACGAGACCGGTGTCCTTCTGGAGGGAGACCAGGTCGTTCAGGAGCGGCGGCACCACCCGTCGTACCGCCTGGGGCAGTACGACGAACCGCAGCGTCTGGCCGCTGCTGAGCCCCAGCGACCGGGCGGCGGCCCGCTGCGAGGGGTGCACGGACTCGATGCCCGCCCGGAAGACCTCCGCGACGTACGCCGAGTACGTCAGCACCAGGGCCGCGCCGCCCAGCAGCACCGGATCGTTGGTGACCCCCTGCAGGCGCAGCGCGGGCACCCCGAAGACCACCATCAACAGGCAGATGATGAGCGGCAGTCCGCGGAAGAAGTCCGTGTACACGGTGGCCAGCGCCCGGATCGGGAAGAACACCGGTCCGCGCAGTGTGCGGGCCACGGCCAGCAGCAGGCCGAGCGCGAGCACGGCACAGCCACACACCGCCAGCAGCCGCAGATTCAGCCACAGGCCCTCCAGGACCTGGGGCAGCGCCACGCGCGCGTAGTGCGGGTCGAAGAACGTCTCCCGCGTACGGTCCCAGCCGGGCGAGCCCGTGATCAGCAGGAACAGCACCACCCCCGTCACCAGCGTGCTGGTGGCGGCGATCGCCGTCGCCCGCCGGGTGCGGGCCCGCCGGTGGCGTTCGCGGGTGATCCGGCGCTCGGAGGGGACGTAGGTGTCCTCCTCGGGGAGCGTCTTGTACGTCTTGTGCAGGGTCACTTGAGCACCGGCGCGTCGACGGCGTCGGAGAGCCACTCCTTCTCCAGGGCGGCGAGCGTGCCGTCCTTCCGCAGGGCGTCCACCGCACCGCTCACGCAGGAGGTCAGCGTGGACTCCTTGTCCAGGACCAGGCCGAACTGCTCCGCATCATCGGATGAGTTCGTGAACTGGCCGACGACCTTCGCCTCCGGCACCTCGGCCCCCGTGATGTAGAAGGCGGTGGGCAGGTCCACCACGATGGCGTCCACCTGGCCGGTCTTCAGCGCCGACTTGGCGAAGTCGTTGCGCTGGTAGACGGCCGGCTTCGTGGTGGGCTTCACCCGGTCGTTGATGAACTCCAGGCTGGTGGTGCCCACTTGGGCGCCCAGTTTGACGTCCTTGAGATCGGCCGTGCTCTTTGCCCCGGCGGCCTTCGACGACTTGAGCGCGACGACCGCCTGGCGCACGTCGTAGTAGCCAGAGGAGAACGCCACGGCCTTCTTCCGGGACTCGCTGATGGAGACCTGGTTGATGTCGAAGTCGAACTTCTTGGCCCCGGGCGCGAAGGCGCTGTTGAACGGCACGTGCTGCCAGACCACCGCGTCGCGCGCGTACCCGAGCCGCTTCGCCACGGCGTACGCCACCGCCGACTCGAACCCCTTGCCGTTGGACGGCTCGTCGTCGGAGAACCAGGGCGCGTAGGCGGGCTTGTCCGTGCCGACGGTCAGCTTCCCCTCGATCTCGGTGGCGAGCCCGCCCGGCGCGCAGGCCCCGGTCGTCGCGCCGGCCTGGCCCGAAGTCTTCGTCTTCTCCTCCGGTTGCGGGGCGCAGCCGGTCAGGGCGGCGCAGAGGGCGACGGCGGAGCAGGCGGCGGTGACCGCGGTGACCAGGGAACGACGGTTGGCGAGATGCATAGCGGGAGACTCGCAGTGCCCGGGCCGCCCTGTCGAGATATTCCCGCAGGTGTCCGCATAGTGGGAACGGGTGTTGCAAGGATGTGAACACGCCGCTCACCAGGAGCTGTTCACCCCGTACCGGACTCCCGCGTCGGGCGCCGGGACCGGCCGGCAGGACAGCCGAGAGTGCGCGATTGCGGTGTCGGCGCTCAACGGGGGCTGCGCCGGCTCCGGTAGGCCGCGACGCTGGCCCGGTGTGCGCAGGTTCGGGTGCAGTACTGCTTCGAGCCATTGCGCGAGAGGTCCACGAAAGTGGCCCGGCAGGTCGGCCCGGCGCAGACGCCGAGACGAGCGGGACCGAGCGTGGCGATCACGGAGGCCAGTGCGCTGAGCGTGGTCGCGGCAAGGTGCGCCGCCCAGCGGTCGGTGTCGGAGGTCACCTCGGTCCACCAGCGATCGCCTTCACGGCGCAGTACCGGGGTGGCGCGGCTGCGGCGCAGACCGTCGTTGATCAGAGCCATGGCCTCGGCCCCGTCCGCGTTCGCCCGTTCGAGCACCGTGCGCACCGTCTCGCGCACCGCGCGGACTTCCGCGAGGTCGGCGCCCGTGAGACGCCGCGGACCGGCCCCTTGGTCCGCGGCCGCACCCGGAGGCTCGGCCTCGGGATGGTCGTCCAGGAAGCCCCGGAGCTGCTCCACGGTCTCCAGGGCGTCCTCTCCCTTGATCGGCCTCAGGGTGTTGGCCAGGTCGACGGCTGTCTGGACCACCGATGGGCTGTAATACGCATCCCGCATTTGACGTGTCTCCTCACTCCCTCGTAACGTTACACGCAAGGGAGGATTAGCATGTCACAACGCACGCGGCAGGTGACGACGAAGCAGACGATCCCGCCTGGTGGGCGCCCGGCACCGGAGCGAACCGACGCCCCGAGCGGGCGCCGGCTGGGGCTGACTCTGGGGATGCTGGTGCTGCCGATGTACGTGGCACTGGGAGCGCCGTCGGTGGCCCTGCCGGCCATCGGCCGCGCACTCGGGGTGCCGTTCGGGGCCACCGCGTGGATTCTCGCCGCCTGGTCGTTGACCTCCGCGCTCGCGATGCCGGTCGCCGGTCGGCTGCTGGTCCGCTACAACCCCTTCCAGGTCCTCGTCGCCGGGGTCGTGGCGCTCGCCGCGGGCTCCGTGCTCGCCGCTGCCGGACCGACACTGTCCGTCGTGATCGTCGGCCGACTGATCGGCGGCGCCGGGGCGGGCGCGACCGTGATCGCCGTCTTCGCCGCGGCCACCGCCCTTCCCGGGCGGCAGCGGATCCGCTCCCTGGGGATCATCGCGGCCGCCAGCGCGACGGCGTCGGGGTGCGGGACACTGCTGGGCGGAGCGGTGACCGCATGGCTCGGGTGGCGTGCCGTGCTCGCGATCCCGGTCCTCGCACTACCCCTCCTGCTGGCCGCATGGCCCAGCAGGCACGCACTGACGCGGAGCGGTAGCAGTAACGGTGAGCGGAACGGCTCGACCGGACGACTCGACATCGTCGGCGCGGCCCTGCTGTCGGTATCCGCCGGCTCCTTGATCACCTTGCTGCAGGCACACTCGGTCGGCCTGCCCGTTTCGGTCACACTCGCCGTGGCCGCCGCCGGGGCGCTCGCCGCCGTGGGACTGCGGTGGCGCGTGCGAAGCACCCCCGACGGGTTCGTGCCCCGGCGGGTGATCGCATCCCGCGGCTTCCTGGCGGCCGGGCTCATCGGCGGGACCGTCTTCGCCGGCTACTACGGGGTGCTGTTCCGCGCCCCGTACCTGATCGAGCAGGCCACCGGCGGTGGCCCGCTGGAAGCCGGCGTCCTCCTGGTCCCGGCCGCCGCCCTTTCGCTGGTGGCCGGGCGGCTGGTCCCCACCGTGACCGACCGGTTCACCGGCTGGCAGGTGTCGGCCGGGCTTGCGGCACTCACCGTCATCGGCGTGCTCGTGGTCGCGATCTCCACCGGGCCGATCCTGATCGTCCTCGGCACCGCGTTGACCGTGTGTGGGTTCGCCGGCGCCCAAGCCGTACTGGTGGGCCTCGCGCCGGACCTGGTCGCCGCGGACGACCGCGACACCGCACAGGGGCTGCTGAACTTCATGAACGCCCTGGGTGGCGGGATCGGTCCGGCCGCTGTCGCGGGTCTGTCCGGCATCGTGCCGGTGCCGGTGGCCCTCGCCGTGCTCGCGGCACTCCCCCTGGCCGGTCTCGTCCTCAGCCTGACCCGGCGCCCTGCCGCCGACCGCCACCCCGAACCCGACCCCGACGCCACGCCTAAGAGCCCGCGATGACGGGTCACCCGCACCCGCTCCCCTCACACCGTGACCAGTAAGGAGCCTTGCCATGCCCGCCAGGCCGTTCGAGGTCAGCATCACCGAAGCCGAGATCGCGGACCTGCGTGAACGACTGCGCCGGACCCGGTGGCCCGAGCGCGAGCCGGTGGACGACTGGTCGCAGGGTCTGCCACTGGCGTACGCGCAGGAGCTGTGCCGCAGCTGGTCCGAGGAGTACGACTTCGGGTTCGCCGAGCGGCTGAACGCGTTTCCGCAGTACCGCGACACGATCGACGGGCTGGGCATCCACTTCCTGCACGTCCGCTCCCCGGAGCCGGACGCGTTCCCGCTGGTGCTCACGCACGGGTGGCCGGGTTCGGTGCTGGAGTTCCTGAAGGTCCTCGGCCCGCTGACCGACCCGCGCGCACACGGCGGTGACCCGGCGGACGCGTTCCACGTGGTCGCGCCGTCCTTGCCCGGGTACGGCTGGAGTGACAAGCCGACGACGACCGGGTGGGGCATCACGCGCACCGCGCGCGCCTGGGACACCTTGATGGTCTCGCTCGGTTATCAGCGGTACGGCGCGCAGGGCGGTGACTGGGGTTCAGCGGTGTCAGGGGCGCTGGGCGAGGTGGCGCCCGAGCGGGTGGCCGGCGTGCACCTGAACCTGGGATCCGTGGCGGCGGGCACCTTCGACGACCCGACGCCCGCGGAGCTGGCAAATCTCCAGGCCGAACAGGAAATGCGGCGCACCGGCCGGGGGTACTCGGCGCTCCAGGCCACCCGGCCGCAGACGCTCGGCTACGGTCTCACCGACTCCCCGGCGGGGCAGGCCGCCTGGATCGCCGAGAAGTTCTGGGCGTGGACGGACAACGACGGCCATCCCGAGGACGCGTTGTCGCGGCAGACGATCCTCGACGAGATCTCGGTCTACTGGTTCACCGCCTCGGCCACGTCGTCGGCGCGCCTGTACTGGGAGAGCTTCGCCCACTTCCGGGACAAGGTGACCGCGCCCTCCGGGCTGTCGGTCTACCCGCGCGACATCACCCGCCCGTCGAGGCGGGAGGCCGAGCTGCGGTTCACCGACCTGCGCTGGTTCGAGGAGCTGCCGCATGGCGGCCACTTCGCCGCGCTGGAGCAGCCGGAGTCGCTGGTGGAGCAGGTCCGCGGGTTCTTCCGCCTGTTCCGCTGACGGTCCGCACCAAGAACGATCAAGGGCCACGACTCTCACAAGTCGGGACGACAGGATTTGAACCTGCGACCCTCGACCCCCAGTGAACGAAACACCGTCCAGGGGGTCTCGTGGAGCCCGGGAGACGCGGAACCGTCCAGGTCAGGGCCGTCATCTCCAGGGGAGTGCACCGAGTCTGTGAGATCTGTGTGAGACGAGGGTGAGACGGCGAAGCCCCGGCGCGGTGGAGTTCACCGGCCGGGGCTTCGCCGCGTCCTGAGGCGGTCAGTCCTGCTCGTCGCCCTCGGAATCTCCGCCGCCGACGGGCGGCCCGGGTTCAGCAGGGGCTGTACTGATCCGCAGGCACCCGTCCGCACCGAACAGCTCGATCAACTGAGACAGATGGGCGCGCGCCGCGCTGCGGCCGGGGGCTTCTCCCGTGGTCACCCGCGCCCCTCCAGGTCCGCCCACACAATTTTGCCCCAGCGCCGCATGTCCGTCCCCCAGTCGGCCGCCATCACCGCCACGAGGGCCAGACCGCGTCCGCCCTCCTCGTCGTCCTTCGGCGTACGCAGCTCGGGCCGCACGTGGGAGAAGTCCGCCACGGCCACACGGACCGTGCGCGGCGCGGTGCGCTCCACCACCACGCGAATGGACTCTCGCCGGGCATGCCGCACGGCATTGGCCACCAGCTCGGACACGATCAGCGTCCCGTCCTCGGCCAAGTCGTCCAGCGCCCAGACAGCACAGGCGGTACGCAGCAGACGCCGGGCGGCGGCTGCACTCTCGGGCTGCCTCGGCAGCTTCTCGCTGTACCCCGGGTGCCCAACCCGGCAAGCCCGGATTGTAAGTTGCGGCATGTCGGTCTGCTTCCTTCAGATCGGCCAGCCCCGGGGCCGTTCGCGCGGTCGCCGGGGCGCTTCGCGTTCAGGTAACCGGCGTCCCCGATCGGTGGGAGGGGCCGCGCGGGGGGCCAGGGGAGGGGCCAGCGGCGAGTAGCTTGGTAGCAGGGAGGCACCACGTGAACGACCAAGCGAAACGCGCTCAGTTCGGCGCGCACCTGGCGAGCCTGCGCAGAGGTGCGGGCCTCTCGCAGCGCTCCCTGGCACTCCGGCTGTGTGCCGTCGCCGGGATCACCACCCTGACGCGCAACGAGGTCTCCCGGTGGGAACGCGGTGGGCGCATCCCGGACGCGTGGCTGCCCCCGCTCGCGCAGGTGCTCGGGGTGCCGCTGGATGACCTGGACGGGCAGGCTGCGCGAGCCCGGGGGGAGGCTGAGCCGCCGGGCTGCGCCATCCGCGAGCCGGACACGTACGCGCAGGACGCCGTGGGGTGGCTGCTCGCGCACGACAACCGCCACGGCGGGGACCACGTGGCGGACGCGGCCGTGCAGGTGTGGGAGGCGGAGCGCGGCCGGATCACCGGCGAGGACAAGCAGCACCTCGCTCAGGTGGCGGAGATCGGGGAGGTAGCCGGGTGGCTGCTCCACGACGCCGCCCGGTTTCGCGAGGCACGCGCCACGCTCGCGGAGGCGCACACTCTGGCCCGGCTCGCCGGGGACGCCCCGCTGGAGTGGTTCATCCTGGATCTGATCGCCATGATCGACGTGCACACCGGCCGCGCCGGTGAGGCCATGGCAATCACGGACGAGATGCTGACCGGCCGCGAGGTAACCGGCCGCGTAGCGCTCATGGCCCGCGTACGCCGCGCGCGAAGCCTCGCGCAGGCGGGAGACCGGTGCCGCGCCCTGGATGCGCTGGAGCGGGCCACAGGGGCGCTCCAGGACTCGATACAGTCCAACGACCCTGCGTTCACGTGGTGGATCGACACCACGGAAGTGGAGCTGCACACCGGTGAGGCGCTGCTGAGCCTTGGAGACCCGCGTGCGGCGCTGCCTCACCTCCAGCGCAGTTCGGCGGCCTCGGGCGGCGGGGGCCGCCGGGAGTTCGGCAACGTGCTTGCGGAGCTGACCGCCCTCGTGCGGCTGGGGGCGTGGCGAGAGGCCGAGGCACCGCTGCTCCGGCTCGAACCGATCTTGCGCGCGGTCACGTCGTCGCGGACCCGCGTCCGTCTACGGTCCACGCTGCGCGCCATCGGCCGGGACGCCCCGGCGTGGCTCGCGGATACGGCCCGCGAGGTCGCAGCAGCCGGGTAGGCCGTTTGCACGCCAGGAAGCCGCAGCCCCTACCCGCTGTGGCTTCCTGGCGTTCAGGCGGCGGGGAGTTCGGGCCGCCCCTCGGTGGCCATGCCCCGCAGGGGACCGGCCATCACCTCGGGCACGCGGGCGCGCTGCGCGACCGTCAGCTCTAAGGCGTCCAGAGCCCGGTTCTCCGCCTCGTACATGATGTTCGGTCGGAGGCCCCACTGCGGCCGACCGGGGAGATCCTCATCAGTGCCGCGTGGCTCCCCGCCTGCTCGCAAACGGGCGGGGAGCCAGGAGGAAGAGGGTCAGGACGAATCGGCGCATCGCAGCTTCTCGGCTCGGCGTCGTTGCTCTCGGACAGCCTCACGCCAGGGCCAGTGGCCTTCCACACCCCAGCCCTCACGGCTCCCGGGTTCCCAGTCAGCGAGCTCTTCCAGCTGGTTGACGACGGCCTCGATGTCGACCGGAGCTCGGTGTGGCCGACTGTCGTCCAGCTGCCTGGTGATGTCGTGCAGGCTGTGCGCTGCCCGGTAGTACGAGAGCTGGGTGTCGGTCAGTCGGCGTACGGCGTAGCCGCCGCACTTGCTGCACCAGTCGAAGTCGTCACGGGCCAGCAGATCGGCCACCGACAGGAGGTCGTCGCTCGCAGCAACGCCCCGCTCCCGTGTATGCCGGCACAGCGGCGAGTGGCCCTTGCCCTCCAGCCGCGGGTCCGCGTTCGTGGTGTAGATCTGAGCGTGGCGGAGCACGCCGAGAGGAAGACCGCTGCCGCTGCGCCAGCGGTCGCTGTTGGGCGGGCGGAATGGGGCGAGGTCAAGCCGAGCAGGCGCGAGGAGGCCTTCCCAAACGGCTGGGGGCAGGGTTGCGGAGCGGCCCGTGTCGAGGGTTCGCAGATCGGAGACGCCGCGTGCCATGGCAAGCAGGCGCAGGTTGTGCTCCTTGGCCCGGTCCCCGTGTGGCCAGCGCACCGCGTCCTGGGCTCCGGCCGTGAGGCTAAAGGCGGCGCCGAACCCAGGCTGCCGTGCGTCGCTTGGGTCTGACGTGTCTGGCGCGAGGGCGACTTGCTTGACCCACGGGCTGATCACGCTGCTCGGGAGGTCCGAAGCGCTGGCCACGATGACCCCGGTCCAGCCCTGGGCCAGTCTCCGCTCGATGGCGTCGAGAGACAGGACTTCGGCGCCGCCGCTCGTCGAGAAGACGATGCACAGCTGGTCGACCGCGTACGAGTAGACACGCAGGGCCCGGAGGTGCGCCAGCGTGACGGGCTGGCGGGTGAAGACCTCGGAATCGTCAAAGATCCCGGGGCGGAGGGTATCGGCCTGTTCCCGGACATCGACCTCGATTGGTGCGTCTTCGGTGCCGCCCGGGACACAAGTGATGCCGCCCGACATGGCTAGGAGCCGGTCGGCAACGAGTGCAGGGACCTTCAGAGTCAGGATTCCGCGGCTCCAGTCGGCATGGACGGCCCAGGTCACCAGCACGCCCGTGGTCCACGGATCCATGCCCTTGAGGATGTCCGCCACGCCCTCACCCGGGCGCGCAGGCTCCTCCTCGCGCTCCGGTAGACGTGCCGTGATGAACAGCGTCGGTTCCATGACCGTCGACTCGGCTACTGCCCGGGCTTTCTCCTCCCAGGACCGAATCAGACGGGCGGCACCGGCCAGGGCTTCGTCGTGCCCCTTCTTGTTGGGCCTGATGTCCCGTACTAGGTGGTAGCGAACGATCTCCCGTGAGTCCGGTCCTTCCCACCCTCGCTCGGCGTCGTACTGCCACCGCCTCCAGAGCGCGCTCAGCCCGGCGGAGATCTTCTTGCAGTCGCCGAGCACCGCGAAGGCCGGGTCGTCAGCCGGCAACTGAGGCACCTCCAGTGCCGCAGCGGCAGCAGCGACGACAAGCCCTGCCGGATCCACGAAGAGAGCCGCCTGCTCCCGCAGAGTGGCGAGGTAGTTCTCCTTCACAACCACCTTCGGCCTTGCCCAGTCCGTGAGCCATCGGAAGTGAGCGATGACAGCCTGTGACCGGTATAGGCTCTCGGCTGCGTGACGCCAGCGGGACAAGACCCGGTCCTGGAGCTCCTCGGCTTCCCGGCGCGCCTCCCACCGGCTGTCGTCGTCATCTTCTTCCGGATCCGGTTTCGCGCGCAGGAGCTCGGCTGCGGCTCGTACTTCTTCCTGGGTCCAGTACACGTCCTCATCCGGCCCTGCATAGGCCTGCAGTTGGTGGAGCAGTCCCGTTCCACCGAGTGCGCCCATGAAGATGCCCAGCCCCGTCGTCGGCCGGACGCTCGGCCCCCAGTCCGCGCACCCGGAGCAGAATCTGTCCACGACGGCCGCGTTCAGCGGGACCTCAGCAGTCACTACGTTGGACGTTCGCAGTTGGCCGCACTCCCTGCGGACGTGCAGTTTCGCGTTCTTCCCCTTGGCCGAGTGGACAGTGATCTCAGTCCCTTCGAACGGCCCGAGCGGTACGTCGGTTGTCAGCATGCGGTCGCGCACGTAAGGCCCCCTTCTCGTGTCTCGCGAGCTTACGGCCGAGCAGTGACACCCGCCGATGGACAGAGAGTCTCCATCCCTACGATCGGCCAACTCTCGCGCTCAGTTGTCACTCGGCCGTGGTGGCGGCCATGCCTGCAGCCACACGGTTGACGTCAGTTCGTGGGCTTTTCCAGGCGCCAAGGACCATGGTGGGGTGATGCGCCTTTCGAGTACCCCTCGATCACCTTCTTCAGCTCACGGTTGCCGCCCTAGCGGGGGCATCGATTACCTCACCAACGACGACCCGCAGGCACCCGGCAACTGGCTCTTCGGCGTCTGCGACGCCGGACACCGCCGTCACCCCGGCGCTGTGAGGCCCAGCACTGATCGCCATCGGTATGGACTACTGGCGGCTCTCAAGTGATGACTTTAGCGAGGGCCGTGTCCACTGGGCGCGAGCAGTCAAGTCGATCAACGTGACGGGGTGGGGGCCAGCCCACCCCGCAGCGGCTGCGGGTACCCGTGCCGTCGTCCACGGCCGGGCCTGCTCCACCTGCCACAACGATCTCGTTCGTCGGCGAGGTAGAGGCGCGCCGTCCGCTGCACGCCGAGCAGCTCCATCGGCTCACTTACTCGATCCGGATGATCGCCAATGGCGCGGTGGACCGTACGATCTACCGGTGGATCGCCGACGAGCACAGCCGCTCCACCGTCAAGAACACCATTGCCCTCCTCGTTCGCGTGATGGAGCAAGCCGTTCGAGACGGGCTCATCAAGGTCACCCCTGCCAGGGTCAGCGGTTGGCAACGCCAGTACCAGCTGGTCGAGGACGAACTCAATGACCCGCGAGCGTTGGCCCTGCCAAACTGGGAACCTCTTCAGGCCCTCGCGAAGGCTCTAGTAGTCCGATCACACGGCGAATACCAGGGCTGGGGGGACGTGGTCACCTCGCCGCCTCCACCGCCGCCCGGATAGGCGAGGTCTCCGGAGTCCGCGTAAGGGACATCGACACCTACAACTGGATCTGGACCGTGCGCCGACGGACCACCCCTGCCCCAGGAGGTCTCGTCGACAAGGCGACCAAGGGCAAGCGTGCCCGCACAGTACCCCTCATCGAGGAGGTGCGGCCGATGGTTGCCCAGCGCCTGCTAGCCGTCGGCAACGATCCCGATGCCCGGATCTTCTATGGCCCACGCGGGGGACGCATTTCCACCGCAGTCCTGCGCGACGCCACCCATTGGGACGACGTCGTAACCGAGCTCGGCTTCAAGCACCTCCGGCGACACGACCTCCGCCACACCGGACTGACCTGGTTCGCCGACGCCGGCGTCCCGCTTCATGTGCTCTGCAAGATCGCCGGACACGGTTCGCTGACCACCACCCAGCGCTACCTGCACCCCGACGCTGACCAGATCACGGCAGCGCGTGCCGCATTGTCTGCGCACCTCATGGTGCTCCGTACACCTCGTTCACTGCCACTCACGGCAATGACTGCCGTGTGATCCCCTCAGAGCGGTTTGGTCCCCAACTGGCCCCCAAGAACGATCAAGGGCCGGTTCGGATGTCTCCGAACCGGCCCTGAACCACGACTCTCACAAGTCGGGACGACAGGATTTGAACCTGCGACCCCTTGACCCCCAGTCAAGTGCGCTACCAAGCTGCGCCACGTCCCGATGCGCGCCGACCGGCTGTCCGCCGTGGTGAGCGCGCACGCCAACACTACCTCACCCACCGAGGTGGTTCACGCAGGGCGGCGGTCCGGGGCGGGGGCGGCGGACAATGGCCGGGTGGACAGGACCAGCAGGGACCGGGATGCCGAGGGGCGGGCCCGCAGTGCCCGGCCCCGGGACGGACTCGGGCGGCCGCTGCCGTACGGCGCCCGAGGGGTGGAACGGCAGCCCGAGGGGGTGGAGCGGACCCCGGAGGAGACGGTGCGCGAGGCGCAGCGGCTGCTGGACGCGGGGGCGCCGTTCCACGCCCACGAGGTGTTCGAGGACGCCTGGAAGGGGTGTGCCGAGCGGCGGCCCGGGGAGCGGGAGCTGTGGCGCGGGCTGGCCCAGCTGGCGGTGGGGCTGACCCACGGGGCCCGGGGCAACCTGACGGGCGGGGCCCGGCTGCTGCGGCGCGGCGCCGACCGGATCATCCCGTACCCCTCGCCCTACGGGCTCGATGTGCCCGGGCTGGCGGAGTGGGCGCGGGCGCTGGCGGAACGGCTGGACGACGGCCCGGCCGGCGGGGCGGTGGACCCGGGCGCGGAGGCGCCCTCGCTGACCGGGGGGTAGACCCGCCACGGCGGCGGAGACTCAGGCGCCCTCACCCGCCGGGCACGCGGGCGGTGGCCACCCCTCCCTGGCAGCTCAGACGCCGGGGGCCGCCTCCGGGGCGTCGCCGAGCCCCAGGGCCGGGAGGAGTACCGCCTCCACAAAGGCGGGCAGCGCGTCCTGGTCGGCGAAGCGGTCCTCGAAGAGCCGTTCGACCCGCAGGACGCCCAGGAACGCGGGGGCGACGAAGGCGGCGGCCGGGTTGTCGGCGGTGATCTCGCCCCGTTCGACGCCTCGGCCCAGCATGGCGTCCAGGGCGGCGACCTCCGGGTTGATCACCGTTTCCCGGAGGGCCTGGCGCAGGTCGGGGTGGTGGAGGTAGGCGTGGCCGACCGCTTCCATCAGGGCGGTGTCCCGGCCCCGCCCGTCGCTCGCGGCGCGGGCCGCGGCGCGCAGGTCGCCGGCCAGCGAGCCGGTGTCGACGCCGGTGAACAGGGAGCAGCGGTTGGTGTCCAGCGCGGCGGTGACCAGCTGGGACTTGGTCTTCCACTGGCGGTAGAGGGTGGCCTTGCCGCACTTGGTCCGCGCGGCAACGCCCTCCATGGTGACGGCGTCGTACCCGCGCTCGCGCAGCAGGTCGAGGACCGCGTCGAAGAGCTCCCGCTCCCGCTGGGGGGTGATCTTGCTGCGGCGGGTGAGGGGTGCGGTGGGGGACGGGGTGGTGTCGGTGGCCGTCTGCGTGGACATCGGTCGTCTCCCGTGGGTGCCGCGCCGGGGTGCGTGAGGGGCCCGTCCGGTCCGGGCCCGCTCGTACGAGGGTAGGCGGCGCTCAATCGAGACGCAAACGTTCCGATACGCTTGCGTCTCGATAAGAACGGATCTACGCTTCCGTGGTCCACCCGACCGGTGGACCTCACCTGGCCCCACCGAGGCCGGGTGACCGCACGTCGAAGGGCCGCAGATGGCTGCCGGGTCAGCTCTGAGAGGGGCCGGAGGGATCGGAGGGATCGGAGGGATACGCCGGACGTCGGCGGCTCCCGCACCCCGTACCCGTACCGCCACCGCCCCCGCCCGCCCCGGACCGGCGAAGACCCGCCCCGGACCGGCGGGGACCGGCCGGCCCCCGCTGCTGCGCGAGCTGCTGCTGGTCACCGAGCTGTTCGCGGTCTACAAGCTGGGGCGGCTGCTGGCGAACGGGCACCCCGGGCCGGCCTTCCGCAACGCCGAGGGCGTCTGGCACCTGGAGCGCGCCCTCCACCTCCCCGGCGAGGGCCTGGTCCAGCGGGTGCTGCTGCGCGACGAGACCGCGGTGCACCTGGCCAACACGTACTACGCGGCCGTCCACTTCCCCGCCACCCTGGCCTTCCTGGTCTGGCTCTACTGGCGGCGGCCGGCCCACTACCTCTGGGCCCGGCAGGCGCTGGCCCTGCTGACCGCGGGCGCGCTGGCGCTCCATCTGCTCCTGCCGCTGGCCCCGCCGCGGCTGCTGGCCTCCACCCACCTGGTGGACACCGCGCTGCGCTACGGCCCCTCGGTGTACGGCGCCGCCCCGGAGACCGACTCGCTGGCCAACCAGTTCGCGGCCATGCCCTCGCTCCATGTGGGCTGGGCGCTGATGGTGGCCGTCGGTGTCATCGCGGCCACCCGCGGCCGGCTGCGGTGGCTGTGGCTGCTGCACCCGCTGCTCACCCTGCTGGTGGTGGTCGGCACGGCCAACCACTACTGGCTGGACGCGCTGGCCGCCGCGGTGCTGCTCGGCGGCGCGCTGCTGGTGCTCCGCGCGGCCGGGGCCCGGGCGGTCCCGGCACCGAGGGCGGTGCCGGCATGAGGGCGCTGGTGTTCGCGGTGGTGCTGTCGCTGGCCTCCGCAGCGGGATACGCGCTGGGTGCGGTGGTCCAGTCCCGCCTGGCCGCCGTACGGGCCGCCGGGGATCCGGCCGGGCACGGGCTGCTCCGGCAGCCGCTGTGGTGGTGGGCGGTGGGCCTCAACGGCCTGGGCGCGCTGCTGCATGTGGCGGCGCTGCACTACGGCCCGCTCACCCTGGTCCAGCCGCTGGGCGCGCTGACCCTGGTCGCCGCCCTGCCGCTCGGCGCCGCCTACGAGCGGCGGCGGGTGGGCCGGGCGGAGTGGCGGGGTGCGCTCTGGACGCTGGGCGGGCTGCTGGCCCTGGTGTCCGTGGTGGGCCCGGCCGCGCCCGGTGAGGCGCTGTCGACGGCCGAGGCGCTGGTCGTCGGGGCGGCGACCGCGCTGCTCATCGCCGCGCTGCTGCGGGGCCGGCCGACGGGGCGGGGGCGGCTGCGGTACGCCAGTGCCGCCGGGGTCGCCTCCGGGGTGGCCTCCGCGCTGACGCCCACGGTGACGGTCGCGCTGACCCGCGCCCTGCCCGGCGGGCCGGTGCCCTGGTGGCAGACGGTGGCGGTGGGCGGCCTGGTGACGGTCTTCGCGACCGGGGGCATGCTGCTGTCCCAGCTCGCGTTCCGGGACGGACTCGCCGCCCCGCTGGCCGTGGTCAACCTCGCCAATCCGGCCGCCGCGGCGATCATCGGGGTGGCGCTGCTGGGCGAGACCTTCCGGGCGGGCCCGGTCGGCTGGCTGGTGGCGGCGGCCGCCGCGGTCGTGGCCGGGCGCGGGGTGCTGCTGCTGGCCGCGGGCTGCGGCGGTACGGGGATGGAGACGGCGGCCGAGGGGCGGCGGAGGCGGGCGCGTCCGGCCCGGTCCCGGGGCACCCCGACGCGGACGGCGAACCGGCCGCCGTCTGAAGGGAACGGCGGCCGGCGAGCGCATGAGCCGTCAGGCGCGCTGCAGGAGGGCTGGACTGCGAGCCGTCAGGCGTGCTGCCAGAGGGCCGGGCTGGCCGAGGGGCCCCGGCCGGACTGGGCCTGGTGCGGCTGGAGGCAGCGGTAGGAGGCGCCGTCGTAGGTGACCTGGTCGCCGGTGTCGTACACCTTGCCCGCCGCCCAGGTGCCCGCCTTGCCGGTGTCCCCGGCGTCCGGCGCACCGGTCTTCAGGGTGAGCCCGAACTCCTTGAGGATCGGGTTGACCGGCTGGTGGTACGTGGTGCCGCCGGAGACGCAGTCCCCGGAGCCGCCCGAGGTGACCCCCTGGGCCTGCGCCCCGGAGATGTAGGAGCCGCCCGAGTCGCCGGGCTCCGCGCACACCGTGGTGCGGGTCAGCCCGCGGACCGTGCCCTCCAGGTAGGAGACGCTGGTGTCGTGCTGCTCGACGGTGCCGCAGTGCCAGCCGGTGGTGGAGCCCGAGCGGCAGACCGAGGCCCCCACCAGGGCCTCGGTGGAGCCGCTGACCTCGACGTTCGCCCCGCCCTGGCCCTTGACGTACGGGGTGGCGGTCCAGTCGGCGTTCGCCTCGACCCAGGCCATGTCCTTGCCCGGGAAGGTGGACGCCTGGAAGCTGCCCTGGGCGACCTTGTTGAACCCGGTCGTGGCGTCGCCCGCGCTGCCGCAGTGCCCCGCGGTGACAAAGCCCTGGCGGCTGCCGGCGACCACGGAGAAGCCGATCGAGCAGCGCCCGCCGCCGATGTGGAAGGCGTCGCCGCCGCGCAGGTCGTACAGGGCGCGCGGGCGCTCCTTGACGGCCACGGTCCGCACCAGGCTCCGGTCCACCCCGGCGGCGTCGAGCAGCACCTCGGCGGCGGCCGCCCGGGTGGCCTCCACGGTGACGGTGTTGGTGCGCGGGTCCACGTACCAGACGGGCGCCTCGGCGGTCTTGGTCCGCGCCGACTGCCGGTCCAGCCGGGCCTTGGCGGACTCCAGCGCGGCCAGCCCGTGGCGCACCACCCTGGTCTCGGCACCGGCCGCCTTGATGGTGGCGGAGTCGGTGGCGTCGGTAGTGGCGACGGTCAGCGTGGCCGCGGTCTGCCCGCTCACCCACGCCCCGGCGTAGCGGCTGCCCAGCGCGTTGCGCAACCGGCCCGCTCGGGCGCCAGCGTCGGCCTCGTTGCGCAGCCGGGCGCGGGCCTGCTCGTCGGTCAGCCCCAGATCGCGCCGCAGGGCGTCCAGCACTCCGGGGGCGGCCCCGTCGGTGTCGGCGGGACCGCTCACGGAGGGAGCCGAGGCCGGGACGGTCGCTGCGGGCGGGTCGGCCGGTGCGGCGCCGGCCGGCTGGGCCAGTGCGAACGCGCCGACCGCCGACAGGGCGGTGCACGCGGCCAGGGCGTGTCTGTGGAGCATCGGGTGATCACCTCGGTTCGGATGGGGACTGCGAACCTGAGGTGTTTCCGCCGGTACGTCCCGCGATGTGCGTTCACCGGTTCTTCGGCTCGACCGAGGCGCGGGCACCGGCCATGCGGCGTAACAGCGCACCGCCTCGTGACGCCCGATCCGGCGATGGACATGCCTTCGAAGGCGGAGCACCCAACACCCCCGGGCCGGGTCGGGCGTTACCCCGGCGGACGGGCGCCATCTTCACCCGTCCGCCGGGTACACGGGGCACACCAGCCCGATTGTCGCGAAGGAGGCCCGTCCGTGGGTGACATCCTGCTTGCCCTCTCGATCCCGCTCATCGTGTGCGCCTCCGGGTTGTACGCCCTCGCGGAGACCTGGTGGCTGCGGCGCCACCCGCAGGCCGGAGCAGGCGACGGCCGGCACCGGACACCGGTGGTGGTACGAGAGGCGGAGGCCGTGGTCGCCGAGGCGTACGAGCGTCTGGGCGGCCTGTACGAGGCCCGCCAGGTCCGCCCCGCCGGAAGCTGACCGGGGCCCGGAGCCGCGACCGAAGAACCCCGTCGGCACCGAGCCCGGGACCGGGACCCCGGCGGGGTCCGCACCGCCCGCCCGCCGTACGCTCGGCCCCGGCCCCGCGAAGCAGAGCCACCGCAGCGAAGGGCCACCGCAGCCAAGGGCCGGCCGCCGAAGGGAAGTCCGCTGCCCGACGTCCGCCTCCGGGAAAGGCCTCAGCATGATCGTCTCCGCCGGTGAAGCCCTGATCGACCTGGTACCCGAGGGGCCGGTCGCGGACGGGCTGCCCGCACTGCTGCCCAAGCGCGGCGGCGGCCCGTACAACACCGCGATCGCCCTGGCCCGGCTCGGCTCACGAACCGCCTTCTGCTCACGGATCTCCACCGACCAGTTCGGCGAGGCGCTGCTGGCCGGACTGGCCGCCGACGGCGTGGACACCTCCCTGGTCCAGCGCGGGCCGGAGCCGACCACCCTCGCGGTCACCGAGATCGCCGCCTCGGGCGCGGCCGCGTACCGCTTCCATGCCGAGGGCACCGCGGACCGGCTGTTCGCCCTGCCCGGCGCGCTGCCCGCCGAGGCCCGGGCGATCGTCTTCGGCACCTGCTCGCTGATCCTCGAACCGGGGGCGAGCGCCTACGAGGAGCTGCTGCACCGGGAGGCGCGGCGGGGGCTGTTCACCGCGCTGGACCCCAATGTGCGGCCGGGGTTGATCCCCGACGCGGGCGCCTACCGGGCCCGCTTCCGCTCCTGGCTGCCGTCGGTGACCCTGCTCAAGCTCTCCGACCAGGACGCCGCCTGGCTGGCCGGGTCCGAGGATGTGGACACCGCCGTCGAGGGGTGGCTGGCGGCCGGTCCGTACGCGGTGGTGGTCACCCGCGGCACCGACGGGCTGACCGTGCTGGACCGCACCGGCGGGCGGTTCGACGTCCCCGGGCAGCGGGTGCCCGTGCTGGACACCATCGGCGCCGGCGACACGGTGAACGCCGCCCTGCTGCACCGGCTCGACCACCATGGCGCGCTCGACCCCGCTCCGGCGCTGGATCGGGAACGGTGGCTGGACGTCCTCGGGTACGCGGCCCGGGCGGCCGCCGTCACCTGCACCCGGGCCGGCGCGGAGCCGCCGTATGCCTCCGAACTGGCCGCCGACGCCGGGGTCAGTTAGCGGCGGCGGGCGGGGCCCGTAGCAGCTCCGCGTCATGGTCCAGCACGCTCAGCCACTGCTGGAGGTCGACCAGCTCCGGCACCGCGCGGACCAGTGCGGCACGGTGCGGCGGTACGGGGACCCCGTCGGGAACCGCGGCACCGGCGGCGACCGCCGCCTCGGCGGTCAGCGTCCCCGCCAGCCCCGCCGCCTGGGCGGACACCCGCGCCCGGTCCTGCTCGGCGAGGGCCTCCGGCCGCGGAGCGTCGTAGAGCGGCAGCCAGTAGCCGCCGTTCAGGGTGTGCTGGCCCACCATGAGCGCCGCGTGCCAGTCGACCGGATCGCCGCCGCGGCCGGCCGAGGGCTCGGTGAGGTACTGGGCGTACGCCCGCTGGGCCAGCTCCGCCGCATGCGCCGCGGCCTGCCCGCGCTCCCCCACCCCGTCCTTCACCCCCTCCGGCCCCGAGCCGCGACCGCGCACCAACAACGCGGTGACCGAGGTGACCAAGGAGCCGCTCTCCCTCAGCAACCGGGCGATGGCGGCGCCCAGTTCGTGCCGGGCGCCGCGCGGCCAGGCGAGCAGCCCGCAGACCAGCCCGACCACACTCCCGGTGAGCACATCCAGCGCCCGGACCTCGTCCAGCTGCCAGGTCGCCGGGGCGAGCTGGGCGAAGACCACCGACACCAGCAGGGTGAACAGGCCCTGCGCCCAGGCCAGCCCCAGCAGCGGGCCGAGGGTGAAGGCCAGCAGCATCAGCGGCGGGAGGATCACGGCGTACGCGATGGTCGCCGGCCCGAGCACGGTCAGCAGCGCCGCCGCGACCAGCGCCCCGGCCAGGGTGCCGGCCAGCGCCTGGGCCACCGCCCGGAAGGTCTGCACCGCCGTGGTCCGCAGCAGGGTGAGCACCGCGAGCAGCACCCAGAAGCCGTGGGCCAGGTCGAACGCCCCGGCCACCAGCCGGGCGGCGGCCAGTCCGACGGCCACCCGCACGGCGTTCTGGAGGAGGACGGAGCGCGGGGTGAGATGGCCGAGCACGCGCCGGGCCCAGAGCCGGGGCGCGGGCGTCCCCGCGTACCAGAACAGCGCCCGGGGCTCCACCGGCTCCGGCAGCCGGCCGGCCAGCGCCACCCGTACGGCGACCTGGAGGTTGCGCGCCGACTCGGCCGCCGCCAGCACCGCCGCCCGTACCTGGGCGTCCTCGCTCCGCCCGCCCGGGGGCCCCTCCCCCCGCCGCACCTCCTGGAACTGCCAAATCGCCGGATGCAGCCGATCCGGCCCCGGGTCCCGCCCCTCCCCCAGGGCCGCCGCGGTCTCCTCGCAGGCCTCCGCGACCCGGCCGAGGAGCCCCACCGAGAGCGGGTCGGCCCCGGCGCGGGCGGCCACCGCGGGCGCCGGCCGCCCCAGCTGGTGCAGCAGCGTCCGGGCGGAGGCCCCGGCATGGGCGTAGGCCCGATCCGCCCGCGAGGGCGAGGCGGGCCGCTCCCCCGCCGGCAGCAGATCCGGCCGCAACCCGTCCGCGGCGGCCCGGACCTCGGCCGGGGACGGGGCGGGCGTGTCATCGGCCGGGTGTGCGTCAGGCGCGAGGTCATCCGGGCCCCTGGCGGCGGGCCCGGGCGGGCCCTCGGCCAGCCGGGTGGCAAGTCGGGCGGCCGTACGGGCGGCATGGGCCAGCCGGGCCGGGTAGCCGGGCTCCCTGTCCTCCTCCGACAGCCATCGCTCGGCGCAGGCGAGCAGCACCATGCCGAGGGTGAGCCCGGCGAGGCGGTCGGTGAGCTGCCCGGGCGCGAAGGGCGGGAAGCAGGCCAGGATGTAGCAGAGTTGCAGACCCGGGGCCGGTCCGGAGGCCCGAGGGCCGGCGACGGCGCCGAAGAAGGTGAGCGCGAAGCCGACGGCCAGCATGCCCAGCACCGCCGACCAGGTCCGGGCGGCGAGCAGGGTGCCCAGCGCGGTGAGCAGCAGACCGACCGGCAGGGCCGCGAGCACCGTGGCAGCCCGCACCCGCCCCGAGCCGGCCACCCGGGAGAGCGCACCGAGGGCGATCGCCCCGAAAAGCGCGTAGACCGCCATGACCGGCCGGTCCAGCCCATAGCGGCACAGATAGAAACCGGCCGAGACGGCCAGGGTGATCCGCACCGCCTTGCGCACGGCCGCGCCGCGCTCCGCCCGCAGGTCAGACGAAGGCACGGGCCGCATGGGACACACCGGGCGCACCCGGCGTCATCCGATCTCGCTCCACGGCCATGCCCCAGCCACCTCCGGCCCGGTGGTCACGGCGGCGGCTCGACCGCCCCCGTCCGTCCCGTCCAGGGTAGAACCGCTCCCGGCCGCCCGGCAGCACGAACGGGGCGGGACGGTAGGCCCGGAGCGGGACGGCGACACCTACACCGGGTCAGTCAGACCGGGTCAGTCGCGGGCGGCGGCGTCCTTGGCGGCGCGCTTCTCCTTGAGCTCCTTGAGGCGGACGGCCTCCTTGCGGACCTCCGCCTGGGTGGCGCGCTCCTTGGCGAGCCACTCGGGGTCCTCCTGCTTCAGCGCCTCGATCTGCTCGGTGGTGAGGGGTTCGGTGACCCCGCCGCGGGCCAGTCCGGCGATGGAGATCCCCAGCTTCGCCGCGACCACCGGGCGCGGGTGCGGTCCGTCGCGCCGCAGGTCGCGCAGCCAGGCGGGCGGGTCGGCCTGCAGGGCGTTGAACTGCTCGCGCGAGACGGTGCCCTCGCGGAACTCGGCGGGGGTGGCCTCCAGGTACACACCCAGCTTCTTCGCCGCGGTCGCGGGCTTCATGGTCTGGGTGGTCTTGCTTGACGTCATGGGCTCCAGGCTACCCGGGCGAGCGCGCGGGTTTGTCCGGCGCCCGGGTAGCCTGGCCCGGTGACAGGCTCGGAAGCTTCCCCCTCGTTCCGCCTCGCCTACGTTCCCGGCGTGACACCCGCCAAGTGGGTGCGGATCTGGCGGGAGCGGCAGCCGGACGTCCCGCTGGAACTGGCGCAAAGCGCCAACGCGGAGACGCCGGACCTGCTGCGCCGGGCGGAGGCCGACGCCGGCCTGCTGCGGCTGCCCTGCGACCGCGACGGGCTGAGCGCCATCCCGCTCTACACCGAGACGACCGTGGTCGTGGTGCCCAAGGACCATCTGGTGGCGGCGGTCGAGGGGGTCTCGCTGGCGGATCTGGCCGACGAGGTGCTGTTCCACCCGCTGGACGACGTCTTCGACTGGGAGCGCCCGCCCGGCCGCCCGGCGATCGAGCGGCCCGCCACCACCGCGGACGCGATCGAGCTGGTGGCCGCCGGGGTGGGGCTGCTCGTGGTGCCCCAGTCGCTGGCCCGGCTGCACCACCGCAGGGACCTGACCTACCGGCCGGTGGTGGACGCCCCGCAGTCGCGGGTGGCCCTGTCCTGGCCCGAGGAGCGGACCACCGACCTGGTCGAGGACTTCATCGGCATCGTCCGCGGCCGGACCGTCAACAGCAGCCGGGGCCGCCGCCCGGAGCCGGCCGCCGGACGACGGGACGGCGCACCGTCGGGCGGCAAGGGCCAGGACACGCCGCGAGGCGGCCGGGGAGCGTCGGCCGCCGGGGGCTCGCGCGGCGCCAAGGCTTCCGGTGGCGCCAAGAGCTCGGGCCGGGGCACCGGCGGGGCGAGGAACACCGGGGGCGGCCGCCGTGGGACGGCCGGGCGGCCCGGTGGCGGCGGCCGCGGCAAGCCCCGGGGCCGCGGCTAGCCGTCCGGCCGCCGGGACGGAGGAGCGTGCCCGTGCCGCGGGCAGCCGTCCGACGAATCCCGCGCCTCGCGCCGTACGGTGCCCCGCACGCGCCCGAGCCTCGGCACGGCCCGGGCCACGGCCGCCGCACACCCGGGCCGGCCCGACTGGTGGCCCCCGGCGGTCGCGCGCCACCCCGCTGGAGTAGGCTGCCCTCTGCCCTGTCGACCGTTACCCGCGCGCCCGAGCCGCGCCGAGTGGAGTAGTCATGACCGACGTCCGCCTTTCGACGACGATGGGTGACATCGTCCTTTCCCTTGACGAGGCCAAGGCTCCGAAGTCGGTCGCGAACTTCCTCACGTACCTCAACAGCGGCCACTACGCGGGCACCGTGTTCCACCGCGTGATCAGCGGCTTCATGATCCAGGGCGGCGGTATGGACACCGACATGCGCCAGAAGCCCGCCCCGCACCGGGTGGAGAACGAGGCCCGCAACGGCCTGAAGAACCTCAAGTACACCGTGGCGATGGCCCGCACCTCGGACCCGCATTCGGCGAGCTCGCAGTTCTTCATCAACACGGTCGACAACGCCTTCCTCGACTACCCGGGCCAGGACGGCTGGGGCTACGCGGTCTTCGGCCAGGTCATCGAGGGCCATGACGTCGTGGACCGGATCGCCAAGGTCCCGACGGGTGCCCAGGACGTGCCCCGCGAGCAGGTCGCCATCACCGCCGCCGAGGTCGTCCCCGCGGCCTGACCGGCCCCCGATACCGGTTCAGCGTCGAACGGCCCGGGGCGAGTGCGTCACGCACTCGCCCCGGGCCGTTCGGTCGTCCGCGGCGACGACGGTCCGGCTGTACGAGGGACGGGTCGAAGAGGGCGGTCAACGCCCTGCGCGCGGCGCTGAACGAAGGCACGTTCACCGAGTACCACGCGGTGGCGTTCGCGAACATGGCCAAGAGCGAGCAGGTGGGCGGCCACACCACGGCCCCACTGCTGGAACCGGCCAACCAGGTGGCGGGGTTGCGGGGTGAGTCCTTCGACTCCGCTGTGACGACGATGAAGTACCGCGACGTCGTCACCGCCTCGGAGAATGCCCACAAGGCAGCCGGCGGTGACAACCCGCGCGGACCCGGCACCCCTACCGTCGTCGTCAACGGCCGGCAGGTCACCGAAAACCAGTCCAGCTCGCTGTTCGACCAGGAGTGGTCCGACCACCGCCTCACCTCAGCCGGCGGCCGGCCACGGACCCGTTGGTACGCCGGCGGCACCGTCCAGGGGATGCGGTCACCCAGCCCGGCTCGCTTCCGCCGAGCCCACTCGCCATGACCCGCTGACCCCGGTCGGGCACGCCGGTCGCCGACCGGCTCGGTGAGCCCATGGCCGTGCGGCGCCTCTCCGCGGTTCGCGCCCTTGTTGCTGAAACTGGTCTGGCGCATGAGTTCCGCGCCGCCGCACTGGTTCAGCGCGCTGCCCGGCGGGAGGCCGAGGAGATCATCGTTCACGGCGCCAGTAGCGATTGGGCACACCACCACGACCTCCGTGGCCGTTGTCCAGCAGGACCGCACCACCTGTCGTGCTGTCAGGGCTGGCTCAGCGCCCGTTCGATCGCGAGGCGGGCCCGGCCCGCGGCCGCGCGGTCGTGCTGGAGTTGCATGGCGGCGTTCAGTGCCAGCCCGGCGGCGACGATCTCGAAAAGGGCCTGGTCGACGTCGAACCCTTCCGGCAGTTCGGCGTTTTCCACCGCCGCGGTCAGATCCGCCCGCAACTGTTCCTGCCAGCGCGACCACACCTC
Source organism: Streptomyces sp. NPDC046887 (assembly GCF_040644755.1). Lineage (NCBI taxonomy): Bacteria > Bacillati > Actinomycetota > Actinomycetes > Kitasatosporales > Streptomycetaceae > Streptomyces > Streptomyces sp. NPDC046887. Next base: position 152,933 of record NZ_JBEYXH010000004.1, read on the forward strand.
GGCCACCGCCTCGCGGACCCGGCCGGGGCGGCCGTCGTACTCCGTGAGCGCCGCGGTCATCAGACAGCCGCCGGGCAGCAGTGGCGCTTCCAGGTAGTCCACGGAGTTGGCGCACACCGCGCGCAGCCGCCGCAGGCCCGGGGGTTCACCCAGTGCGGGCTCGACCACCCGATGCCAGAAGTCCACGAACGCCTTGTCCAGCGTGGAGATCTGCAGCGACTCCTTGGTGCCGAAGTGCTTGTGCACGCCGGACTTGCTCATCTCCAGTACCTCGGCGAGCCGACCGATGGTAATGCCGTCCAACCCTTCCTCGGAAGCGATCTCAGCGGCACGACTGAGAATCCGGCCCCTGGTGGCCTGCGCTTCGGCTACTGAGCGGCGTGGCGACATACGACGATCATAGCGTACGGCCGTCCGCTATATTTTAGAGAACGTTCGTACGCTAAGTTGTGCGGCATCACCGAGAGCAGGGAGTAGTCAGATGCGAGTGCGACGGCTGGGCTGGGCGGGACTGGAGATCGAGGCCGATGGCAAGCGGTTGGTGATCGACTACGTGCGGGACCTCTCGCCGCTGTTCACCGGATGGAAGCCCGGCAGATCGCTGGCGGCACCGACCGGGAAGGTCGATACCGCGCTGGTCACCCACCTGCACCGCGATCACACCGACGCGCCCGCGCTCGCGGAGGTGCTGACACCGGGGGCGCCGGTGCTGCGGCCGGCTCCCGGTCATGGTGATGACGTGGACAACGTGACGACGTTGCTGGCGGAAAGCGAGCTGACCGCGCACGGACTGGCGACGACCGTCGTCGACGTCTGGTCCACCCATGAGATCGGGCCGTTCCGTGTCACCGCCGTTCCGGCCGTGGACGGGCTGGGCGACCCACAGGTGAACTGGGTGGTGGAGGCCGACGGACAGAAGCTCTTCCACGGCGGCGACACCATGTTCCACGGGTACTGGTGGCTCATCGCGCGCCGGTTCAGCCCGTTCCACGCGGCGTTCCTGCCCGCCAACGGGCCCGTCGTCGACGCGCCGCATCTGCAGCCACCGAGCCCGGTCCTTGCCGCGCTGGACCCGAGGCAGGCGGCTGCGGCGGCGGAGATCCTCGACGCCCGGTACGTGGTACCGATCCACTACGAACCGGAGCAGCCGGACAAGATCGCGGGCTACGTCGAAGTCTCCGACCCGGAGAAGGAACTGCGCAAGCACGCCGGACCACGCGCACGCGTGCTGGCCATCGGCGAATGGCTGGACCTGACCACATGACCGGACCGCGCTGACGGGCCGAGTCGCGGCGAGGTGCCCCTGGGCGTGGGGGCTGAAGCCGCTACGGAGAAGGGGAGCCGGCGTCCGGGGAGAGTCGCGGTCACTACCGGCCTCCCTCCCCCGGGCGCTGGAGAATCCGGCCCCCTCCGACGGACGAGTCGGGCCTGGCTCCCGACGGACAGCACAGCAGGGTCCTCCGCTACGGCAAGGGTGGACCCGCGCGGGGGCCGCGCTCGGTGGCCACTGGTCGCGAGTCGGGCTCCGCTTTGATGTCAGCCGGGGTCAGGCACACGACGGCTTGCGGTCGGCGTGTTCGTCGGCGCGGTCGGCGACTCGGCAGTAGTCGCGGTGGGCTTCGAGCGCGTCGGCCAGAGCCAAGTTGAAGCTCTCCTCATCGCCCTCCACGAGCTGCGACAGCAGCACGGCCGGCGGCATGAGCCGGGTTGCCCGCCTTGGCACCCTGGCACCGCCACCGACGTAGACGTACTCGCCGTCGGGCCCGGTCGGTCATGCAGGCCGGGAGCGTCTTCCAGACGTCGTCGATGGCCTTGCCCGGGTGCAGGCTGCACGTTCGCAGCGCACCAGGGATCGGTCACCGCCTGGCATGGGTGAAAATGGCTGATCAGGGGCCTCCTGTCGGAGGGGCGGTGAGACTCGGCGCCGGCACGGTGCAAGAACTCTCCACCCCGCACCGGCGTGTGGGGCCCCCGCCATGCTCCGCTCCTTCTCGTGTGGGGGGACACGGGAGGAGGGGGCGGCCGTGACCGGGCCGTCCCCGACCGGTGGGGCAGTACGACTCGAGGGGGCACGACATGACCACTGGGACCGACACACCGCGATTCGCGCTGCTCGATCGGCTGCGCGGCTGGCGCGGGGAGCGGGAACTCGATCTGGGCTCACGCCAGCAACAGACCCTGCTGGCGCTGCTGCTGGCCCGGCAGGGCGCGCGGGTACCGGTGGCGACGCTGGTGGCCGCCGTGTGGGGCGAGGATCCGCCGGCGCGGGCCGTCGGCACCCTGCGGACCTATGTGTCGCGGCTGCGCAAACTGCTGGAGCCGCCGGATGCCACGGCGGAAGGTGCACCGCGTACACCGCGGTTGCTGGTGTCGGAGCGCGGCGGGTACGCGCTGCGCGTCCCCGCGGAGGCGGTGGACCTGGGCCGGTTCCAGCGGGACGTGGCCTCCGCCGACCGCGCCCGGGCCGCGGGGCGGCCGGCGGAGGCGCGGGACCTGCTGCGCGCCGCGCTGGACCTGTGGGGCGACGAGCCGCTGGCCGGGCTGGCCGGGCCGGGCATCGAGGAGGAGCGGTCCCGGCTGGTAGCGCGCCGACTGGACGCGCTGGAGGCGCGGTTGGAGCTGGAGGTGGAACTGGGCGGGCACGCGGCCGTCCTGGGCGAGCTCCGTGAACTGGCCGAGCGCCATCCGCTGCGGGAGCGCCTGGCGGCCCTGCTGATGCGGGCCCTGGTACTGAACGGCCGGGAGGGGCAGGCGCTGGCGGTGTTCGACCGCACCCGGCGCATGCTGGCGGCGGAGTTCGGCCTCGACCCCGGCCGCCATATGTCCGCGCTGGCTGAGGGCATCACCCGCGCCGGCTACCCGGCCGGCCCTGGTCCCGCCGCCGGCTTCGGCCCAGCGGGCGGCGCACGGTGCGGAACGCCTGCCGAGGCGTGGGCGGCGGTGGACGGAGCGGGCTGCCCGGGGACGGCGACCGGTGCGGCGGACACGCCCTCCGGAGGCGACGGACCGCCACCCGGTGCGGACGGCACCGCGCCGCCGCCGACCCGGCTTCCGCGTCCGGCACAACTGCCGCGCGACATCGCGGACTTCACCGGACGGTCCGAGGAGGTCCGCTCCGTGGTGGACGGGCTGACCGCCGGCTCCGGCTATGCGGCGCCGGTGGTGGTGGTCTCGGGCACCACCGGGGTGGGCAAGAGCACGCTGGCCGTGCACGCCGCCCACCGGGTGTGCGACGCCTTCCCCGACGGCCAGTTGTACGCGGACCTGCGCGGGCCCGACGAGGTCCCGAAGGACCCGGTGGCCGTGCTGAGTTCCTTCCTCCGCTCGCTCGCCTCCCCCGGGCGGCGGCTTCCCGAGGACCTGGCCGACCTGGTCGCGCTCTACCGCTCCGAACTGGCCGCCCGCCGGGTGTTAGTCCTGCTGGACAACGTGGCCGACACCGCCGCCCTTGGCCCGCTGCTGCCGGGCGGTCAGGGCTGCGCCGCGCTCGTCACGGCCGGCACCCGGCTCACCGCGCTGGCCGGCGCCCACCACGTCCATCTGGGCGTGCTCCCCCGCGCGGAGGCGCTCGGCTGGCTGGAGACGGCCCTCGGGGCGGAGCGGGTGGCGGCCGAGCCACTGGCCTGCGCACAGCTCGTCGACCGGTGCGCCGGGCTGCCCCTGGCCCTGCGGGTCGCGATCGCCCGACTGGCGACCCGGCCGTCGTGGGCGGTCGCGGCGGTCACGGCGGAACTGACGGACCGACACGGGCTGTCCCGGCTGGCGCTCGCCGAGCTGTCGGTCGAGGGGGCCCTGCGCCGGGACTACACGCGACTACCGGAGCGGCTGCGATCGGTGTTCGCCCGGGTGGCCCTGGCCCGGGAACCCGACGGCCGGTTCGGCCCGCTGGCGGTCGCACCGGTCCTCGGGGTCGGCTCGCACCAGGCGCGCGAACTGTGCGAGCAGCTCGTGGACCTGAGCTGGCTGGAGTCTCCCACCCCCGGCCGGTACCACGTCCACGCGCTGCTGCGGGAGTTCGCCGTGACGGTCCGATGGGAGGACGCCCCGCCGCCCGCCCGCGCCGACCTGCCCGCCACACCGCTGTTCCCCCCGGACCCGCCGGTCCGCCACAACGCCGGCGACGGCATCGCCTCCTGACGTCGGCATCACCGTCGCACGGCACGGTACGGCGTCGCACGGCACAGCACGGCGTCGGACGGTGGCATCGCCCTCCGACGGCACGGCATCGCCGTCGGGCGGCGGCACCACCTTCCGCCGGCAGCATCGGCGTGGGACGGCACGGCACGGCTCCGGCGGGCGCAAACAGCCCGGCCCGGGCGCGTTCCGCCCGGGGTGGGCCACGCCGCCCGGGCCGCGCCGCTGCCGGGAGGCCGCCGCAGCGCGCCCCCGCGTGGCGGGCGCCACCGGCACCGCCTGCCGTCGCCGGGCACCGGCCTCCAACACTCGGCGCTCGGCGCTCGGCGCTCGGCGCTCGGCGCTCGGCGCTCGGCGCTCGGCGGAGCCTGCGTTCCGGGCGCCGCCCCGCTGCCCCTCCGACGGGCCCCGTTTCCCGTCTCCCCGTTTCTCCCCCTGTTTCCCGTCATCCCGTCACCTGGAGTCCCCATGCCGTCATCGCACCGCGTCCCCGGGCCGGAGGGTGCCGACGCCACGGCTCCGACGACCGTGGAATTCCGCGTGCTCGGCCCCCTGCGAGTCGCGACCGGAGCAGCGGAGAGCGAGGTGCGACCGCCCCAGACCGCGGCCCTGCTCGCCGCCTTGCTGCTGCGCCACGGCCGGTCCGGCAGCACCACCACGCTGATCGACGCCGTCTGGGGCGGAGCCGTACCCCACGGGGCGCCCGCCGCCCTGCGCGGCCATGTGGCCCGGCTGCGCCGTCTGCTGGAGCCCGGGCGCCCTCCGCGTACCGCCGCCCGGGTGCTGGTCACCCGGCCGGGCGGCTACGCGCTGCGCCTGCTGCCGGACGCCCTGGACCTGACCGTCTTCGAGCGGCACATCGGCGGTGCCGAACGCGCCCTGCGCGCGGGGCGGCTGGGGGATGCGCTCACCCTGTACGGCACCGCGCTGGACCTGTGGAGCGGCGAACCGCTGGCCGGAGTCCCCGGCCCGTTCGCGGCCGCCCAGCGCTCCCTGCTGCGCGAACGGTGGCTGGCGGCGGTGGAGGCGCGGTGTGCGGTGCAGCTGCGGCTCGGCGCCCACGGTCCGGCCCTGGAGCAGCTCCGTACCCTGGCGCCGTCCCACCTCCGGCGCGAGCGGACGCAGGAGCTGCTGGTGACCGCGCTGTACGAGTCGGGGCGGCAGACGGAGGCGCTCGACGTCTACCACCGCACCCGGCACGCGCTGCTCCAGGCCGGCGGGTCCGGGCCGGGTCCGGCGCTGGAGCGGGCCCGGGAGCGGATACTCGCCGGTCCGGGGGTGGGCGACGGGGCGGACACCCTCCGGCCGGACGCCCCGGGGCATCCGGGCTCCGAGGCCTGCCCCGGACCGACGGGGACCCGCTTGGGACCGGCGGGAACCCACTCCGCAGCACCCGGGTCCCACCCGGCCGCCACCCCGGCGGAGGCCGGCCCGGTCCGCGAAACGGCGGGCCGTTCGCCGGAAACGGGCGCGTCGGCCGATGGGGACGCGCGGCGGACCCCGGCCCGGACCGTGCCGGTACCGGTGCCGGCCGCACTGCGGCTGCCGCCGCCGCCCGCCGACCTGGTGGGCCGGGACGCGGTGGCCGCCCGGCTGACGCGGGCTCTGGTGGACGGCACCGTCACCGCGCTGGGTGCCGTCAGCGGAATGGGCGGGGTCGGCAAGACCGCGCTGGCGGTGGGCGTCGCCCACGCCGTACGGGACCACTACCCCGACGGGATCCTCCACCTGGACCTGCGCGGGATGGAGGCGCGGCCCGCGGACCCGCACCAGGTGCTGCGCGAACTGCTGCGCGCGCAGGGGGTGGCAGCGGCGCACCTCCCGGCGGCCACCGCCGAACGCGCGGCGCTGCACCGCTCGTTGCTGGCGGACCGCCGGATGCTGCTGGTCCTCGACAACGCCCGGGACGCGGAGCACGTACGCGATCTGCTGCCGGCCGGGCCGCGGTGCGGCGCCCTGGTGACCAGCCGGGCCAGGCTGTCCGGGCTCGGCGGCGCCGCCCTGGTGCATCTGGAGGAGCTGGCGGAGGGGCCGGCCCTGGAGCTGCTGGCCCGGATCGCGGGGCCGGAGCGGATACGGGCGGAGGAGGCGGCCGCGCGGGAGGTGGTGGCCGGGTGCGGCGGGCTGCCGCTGGCCCTGCGGGTGGTGGCGGCCCGGCTGGCCGCCCGGCCCGGTCTGCCGGTGGCGGAGACGGCGCGGGCACTGGCGGACGAGCGGCTGCGGCTGAGCGAGCTCGACGACGGCGCGGCGGCGGTGGAGTCCACCTTCCGGCTGGGCACCGCGCTGCTCGGCCCGGAGCAGCTGCGCGCCTTCCGGCTGCTGTCCGTCCCGCAGGTGCCCGTGCTCTCCCGGCAGAGCGCGGCCGTGCTGCTGGAGCGGTCCGAGGCCGTGGCGGAGGGGCTGTGCGAGGAACTGGTGGACGCCAGCCTGCTCCAGTCGCCCGCTCCCGGTCGGTACGGCTACCACGACCTGCTGCGGCTGTTCGCCCGGTCCCCCGACGCGGACGGGTCCGCCGGGGAGCGCGCGGCCGCGCTGCTGCGGCTGCTGCGCCGCTGCGCGGCGCTCGCCCGGGACGCGTACCGGCTGGCGACCGCCGGGGACGCCTTCCCCGCCGACGACCCGGCGGAGACGGCGCCGGGTCCGGGGGCCGGTGCGCCGCCGGTGGACCGTGCGGCGGCCCAGGAGGCGGCCGCCGGCTGGCTGCTCGACGAACGCGCGGCCCATCTCGCCCTGGTCGAGCAGGGCGCCGAGACCCCCGGCGTCCCGGTGTCCCTGTGCGCGCGCCTGCTGGTCGCGACCGACCCGCTGGGCCGGGACAGCTCGCGCAGCCGTGCGCTGGAGCGGGCGGCCCGCGCGGTACGGACGGCGGCCGACCGGGCCGGGGACCCGGTGGCCTGGGCCATCGCCTCGTACATGCTGGGCGGCTCCTTCGCCATGCGGTTCGAGATGGGATCGGCGGTGCCGCTGCTCCGGGGCGCCGCGGAGGTCTTCCGGCGCGAGGGGCGCGGCGCACTGCTCGCCCACGCCCTGAACGCCCTGGGCGGATGCGCCCTGGCGCACCGGGACTTCGCCGCCGCGCTGCGCCACCTCGGCGAGGCGCTGGAGCTGGCCCGGGAGACGGAGAGCCCGGCGTGCGAGGCGGTGGCCCTCGGGTACCTCGGCATCGCCCTGCTCGCCACCGGCCGCGCGGCGGAGGCCGTGCGCACGGCCCGGGCGGCCGTCGCGCTGGCGCGGTCCTGCGGGGACGGCGCGGGGGAGGCGAACGCGCTGCGCGCGCTCGGCCAGGTCCTGCTGCACACCGGGCGCCACCAGGAGGCGCTGCGGTGCCTGCACGGCAGTCTGGACCTGTGGCGCGGGACGGGGTCGTCGTTCCGGGAGGCGCTGGTGCTCGGGGGGCTCGCCGAGGCGTACAACCTGGCGGGCCGGCCGGAGGAGGCCCTGGAACACGCGGCGCGGGGCCGGGAGCTCGCCACCCGGCACGGCGACGACTACCTGCTCGGCCGGATCCTCACCGAGTTCGGGAACGCCGTGGGGGCGCGGGGGCGCCCGGAGCAGGCGGCCTTCTACCACCGGCAGGCGCTGCGGATCTTCCGGCGGCTGGGCATGCCGGAGGCCGGCGACCTGGAGGCGCGGCTCGGCCCGTGACCCACCCGTGCGGCCCGGTGGGTCCCGGCGGTGCGCGAACGGCGTTGATCTTGTGTTGACGCGCTGTTGAGCTCGTACGAGCAGAGCGGTGACAGGCTCCTGGCACCGCCCCGGTACGGGTTCCCGGACCCGTCCGTACCGCCGGTCCGTACCGTCGCGGCGGCCCGGACTCCCCGCGGTACCCGGGACCGCACGCCGATCCGCTGAGGACTGCCCCTTGGACCCCCACACCCCGCTCGACCCCGGCCCCTCCTCCCAGGAGCTGCTGTTCTCGCTCTTCACACCCGAGGGGCGGGAGAACCCGTTCCCAGCGCTGGAGGCGCTGCGCTCCACCGAGCCCGTCTACCACGACCGGGACCTCGACACCTACTTCCTGACCACCTACGCGCACTGCCAGGCGGTCCTCTCCGACTCCGCCTTCCGCACCCCCGACCTGGAGTGGTGCGCGGACCATCTGCCGGACTGGCGCGAGCACCCGGCCGCCGACTTCTTCTACTCCTCCATGCTCCGGGCGAACCAGCCCGACCATACGCGGCTGCGGCGGCTGGTCGGCGCCGGTTTCACCCCGCGGCGGGTGGCGGCCCTGCGCGGCGCCGTCGAGGAGCTGACCGACGGGCTGCTCGACACCTTCGCCGACGCCACCGCGCACGGCGGCACGGCCGACTTCCAGGATCTGGTGGGATATCCGCTGCCGGTCGCGGTGGTGGGCGAGCTGATCGGTGTGCCGGCGGCCGACCGGCCCCGCTTCCGCGGCCTGGGCGGTGACGCCAGCCGGCTGCTGGAGCCGGTGCGCACCGAGGAGGACTGGCAGCGCGCCGACACGGCGGTGACCGCGCTGCGCGGCTACTTCGAGGACCTGCTGCTGCGCCGGGCGGCGGAACCCCGCGAGGACCTCGCCACCGTGCTGCTCGCGGCGCAGGAGGACGGCGACCGGCTGACCCGCAAGGAGCTGGTGGACACCCTGCTGCTGGTGTTCGTCGCGGGCTTCGAGACGACCACCGCGATGCTGGGCCAGGCCGTGCACGCCCTGCTGCTGCATCCGGAGCAGCGGGCGGAGGTGGCGGCCGATCCCTCGCTGGCCGAGCGGGCCGTGGACGAGTCGCTGCGCTGGGACACGCCCGTGCAGATGACTGAGCGGATCGCCGGCGCGCCCGCCGTCATCGGCGGCGTGGAGATCCCGGCCGGGGGCAATGTCACCACCGTGCTGGCCGCCGCCAACCGCGATCCGGAGCAGTTCCCCGACCCGCACCGCTTCGACCTCCACCGCTCCGGGACCCGGGTGCTGAGCTTCAGCGCCGGACCGCACTACTGCCTCGGCGCGGCGCTGGCCCGGCTGGAGGGGTCGGTGGCCCTGCACCGCGTCTTCACCCGCTTCCCGGGACTGGCCCTGGCCGCTCCCCCGGTGCGGCGCGAGTCCTTCAGCCTGCGGGTGTACGAGCACCTCCCGCTGACCGCCTCCTGACACCCCGCGCGGCGCCGCCGTACCCGCGCGCACTCCGCCCGCGGCCCGTACCCGCGCCGTACCCCGTGCGCCGCCCCGCGTGGCGACGCCGTACCCGCGCCCCGTACCCGCCGCGCGCCGCGCCCGCGCGCCCCGAACCTCCCCACGACCGAACGCGAAGGACCGAGACGATGGCTTTCCTCGACACCGAGCGCGCCGTGCTCGAAGCACTGCTCCCCGGGCTGGACGCGGCACTCGCCCGCCACCCGCTGGCCGAACTGGAACAGCCCGGCAGCCCGGCGGTCGCCGCGTTCCGCGAGGCGGGCGGCGCCGCCCTGCTCGTGCCGCGGCAGAACACCGGCATCGGCGCCGACCCCCTGCAGGCGGTACGGCTCCAGCGGGCCGTGGGCGCCCGCTGCCCCTCCCTGGCCGTCGCCACGACCATGCACCACTTCTCCGTCGCGAGCCTGGTGGAGACCGCCAAGCACGGCGCCGGGTTCGAGTGGATGCTGCTGGAGGCGGTCGTCGGCAAACGGATGCTGCTGGCGTCCGGGTTCGCCGAGGGGCACACCGGCCAGTCCATCCTGCGCCCGTCCATCCGCGCCGAGCGCCGGGGCGGCGAGGTGGTGCTCAACGGCAGCAAGAAGCCGTGCAGCCTGGCCCACTCCATGGACCTGCTGACCGCCTCCGTGCTGATGGCGGACGACGACGGCACCGAACGCCTCGCGGTGGCCATCGTCCCGGCGGAGACCGAGGGCGTCTCCGTCCGCCCGTTCTGGCGCAGCACGGTGCTGGCCGGGGCCGAGAGCGAGGAGGTGGTCCTGGCGGACGTCCGGCTCGACCCGCAGATGGTCGTGCTGACCGATGTCACCGCCGACGCGGTGCTGGACTCCCTGCACGTGGCCGGCTTCCTCTGGTTCGAGCTGCTGATGAGCGCCGGCTACCTGGGCACGGCCAGCGCCCTGGTGGAACGGGTGCTGCGGGCCGGGCGCGCCCCCGCCGCCGTACGGGCCGCCCTGGTGACCGACCTGGACGCCGCGATGCTCGCGGTGGAGGCCGTCGCCCGGAGCATGCGGGAGACCCCGGACTGGGGTGAGGAGCTGCTGGTGGGCGCGCTCACCGCGCGCTACGCGGCGCAGGACGCCATCGCCCGGACCACCGCGGCGGCGCAGGAGGCCCTGGGCGGGATGGCGTTCATCGGCTCCGACGAGGGCGCCTATCTGGCGTCGGCGTCGGCGGGCCTGGCCTTCCACCCGCCGTCGCGCGGGCGGATGGCGGAACCGCTGTGCGCGGCACTGGACGGCGAGCCGCTCCGTGTCGGCTGAGTCTTCGGCAGCGGCGGATCCGGCCGCCACCGGATGGAGCGTGGAGCTGCTGGACGCGGCCGAGGCGATCCCCGGGCCGGTGTGGGACGCCCTGGCGCCGGCCGACGACCCGATGTGGGACCGGGGGGTGTTCACCGCCATGCGGCGCGCGCGGATCGGCCCGGACGCGTACGCCTTCCTGCTGGTGCGCGACGCCGGCGGGCAGCCGGTGGCGATGCTGCCGCTCAGCGCGGTGCGCGGGCTGCGGCTCGACCGGGTGGTGGGACCCGCCGAGCGGAAGCTGCTGGCCCCGGTGGCCCGCGTCCTCCCCGGACTGGTGAGCGTGCCGATGCTGTTCTGCGGCAACTTCGTCGGCCAGGGGCATGTGGCGAGCGGGGGCCGGCCGCTGCCCGCGCCGGTGGCGCGGCTGCTGGTGGACGGGGTGATGGCCTACGCCCGGCGGCACCGCCTGGGCACCGTGGTGTTCAAGGACTTCGCCCCGGACGGCCTGGCCGCGCTGTCCCCGGAACTGGAGCGCGCCGGATTCTTCACCGTCGCCTCGCTGCCCGACACCGAACTCCCCCTCCCGTACGAGGACTTCGAGGCGTATCTGACCGCGCTGCCCGCCAAGGCGCGCCGCAACGCCCGCAGCAAGCTGCGCAAGTTCCAGGCGGAGGCCGAGCTGCGCATGGAGGTCCTGGAGCCCGCGGGTTTCCTGCCGCTGGTGCCCGACATCATGCGTCTGTACGGGCAGGTCATGGAGCGGGCCGACCAGACCCTGGACGTGCTCGACGAGGCGTTCGTCCGGGCGCTGGCCGAGCAGGAGGGCACCGAACAGCGCCTGGTGGCCTGCTTCGAGGGCGACCAGCTGGTCGGCTATCTGCACTGCCTGTTCCGCGGGGACGGCGCGGTCGGCGCCCGGATCGGCCTGGACTACCGGCTGGCCCACCGGGCGCGGCTCTACCACAACCTGCACTACGCGGCGATCGAGCTGGCCATCTCCCGGGGCTGCCGGCACATCCGCTTCGCGCAGACCGCGTACGAGCCCAAGCGCGAGCTGGGCTGCGAACTGGTCGAGCAGAGCTACGCGCTGACCCACACCGGCCGGCTGCCCCGGGCCGTGCTGCGGCGGCTGCTGCCGCCCGCCCTGGAGAAGGCCCGCGCGGAGGCGCTCGCTCCGAGGTCCTGACTCCGGCGCGCCGCCGTTTCCCTCCCAGCGTTTCCCTTCCCTCCACACGAAATGAGAGCCCCATGCCCCTCGTCCAGGTCGAGATCCCCATCGCCGCTCCGCCGGAAGCCAGTTGGCGGGCGGTCGTCGATGTCGAGAGCTACCCCGGCTGCATGGACAGCGTCCGCTCGGTCACGGTCGTCGAGCAGTCCGGCGCGGACGAGCGGACCACCGCCTGGTCCGTCTTCCTCAAGGGCTCGCAGCTGGAGTGGGTGGAGGCCGAGCGGCTCGACCACACCGCCCGGCGCTTCGACTTCCACCAGGTCAGCGGCGACCTCGCGCACTTCGTCGGCCACTGGGGGGTGCGCCCGTCCGAGGACGGCGGCAGCCTGGTCTCCCTGACCGTCGAGTTCGACATCGGCATCCCGCTGCTCGCGGAGATGCTCAACCCGGTCGCCGCCACCGCCCTGCGCGAGAACGCGGAGCAGATGCTGCACGCCCTGGAGCAGCGGCTCACCGGTGCCTCGGGAGCCTCTGGCACGGGCGCCCCGGGCGTCTCCGGCTCATGAGCCCCCACCCCGTACCCCCGTTCCGTTCCGGCCCGCAGGAGGCTGCCTTGGCATCCCCGTCCACGACCACCCCGTCCGACGCCGGCGAGGTGTTCGACCAGCTGCGCCGCCACCAGTCCCCCAAGCTCGCGCTCACCGGCAAGTTCGCCGGCCGGGGCGCGGTGGAGTCGAGCGCGCTCGGCGCCCGTGTCACGCTCTCCGACGGCCGTACGGCACTGGACTTCGGCTCCTACGCCGTCGCCCTCCTCGGGCACCGCCACCCGGGAGTGGTCGCCGCCGTGGCCGGGCAGCTCGACCGGATGCCCACCTCCACCCGCAGCCTGGCCAACCCGGTGGCGGCGCGGGCGGCGGCCCGGCTGGCCGACTACCTCGGCGGGTCCCTGCCCAAGGTCTACTTCGGCCTCAACGGGGCCGACGCCGTGGAGGTGTCGGTGAAGCTCGCCCGGCTGGCCACCGGCCGGGACCGGGTACTGGCGGTGACCGGCGGGTACCACGGCAAGACGCTGGGTGCCCTCTCCCTCACGCACAGCCCGCTGTTCCGGGCCGGGCTGCGGGGTGCCGACATCGACACCGTCCACATCGACCCGCGGGACCCCGGCGCCGTCCGGGCGGAGCTGGACCGGGCGCCGGTGGCCGCGGTGGTCTTCGAACCCGTGCAGGGCGAGAACGGCGCGGTGCCGCTGCCGACCGAGGTGCTGCGGCAGTGGTGCGAGGACGCCCACGCGCACGGCGCCTTCGCCATCGCCGACGAGATCCAGTGCGGGCTGCGGCGCTGCGGCGAGCGCTCGGTGGCCCTCGCCGACGGCCTGCCCGTGGACGCCGTGCTGGTCGGCAAGCCGCTGGGCGGCGGGGTGGTCCCGCTGTCGGCCGTGGCGTGCACCGAGGAGCTGTACCGGCCCTTGGAGCAGGACCCGTTCCTGCACTCGGCGACCTTCGGCGGGCATCCGCTGAGCTGCGCCGCGCTGCCCGCCGCCCTGGACGCCGTGGAGGAACTGGCCGAACACGGCGCCGCGCTGGCGGACCGGCTGGCCGCCGGCCTGCGCGACCTGGGCGAGCGCCATGACGAGGTGATGGCCGGCCACCACGGCCGCGGACTGCTGTGGGGGATCGACTTCACCGGCCCCGGCGCGGCCGGCGAGGCCGTGGTGGCGCTGGCCGACAAGGGCCTGCTGGTCTCGCCCTGCCTGGGCCGCCCGACCACCGTGCGGCTGCTGCCGCCGCTGGTCACCACCGAGGCCGAGCTGGACGAGGCCCTGGACATCCTCGACTCCGCCCTCAGCGCGGCCCGGAGCGGGCTGACCGCCTGACACCCCCTCCCCGCTCCAGCCGCCACCGGCCCGGCGACGGGCCCCCTCTCCCCACCGCACGCACGGAGGACCCCCATGAGCAAGCCCACTGACCCCGCCGGTTCCGGCGCTCCCACCTCGTCCGAAAGCGCCGGCCCGGCAGCCGACCGCACCGGTGACGACGTCTTCACGGTCTTCCGCGAGACCATCGCCGAGGTGCTCGGCACCTCCCCCGACGCCATCGTGGAGAGCACCGACCTGCGCGCCGACTACGGCATCGACAGCCTGGAACTGATGTCGATCGGTGCCCAGCTGGAACGCTCCCTGAATGTGCAGATCTCGGTCGAGGACCTGGTGCGGGCCGACACCGTGGGTGAGGCAGCCGCCCTGCTCGCCGAGCGTACGGCGGGCCGGTCGTGAGCCGGCCCCGTACCGGGTCCGGGCCGGACCGCCCGCGGGTCGTGGTCACCGGCATCGGCGTCAAGAGCCCGGCCGGCCTGACCCTGGACGAGGTGATGGAGACCGTGCTCGCCGCCCGGTCCACCGCCGCGGCCGTCCAGAAGGACCTGGTGGCCGCCGGGTCACCGGTCCACATCGCCTGCCGGGTGCCGGACTTCGACCTCGCCCCCTACATCACCCGGCGGGAGCTGCGCCAGATCGACCGCCCCACCGAACTGGCCCTGTGCGCCGCCGTGGACGCGGTCGAGCAGGCCGGGCTGCCCGCCCTCGCGCCGAACCGGGTCGGCGTGCACCTGGGCACGGGCATCGGCGGACTGCCCACGATGGAGGGGCTGGTGCGCGACCACGACGCCGAGCCCACCGCCATGCCCGTCTTCTCGGTGCCCCGCACCATGGCCAACTCGGCCGCCGCCCGGGTGGCCATGCGCTGGGGCTTCCAGGGCTCCTGCAACACCTACGCGACGGCCTGCGCCAGCGGCGCCACCGCCATCGGCGAGGCCGCCCGCCGCGTCCAGTACGGGGAGTTGGACGTCGCCGTCGCGGGCGGCTTCGACTCCGCCGTGACGACCTTCATGCTCAGCGGCTTCGCCCGGATGCAGGCCGTCTCCCAGCGCAACGACGCCCCGCTGCTGGCCAGCCGCCCCTTCGACGCCGGCCGCGACGGCTTCGTCATGGGCGAAGGCGCCGCGATGGTCGTCCTGGAGCGCCTGGACTCGGCGCTGCGCCGGGGCGCGCCGATCTTCGGCGAGATCGCCGGGTACGCCACCAACGCGGACGCCCACCACATCGTCGCCCCGCACACGGACGGGGCGGTCGCCGCGGCGTGCATGGCGGACGCCATCGCCGACGCCGGGCTGCTGCCCGGGGACATCGGCCAGATCAGCGCCCACGGCACCGCCACCCAGGCCAACGACAGTGCCGAGGCCGCCGCCATCCACCGCTGCTTCAACGGCCAGGCGCCCCCGGTGACCGCCGTCAAGGGCGTCACCGGGCACCTGATCGGCGGGTCCGGCGCGCTGGAGGCGGTCATCGCTCTGGCCTGCGCCGAACGGGGTGTCGTACCGCCCGTCGCCAACCTGGCCACCTCCTCCGAGTCCGACCGGATCGACGTCGTGGCCGGGAGCCCCCGGCGGGTGGGAAGCGCTCCGGTGCTGTCCAACTCCTTCGGCTTCGGCGGGCAGAACGCCTGCCTCGTCCTGCGATCCGCCACCTGAACCACCGGGAGTCCCCCTCATGCGCATCCTTCTGACCGGCGCCGCCGGTGTGGTCGGCGCCGACGTCGCCGCCCGCCTCGCCGCGGCGAACCCCGGCGGCGCCCACGAACTGGTCCGCACCGCCCGCCGCGCCACGCCCGCGGCGGCACCAGCCGCCGAACCCGCGCCCGTGGCCTGGGACATCGGCGCCGCACTCGCCCCCGCCGAGCTGACCGACCGGCCCTGGGACGTCATCGTGCACACCGCCGCCTCCACCCGCTGGACGATGTCCCGCGAGGAGGCCGCCGACGCCAACGTCCGCACCCTGCGCTCCGTACTCGGCCTGGCCGGACCCGGCACCCATGTCGTCCATGTCTCCACCGCCTACGTCGGCGGCGTCCGTGCCGCCGAGGACCTGCGGGGCGAGGAGTTCGAGGGCTACCGCAACGGCTACGAGTGGTCCAAGGCCGTGTGCGAGGAGATCGTGACCGGCGAGCACCGCGGGCCGGTGACCGTCGTCCGGCCTCCGCTGGTGCTGGGCAGCCGCGCCGACGGCGCCATCGGCCGCTTCTCCGGCCCGTACAGCCTCTTCCCGGCCCTGGTCTCCGGGCTGGCGGCGGTCGTCGTGGGCGACCCGGACGGCTTCGCCGAGATAGCCCCGGTGGACGAGGTGGCCGAGGTCGTCGCCGGCGCCGCCCTCGGCCCGGCGCCCGCCACGCCCCGTACCGAGGTGATCGCCGCCGGACAGGGCAGCATGCGGCTGTCGGAACTGGTCCGCGTCACCTGCGACACCCTCAACGCCTTCCGCGCCGAACACGGCGTCGAGCCCATCGCCGTCCCGCCGACCGTCTCCACCGACAGCTGGAACCGGTTCTTCCTGCCGCTGGCCGAGCAGTGGCTCTCCCCCGTCCAGCAGCAGGCCGTCCGGCTGCTCGCCATGTTCCAGAGCTACACCAGCATGAGCGAGCCCTTCACCCCCACCCGCACGGTGGCCGACCCGCACGGCGTGATGGCCGCCTCCGTACGGCACTGGGCGCACAGCAAGCCCCGCCAGGCGCTCGGCCGCCCGGCGCCGTGGACCCGCGTCGGCGCGGCGTGAGCCACCGAGGAGCGGACACCCCCGCCATGCACGCCCTGCTGATCAGCGGCAGCCCCCGGACGGCCTCCGGCACCACCGCGCTCGCCTCGGTGGTCGGGGCCGCCCTGCACGGCCGGGGTGCCACCGTGACCACGCTGGAACTCGCGGCGCCCTCGGCGCCCCGGCTGCACGAGGTCCCCCGGCGCTACGACGCGGTGGTGCTGGCGAGCCCCGTGCACCACGCCAGCTACTCCGGTCTGCTGAAGTCCGCCCTCGACGAGGTGCCCGGGGACTGGCTCGCCGACACCGCCGTCGGTCTCCTCGCCCACGGCTCGGGCCCCCGCACCGGCGGCGTGGTCTGCGAACACCTGCGGACGGTCGCCAAGGCGCTGGGCGGCTGGGTGGTGCCCACCCAGGTCGCGTCCTGCCCCGCCGACTTCACCACCGGCGACCACGGCGCGCCCACCCCGGACGAGCCGCTGCTCCGCCGCTGCCGGACCCTGGCCGCCGAGCTCCACCGCTGCGCCACGATGCTGCGCCTCCCCTGACCCCACCCGCGGCGGTCCGGCCCGTACCGCACACCGCGGCGCCCGGCCGGGGAGCGGTTCCCGGCCGGGCGTCGTGAGCACCAGCAGCGCCCGATCCTTGAGCGGCAGCGACCATGGCCGGCCCTTGCGGACCGGATCGGCTCCCTCGCGCCGCTACGCGGTGATCCGCTTGCTGAACCGCCGCGGACTCGGCCCGGTGAACGGACCTGTCCACACGGGCCCCGACGCCGGGACCACACCAGCCACGGCTAGATCGACTCACCTCTGACCATCAGTTACGGGACAACCTTCGATGCCGTCGTCGTACCCCTGCGGCCCGGCGTGCAGCGACGGGCCGCAGGGGTGCGGTATGCGGCTGGGAACCGGTCCGCGCGATGCCCGCAGGCGGCCGGGCGGGGGTCTCGTCACACGAAGGCGCTCTGCCCGGTGATGGCCTTGCCGACGATGAGAGTGTTCATCTCGCGCGAACCCTCGAAGGAGTAGACCGCCTCGGCGTCGGCGAAGAGCTTGGC
The DNA here is from genome assembly GCF_040644755.1 of Streptomyces sp. NPDC046887. Classification (NCBI taxonomy): domain Bacteria; kingdom Bacillati; phylum Actinomycetota; class Actinomycetes; order Kitasatosporales; family Streptomycetaceae; genus Streptomyces; species Streptomyces sp. NPDC046887. The sequence goes on from NZ_JBEYXH010000004.1 coordinate 170,270, forward strand.
GACCCCGTACTCCAGGACGATGCCGTTGCCGCCGAACAGCTCCCGCGCCCAGGCCACGACCTCGCGCATCCGGGTGGTGGTGAAGGCCTTGGCGAGTGCGGCCTGCTCGGGGGTGTCCTGGCCGGCGTCGGCGAGCTGGGCCAGGCGGGTGACGACCCCGAACATGGCGGTGATGTTGCCGAGCATCTTCACCAGCAGGTCCTGGACGAGCTGGAAGCCGCCGATGGGCCGGCCGAACTGGACGCGCTCGGTGGCGTACCGGCGGGCGAGCTCGTAGGCGCGTACGCCGATGGCGAGGGCCTGCCAGGCGACACCGCCGCGAGTGGCGCGCAGTACCTCGGCGGTGTCCCGGAAGCTGCCGATGCGCTGCAGCCGGTTCTCCTCCGGCACCCGTACGCCGTCCAGTACGAGGTCGGCGTTCTGCACCGCGCGCAGGGCGATCTTGCCGTCGATCTTCTCGGCGGTGAAGCCGGGGGTGCCCTTCTCCACGACGAAGCCCTTGACGTTGCCGTCCGCCTCGTCGCGGGCCCAGATGACGACCAGGTCGGCGAAGGTGCCGTTGCCGATCCAGCGCTTGGCGCCGTCGAGCACCCAGGTGTCGCCCTCTCGGCGGGCGGTGGTGCGCATGCCGCCGGCGACGTCGGAGCCGCCTTCCGGTTCGGTCAGGCCGAAGGCGCCGATCTTGCGGAAGGCCACCATGTCGGGCAGCCAGCGGTCGCGCTGCTCCTGGCTGCCGCCGCCGTCGATGCTGCCCATCGCCAGTCCGGTGTGGACGCCGGCGGCCACCGCGAACGAGGGGTCGACGCGGTTCAGCTCCAGGTTGAGGAAGCCCTGGAACAGGGCGCTGCGGCGCTTCTTGCCGGTGCCGCTGTACTCCGGGTAGGACCGGCCGGCCAGGTCGAGTTCGGCGAACTTCCCGAAGACGCCGTCCGGGAACTCCGCCTTCTGCCAGGCCTCGTCCGCCAGCGGCGCGAGCTCCCGCTCCAGGAAGGCGCGTATGTCGGCCAGTTCGGCGCGCTCCGCCTCGCTGAGCAGGGCGGCGAAGCCGAAGAAGTCGGGGTCGGTGGTGACATGCCGTGCCATGGGTGTGTCCCTCTCCGTGTGGGGGTCCGTCAAAGGTGTGCCGGCGGGCGGCGTCAGTCGGCGACCGCCGTGTTCACGGCGAGCTGCCCGCGGTCGCGTCGTTCGGCGCGGGCGCGGTAGGCGGCGGGGCCGGTGCCGTAGGCGGCCTCGGTCTGCTCGATGACGCGGGCGAGGGCGGCCTCGCCGATCGCGGGGGTGCCGTCCGCCTGGTCCAGGCCCTTGCCGAGGTGTTCGATCATGTGGCGGATGCCGCCCGGGCCGCCGCCGAGGTGGTAGCTCTCGAAGGGGCCGACGACCGCCCAGCGTCCGCCCAGTGAGGTCTTCATGATGGTGTCGAGCTCTTCGGCGGTGACGACGCCGTCGGCCACCAGGCGGAACGCCTCCCGGAGCACCACGCCTTGCAGGCGGTTCGCCACGAAGCCCTCGATCTCCTTGCGCAGGCGCACCGGGACGCGTCCCAGCGACCGGTAGAACCCGGCGGCCCGCGCCACGGTCCGCTCGCTGGTGCGCGTCCCGGGCACGAGTTCCACCAGGGGGACGACCTGCGGCGGGTTGAACGGGTGGGCGACCAGCATCCGGGCCGCGGCCTCGTCGGGCAGCCGCCGGGCGATGGCGGAGGGGACGATGCCGGAGCTGGAGGAGGCCAGGACGGCGTGGCCGGGCGCGTGCCGGGTGATGTCGGCGAAGAGCTCCTGCTTGAGTTCCAGCCGCTCGGGGCCGTTCTCCTGCACCAGGTCGGCGTCGTGGACCGCCTCGGCGAGGTTCGCGACGACCTGGATGCGCTCGCGCAGGTCCCGCGCGGTCGTGTGCAGGCTCGCGGCCGGCAGGGGCAGTGCCTCGTCGAGGGTCTCCGCCAGGTCGGGGCGCGGGTCGGTGAGGCGCACGGTGTGCCCGTGGGCGGCGAACAGGGCCGCCCAGCCCAGTCCGACGGTTCCGGCGCCGACCACGGCCACCGTGGAGATGGTGTCGCCGGGGTGTGCGGTGCTGTGGTGGTTCATGATGAGTCCTTCTCGTTCCGGCAGCTCAGGCGAGGTAGTCGTGGACCGGCCGGACGCCGGCCAGGGTGAGGTCGGCGATGATGTGGCTGGCCGAGACGACCTCCCGTACCGGCAGGTCGGCGAGCGGGGCGAGTACGTGCGCGAAGAGCTGGAGGCGGGCCGGACCGGTCCAGGCCTCCTTGACGACGATGTCGGAGATCTCGGTGCGCACCAGGTCCGCGACCCGTGGCCGCTGGTCGTAGCCGAGGACGAACTTGAGCATGTACGTCGGCACGGTGATCTGCGCGCGTGCCGCACCGAGGTCGAGAGCGTGGTGCTTGTAGCCCATGGTCGCCGTGGCGACGCGGACGGAGCCCTGGTCCAGGACTCCGACCAGGGCGCCCTCCTCCGCGAAGAGCGCGGGCCGGGCCATGGTCTTGGGGTAGGCGCCGGCCTCCCGGCCCGAGGCGGTGGCGGCGAAGCTGTCCAGGTACATCGCGTGCAGGTACTCGCCGCGTTCCCGGCCGAGGCGTACGGGGATGGCCTGGCCGCCCTCGACGTAGGGGCCGAAGGAGGTGGCGTCGCCCATCTTCATGATCTCGAACCGGACGAGCGGCTCGTCGATCTCCAGCGGCTCGGGCACCACGGCCCGCAGCGCCTCGGGGTCGGTGCGGTAGACGATGTTGAGGTACTCCCGGTCGGTGAACCGGGGGGTGACCGGTGCGTACGCCGGCCGGGTCAGCGGCGTGATCGCCGCCTGCGGAACGTCCTCGGCGCGCATGGCGCGGTCCTCCTAGCGTCCGGTCCAGTGGGGTGCGCGCTTCTCGGTGAAGGCGCGGATGCCCTCGGCGAGGTCCTGGGACCGCCCCAGGGCCGCGAGTTGCTCGCGCTGCGCGGCGAACGCGGCCGGTTCGTCCAGCCGGTCGGCGAGGCGGACCACGGTCTTGACGGCAGCCAGGGCGAGGGGGGCGTTGCCGGTGAGCTCCTCGGCCAGGCGCAGCGCGGCGGGCAGGGCCTGGCCGGGTGGCGTGACGGTGTTGACGAAACCCAGTTCGGCGCCGCGGTCGGCGGTGACGGTGCGGCCGGTGAGCAGCAGTTCCATGGCGAGGTGGTGGGGGATGCGCCGGGGCAGCCGGATGGCTCCTCCGCCGCCCGCTATCAGTCCTCGCTTGACCTCGGGGAGCGCGAACACGGCGTCGGCGGCGGCGATGACGAGGTCGCAGGCGAGGGCGATCTCGAAGCCGCCACCGAGGGCGAAGCCCTCCACCGCGGCGATCAGCGGCTTGTGCGTCTCGGTTTCGGCCAGGCCCGCGAACCCCTTGCCGGGGATCTCGGCGGATTCGCCGCGGGCGGCGGCCTTGAGGTCCATGCCGGCGCTGAAGGTGCCGCCCGAGCCCTGGATCACGCCCACCCGCAGTGCCGGGTCGGCTTCCAGCCGGTCGACGGCCCCGGCGAGGCCCTGGGCGACCGCGGCGTCCACCGCGTTGCGGGCCGCGGGGCGGTTGATGGTGATCACGAGCGTGGATCCGGCCTGCTCGGTGGTGACGGCCGCGGTCGCGGTGCTCTCCCCGCCGGCGCGGGGGTCGGAGGTGCCAGTGGTGCCGGAGGTGTTCATGAGCGGCTGCCTTCGAGTTCGCTGAGGATGTCGTCGGTGTCCTGGCCGGGCCGGGGCGCGTGCCGCCGGACGGAGGCCGGGGTGGCGGAGAAGGCCGTCGGGATGCCGATGACCCGGTAGCTGCCCTCGGTGGGGTGTTCGGCGACGTCGAGCAGATGGCCGTCCTGGACGTAGGGGTCGCCGGTCGCCTCCTCCAGCCGGAGTACCGGCCCGAAGGGGATGCTGTGTTCGGTGCACACCTCGGCCCACTCGTCGGTGGTGAGGGCCGGGGTGACGGATTCGAGGAGGTCCAGGAGGTCGGCGGCGTCGTTGCGTACGTCAAGGCGTTCGGCGTTGACCCGCGGGTCCTCCGCGAGGTCCGGTCGGCCCGCCGCGTGGAAGAGGGTGCGGAAGTCCTGCGGGCTGTACGGGATGACCATCGCGTGGCCGTCCTTCGTCCGCCGGGCCCCATGGCCCTTGAGCAGGGAGTTGGGGAAGCCGGTCGGGCCGAGCGGCGGGTCGAAGGTGTGCCCGTCCAGGTGCTCGACGAGGTTGAACGCCAGCAGGGCGTCCGTCATGGGGACCTCGACGAGTTGGCCCTCGCCCGTGGCGCGCTGGTGGACCAGGGCGGCGAGTGCCGAGTGGACGATCGTCAGCGCCGCCACCTTGTCGGCGAGGATGCTCGGCAGGACGGTCGGCACACCGATGTCTCCGGCCCGCTCGGCCAGGTCGACCAAACCGGAGGCGGCCTGCACGGTCTCGTCGTAGGCCGCGAGCCGGGCGCGGTCGGAGTCGGGGCGGAAGCCCTGGGCGTGCACGTAGACGAGGTGCGGGTTCGCTTCGGCGATGCTGTCGTAGTCCAGGCCGAGGCGGCGCAGAGCACCGACGCGCATGTTGCAGATCAGGATGTCGGAGCGGGCGATCAGCCGCAGGGCCCGGTCGCGGTCGCCCTCCTCCTTGAGGTTCAGGCTGATGCTGCGCTTGTTGCGGTTGACGTTCAGATGCAGTGGTGTCATTCCGGGGTGGCGGTATGTCATGCCGTTGTGGACGGTGTCCCGGGGTGACTCGATCTTGACGACGTCGGCGCCGAGGTCTCCGAGGACCTGCGCGGCGTAGGGACCCATGACGACGGTGGCCAGGTCGATGACGCGGACCCCGGCCAGCGGCCCGCCGCTCCCCTCCTCGTTCGTCCCGCTCTCGTGCGTAGCCATTACCACTCCTTGCGCGGAATCTCGGGTGGCACCCGCCGGGACGGTCCGGCGGTGCCCTCTCGCCTTCACCGTCCACGCTAGGAATTCCAGTTGCCTCAGGCAATCATTAGGTGATACCGACTCGGGGAGAACGGTATGACCGGCGCGGTCACACCGCCGGCGCGGAGGCGAGCGGCACGGCACGGGGCGCCGATACCGTCAGAAGACGTCCTCGATATGGGCCACGAGCGCCCGCAGGTCGCCGCCGTCCGCGGCGCGCTCCTCGGGCCAGATGAGGCCCGTCGCCAGCATGGGACGGAAGTCGTCGAAGGGCAGGATGACGCACTCACCCTTGTCGAGTTCCCTGATCGGGTTCCCGGGGTCGAGCATGGTGAGGGCGAAGGAGGATCCGTTGGCGATGACCTCCCGCACGCTGCCGTAGTCCGCGCTGTCGAGCGTGATCCTCCGGTTGATGCCCGCCGCGGCCAGCCGTACGGAGATCTGCTCGAAGTACGTGGGGACGAACCCGGGAGACATGGTGACGTACGTCAGGTCCAGGAGGTCACCCAGCGAGACCGACGTCCTGCTCCCGAACTCGGCGGCCGGCAGGAGCGCGCCCAGCGGTTCCTCGAACACGCGCCTCACCTGGATGCCGGGCGCGTGCACGGGAAGGTGCACCACGGCGAAGTCGAGCCGGCCGCGGCGCACGGAAGCCAGCAGATCACTGCTGCCGCCCGGCCAGCGCTTGAACAGGTACTCCCCCGAGCCGCGCTCCTGCAGCTGCTGGAGCCGCTCACGGACGCTCAGGTGGATGCCCGGCGCTATCCCCATGGAGACCACCGTCCGGCCCTCCTCGGCGATCGCCTCCCGCAACCGCCAGGGGACGCTGTCGAACGCCGACAGGGCGTTCTTCGCGATGGGCAGCAGAGCCACACCCGCGCGGGTCAGCCGGACGCTGTGGGTGTCCCGCTCGAACAGCACCGTGCCCAGGTCCTGTTCCAGGTCCCGGATCCGCCTGCTCAGCGGTGATGTCGCCATATGCAGCTGCTGTGCGGCCCTGGTGAAGCTGAGCTTCTCGGCCACCGCCACGAAGTACCGCAAATGGAAGATCTCCATCGCGCGCACCCTACACGAGGTTCCGATACCCGCGGGGTGGGACCAAGTGGCCCACGCACTGCCGGCGTACGGGGCGGTGAGGCGCCGGCCACCTTTCCTGCCGCCATCCGGAGCCGGACGCCCGCCTCCAGGAGATCGACCCCCGTCTGTCGGTGGAGCTGGTGGCCCGCGGGGCGGTCGACCTGGCGGTGGCCCATGACGGGGACATCGCACCGGTGCCGGTCCCGCCAGGCGTCGCGGCGGCCGACATCGGGGGGGACCTGTGCGACCTCCGGGTGCCGGCCGGCCATCCGCCGGCGCACCGGGCGTCGGTATGCCGGGAGGACTGGCCGCCGAGCGGTGGATCTCCCCGCCCCCGGGCACCGTCTGCCACGACTGGCTGGTGCGCACCCTGCGGGCGACCGGCGGCGAGCCCCGGATCGTCCACCGCGCCGAGGAGAACCACACCCAGCTCGCCCTGGTCGCGGCGGGCCCCGGCATCGCCCTGGCGCCCCGGTCGGGCTGAGGTCCGCTGCGGTGGGGGTACGGGCCGTCCGGCTGGACCCGGTGCCGAGCCGGCGGCTGCGGGCCCTGTGGCGCACCGGCGCGGCCCGCCGCCCCGCCATCACCGAGACCGTGCGCACACTGGTACACCTGTGGCCCGAGGTCGCGGGCCCGGACGCCGCGGCTCACTGAGTCGCCGCGGGCTCCCCCGAGGAGTCGGCCGGGTCCGAGAAGTCCGAGGAGGGGGAAGCCGCCGCGCCCCGGCCTCCGGCCCGGCAAGCGGCAGCGGTGGCGACGGTCGTGGGGACGGCCACCGAACCGGCCGTGGAGACCTGTCCCGCCGGCGCCCGCACGCCGCCACCAGCGGGCGGTGAGCGGGCCGAGCAGCACCAGCAGCACATACGCGGTGGCCGGCGACCCGATCCGGGGTTCAGTGGCGGCGGCCAGACCGGCGATCACGACCGAGAACTCGCCCCAGGCGACCAGCGCCCCACCGGCGCCGCCCGGTATCCGTCGGCAGCCGCCGCCTGCGCCCACCCGTCGTCCCAAAGGAGTGGCCGACGATCCGCGCCGACAGCTCCGGCAGCGCCGACCACGCTGGTCGGCTTTCGACCCCGACTGACGACGCCACCGACACCACAGGCCCTAGCTGACCGTCAGGCTCGTGAAGTGGAGGGTGACGATTTGGGTGCTGCCGTTCTCGACCTTGACGACCCTGGGCTCTTGCAGAATGAACTGCTTCATCACGTTGCCCGCGAAGTCCAACTGTTCGAGCGACGCCGACCCGGGCTGGGTCTTGCCGTCGATCAGGTCGGTGAACTGCTGGGACTGCTCGGAACCGCGGGTCACGGTCACCGTGCCCGCCTGCGACTGCTCTCCGGGGATGAGCCGGAGGCCGTCGGCCGGGTTCTGCTGGGTGGGCTGGTCCAGCGTGATCGCGGAGACCTCGGTGAGGGTGTCGATGCCGCCGTCGACGCTCAGCCGGAGCTGCCGGGGGGCGAGCTCCTCGCCCTCCTGGATTTTCAGCTCGCCGCCTTCGGGCTGGGACAGCGTCGAGGAGCCCTTCGCACCCGCGTCGGGCGGGCCGGTGGGCGAACTGACCTTCGGGGAGGCACTGGGATGCGGCGCGCCGGCGTCCGAGGACCCGGAGTCGCACGCGGTCAGCAGCCCCAGAAGCAGTAAGGCTGCGGCGGCCACGCCGGCCGTGCGGCGGCGCGAGTTGGTGGCGGAACGAGACATACAGAGACTCCCTGAGATGCCGATGTCGAGGTGCAAGTGATGCCGTACATACGGGTCACGTGTGAACGCCCCAAGCATGTGCGGCACTTCCTCCACGCAGCCAGGAATTCCGGGCAACCCGGGACGGTGGAACGCGGAAACGCCCTCTGGCCTGGGCATACGCAAGGTCCCTGGAACGCCGAGTTGGAACGCCACACTCGGTCACCTCCCCAGGCCGGCCCTCGGCGGGCCCACCACCGCCCGGCCCCTTCCGCCTGCTCTCCACCCGGCATGCGCCCCGGGCATTGCGTCCACGCGCCGCCCCATGCGACTGCCGCCCCACCGCACAGGACGGACAGCCTGTGAGCGCCCAGCCGACCGCGGGAGGTCACCATGTCACCGTTCGCTCGCCGCGCTGTCTCCGCCCTGACCTGTCTTACCGCGGCGGCCTTGGCGACGGCCGCGCCCGCCGCCTCGGCCACCCCCGCCACGGAGCAGGGCGTCAAGTCGATACAGCTGCAGTGGGCTTCCGCCTCGCCGGCCGATCCACCACACCTCAACGGCTACCTCACCATCGGCGGCACCTACACCTGCACAGAACCGACGGGCACCACGGTGGACGTGTCCTTCACCGCCATGCAGATCCTGCCGCTGGCCATGCCCTCCGGCGTCGGCTCCCTGCCCTGCGGCCCCGGCGTAGTCGACGCCAGCTGGGAGGTCACCAGCGTCGCCAACGCCGAGGTTCACCGCGGGTGGACCAACGTCTTTCTCACCTTCGACGGCCAGACCGCGCTACCCCAGCAACTCGACGCCGCCTAGGGCGCACCCGACCATCCCCGCACACATGACAAAGGCCAGGGACAGCAGGACAAGTTCGGCTCGGTCGAGCCGTTCGCGTCCACCATCCGGTGGATGCGGCGGCCGGTGAGGACTGCGGCAGGATGGACAGCGAGGAGCTCCTCCGTTCGGCCGGCCCTGCGCGCTCTGCTGGCCCGTCCGGAGGGCGGCCACCGCTGGGCCCGATCCCGACGCCCGCCTGTTCACCGGCCCGCGAGGCGGCCGCATCTCCACCGCCGTCCTACGCGACGCCACACACCGGGACCACGTGGTCACCGAGCTCGGCTACGAGCACCTGCGGCGCCACGACCTCCGGCACACCACACTGACCTGGTTCGCCGACGCCGGGGCGCAGGTGCACGTCCTCCGCAGGATCGCCGGCCACGGGTCGCTGACCCACCACCCAACGCTACCTGCACCCGGGCGTCCACAAGATCACGGCGGCTGAGGTGGCGCTCTCGGCACACGACAGCGCACTGCGCGCCCCGCGCTCGCTGCCCAGCCCCGTTGCCAGAACCCGCTGACCCCGGTCAGGCACGCCGGTCTCCGACCGATCCCCGAGAACGACCGAGGGCCGGTTTCGGATGTCTCCGAAACCGGCCCTCGATAACCGACTCTCTCACGTCGGGACGACAGGATTTGAACCTGCGACCCCTTGACCCCCAGTCAAGTGCGCTACCAAGCTGCGCCACGTCCCGTTGCCCGTCTGACCTGCGGTTTCCCTCGGCCCTGCGTGCAGGAAAACCATACCCCACTCCGGCGGGTGATCACGAACCGCTTTCCCCCGGGCCCCGCCGGCCAGGACGGCGTCCGTGGTGTTCGAGGGCCCGGGGGCGCGTTGCGCGGGGTGTGGGGGCGCCGTGTGCGCCGTCGGGCACCACCACGCGCCCGAGGCGGGGGCGGCGCCGGGCCGGGAGGAGGCATATGCCAGGCGTCCGATGGCGCCGTACCGCCGTGCCCTGGCCGGATTCCGGCCGGAGTGGGGGCGGGCCGGGCCCGGCGGTTCCGGGGTGGCGGAGGGGGTCCGGACGGGCGGACCGGTGGGGCGGGTGGGGCGGCTGTGACCCGATGGGCCGCCGGGGCGGCACCTGGGCCAAAGAGGCGTCAACGCGATGCCGTTGGCATGTGGCAGAAAGAAGCGCGAAGGGAAAGGCTTGCGGTGAAGAACGGACAGCCCCATCCACGCGCTCCCTCTTTCCGGTCATGCGGACCTCGTACGGGCGGGTGGGCGGGCACCGGCACGGGAGCACGCCGACGCACCGCTGCCCGGCCGAGCCACCAGCAGGCGTTCCGCGAGGAGGCGCGCGCATGGACGGATACTTCAGCAGTCGACTCCATCATGAGCTCCGCAGCACGGTGCGGGAGTTCGCCGAGAACGAGGTGAGACCGCTGATACCGGCGATGGAGTCGGCCCGGTCGGTCCACCATGAGCTGTCCCGCCGGATCGCGCGGCAGGGCTGGCTGGGGGCGACCATCGGCCGGGCGTACGGCGGGATGGGCGTCGGGCACCTCGGCAAGACCATCATCATCGAGGAGCTGTCCCGGGTCAGCGCCGCGATGGGAGCGATGGTGCAGGCCTCGCAGTTGGGGGCGGCCAAGATCGTGCACTTCGGCAGCGAGGAACAGCGCAAGACGTGGCTGCCGGCGGTGGCGGCGGGCGAGTGCCTGCCGACCATCGCGGTGACCGAGCCGGAGTCGGGCGGGCATGTGCTGGGCATGGCCGCGACGGCCGTACGGGACGGCGGCGACTATGTGCTCAACGGCCACAAGGTGTATGTCGGCAACAGCCATGTGGGGGATCTGCACGGGGTGGTGGTGCGCACCGGGCCGGGCTCCCGGGGGCTGACCGCCTTCCTGGTGGAGGCCGGCCGGCCCGGGTTACGGGTGGCCGAGCAGCGGGAGGCGATGGGGCTGCACGGCTTCAGCTTCGGCGAGCTGGTCTTCGAGGACTGCCGGGTGCCGACGGGGCATCGGCTGGGCGAGGAGGGCGACGGGCTGGCGGTCGCGTACTCCTCCAGTGTGCTGTACGGGCGGGCCAATCTGACCGCCGTGTCGCTCGGCATCCACCAGGCGGTCCTGGAGGAGACCACCGGCTTCTGCGCGGAGCGGGTGCGCTACGGCAAGCCGCTGCACGAACTGCCCTCGGTACGGCTGAAGCTGGGCCGGATGCAGTCCCGGCTGATGACCTCCCGGCTGGCCGCCTACCACGCGGTGCATCTGCTCGACGCGGGGCTGCCGTGCGACGCGGAGCTGATGAACGCCAAACTGGTCAATGTGGAGTCGGCGCTGGACTCGGCGCGCGACGCGATGGAGATCCACGCGGCGGCCGGGCTGTTCACCGACCGCCCCGTCGAACGCCATCTGCGCGACGCGCACCATATCTTCGCCCCCGCGGGCACCTCCGACGTCCAGCTGCTGCGACTGGGGGAGGTGGCGCTCGGCACCGCGAAGGGCCAGTGGTCGCAGCGGCTCTCGGAGCTGGTACGGGCCGAGCCGGTGCGGTAGGCCCTCCCATGCCGACTCACGCATGCGCCCGGCCCGGGAGACCCGGGGCCGGGCGGAGGGACAGCGGGGCGGGCGCGGCTACCGGGTGCCGTCCTCCCTGCGGTGGATCTGCTCGACCAGTTCGGCCGCCAGGGACTTGATCGTCTCCAGTCCGGCCCGGCCCCAGGGGCGGGGCTCGGTGTCGACCACGCAGATGGTGCCGAGCGCGGTGCCGGTGCGGTCGATCAGCGGCGCGCCCAGATAGGAGCGGATGCCGATCTCGTCCACCACGGGGTTGCCGGCGAACCGCGGGTAGTCGCAGACGTCCTCCAGCACCAGCGCCTTGCGGCGTACCACCACATGCGGGCAGTAGCCGTGGTCGCGGTCCATGAACCGGCCCACCGCCCCGCTGGCGGCGGTCGTGGCGTCCAGGTCGCCGGCGGTGCGCAGCCCGGTCGGGGTGTGCAGCCCGGCGAAGAACTGCCGGTTCTCGTCGATGAAGTTGACCATCGAGTACGGCGCCCCGGTCACCTGCGCGAGCCGTTCGGCGAAGGCGTCGAAGGCCGGGTCGGGGCGGTCGCCCAGCCCCAGTTCGCGCAGCCGGCGCACGCGCTGCGGGGCCTCCGGATCGGCGGGGGTGAGCAGCAGATGGCCGGTCGGGTCGTATGTCATGTCGGTGCTCCGTAGGTCGGCGCCGGGGCGGGGGCCGGGTTGGTGTCCAGCAGGTGCTGGACGAGGGTGACCAGGGTCTGGACTCCGGAACTGGCGATCCGGGCGTCGCACAGCACCACCGGCACCTCGGGCCGGAGGTCGATCGCGTCGCGTACCTCTTCGGGGTCGTAGTGGTAGGAGCCGTCGAACTCGTTGACCGCCACGACGAACCGGATGCCGCGCCGCTCGAAGAAGTCCACCGCCGAGAAGGAGGCCTCCAGCCGGCGGGTGTCGGCGAGCACCACGGCCCCGAGGGCGCCCTCGGACAGCTCGTCCCACATGAACCAGAAGCGCTCCTGGCCGGGGGTGCCGAAGAGGTACAGGATGTGGCGGTCGTCCAGGCCGATGCGGCCGAAGTCAAGGGCGACGGTGGTGGTCGTCTTGCGTTCGACGCCCTCCAGGCTGTCGGTGGCGGCGCTCACCGTGGTGAGCACCTCCTCGGTGCTCAGCGGCTCGATCTCGCTCACCGCGCCGACGAAGGTGGTCTTCCCGACACCGAACCCTCCCGCGATCAGGATCTTCAGGGCGTGGGGGAAGGGGTCGGGCGCCGCCCCGGGTGACGCGTCCGGAGCCCGGCCGAAACCACCGTCAAGGCCGTCGTCAAGGGTGTGGTCACAGGCGTCGTCGTAGGCCATCGAGCACTGCCTCCAGCAGGGAGCGGTCGGTGGGACCGTCGTGGCACCGGGGGGCGCGGGCGGCCAGCGCCCCGCAGTCCACGAGGTCGGAGAGCAGCACCTTGGTGACGACCGCCGGGAGCCGTAAGTGCGCGGCGACCTCGGCCACCGAGGTGGGTCCGGCGCACAGCCCGAGGGCCATGCAGTGCTCGGGGCCGAGGTGCGGCTGCGGGGCCGACCCGGTGGCGATGACCTGGGAGAGCAGGTCGAGGGCCGCCGTGGGCCGGGTGCGGCCGCCGCTGACGGTGTAGGGCCGGATCAGCCGGCCCGCCGCGTCGTCGAGCCAGGGCGCGTCGTGTCGGCGTCGCACGGTCAGCGCCTCGTGCCGCCGGGTGCCGCCGCCGGGTGTCTGGCCGGGGTGACCAGATAGGGCCGGACGCTCTTGACCAGCATGGTCATCTCGTAGCCGAGGACCGCGGCGTCGGCCTCCCGGCCGGCGAGTACGGCCAGACAGGTGCCGGAGCCGGCGGTGGAGACGAACAGCAGGGTGGTGTCGAGTTCCACCACCACCTGGCGGACCTCGTCGCCGTCACCGAACCGGATGCCGGCGCTCCGGCCGAGCGAGTACAGCCCGGAGGCGAGGGCGGCCATATGGTCGGCGCGGTCGGGGTCCAGCCCGTGCACCGCCTTCACCAGTCCGTCGGAGGAGAGCAGTACGGCGCTCCGGGTGTGCGGCACGCGCTGGATGAGACCGCTGAGCAGCCAGTCCAGGTCCGGTGAGTGGCCGTTCGGCGCATCGCTCGCCATGGTGCATCTACTCCTTGTGGGCGTCGTGGGGCTGGGGCGGGTGGGGGGCGGGGTGCGGGACGGCGACGCCGTACGGCGGGGTGCCGTGGGCCGGGAGGTCGTACGGCACCGTTCCGGGCGGGGCGGCCGGGGTCTCCCGTACCCCGGGCATGGACTCGGCCAGTCCGATGCCGCGCCGGAAGGCGGCCATCAGCTCGGGGTCGTGCAGGGCCTGCTCGTCCTGGGCGTGGGACCGGGGGGCGGGGGCGTCCCTGAGCTCCGGGACGAGGTGCTCCTGGGCCCGGCGGCGGGGCAGCCGGGGGCGCTCCGCGGTCTCCACGAGGCCGCCGCTTTCGTAGCCGTTCTCGTAGCGGTTCTCGTGGCCGTACCCGTCGGTGGGCCGCCCGGGCGGAGCCGACCGGGGGCCGGACGGCGGCGGTACGGAGAGGGCGGGCGGCGGTACGGGGACGGGTGCCGGTTCGCGGCCGGTGTCGGCTGCCGCGGTCACCGCCGGGTAGGGCACGGGTACGGCGGGTGGGCGGCCGGGCGGTTCGGCGGCGGGACTGTCGGCCGGGGGTACCGGGGCGTCGCTGCCCGGCACGGGGGCCGGCACCGCCACCGGCGCCTGGGTGGGCGCGGGCACCGGGGGGCGGAGGGGTTCGGCGGAGGCGGCCGCCTGGTCATAGCCGAGGGCGGCCCGCTCGTAGCCGAGGGCCGTGTCGCCCGCTTCGGCCAGGGCCGGCCGGCGGTCGTCGGCGTCCTCGGCCGGTTCGTCGCCGAGGAGTTCCTGCGGCAGGACCAGCACGGCCTGGACGCCGCCGTAGATGTTGGACTGGAGCCGGACCGCGATGCCGTGCCGGCGGGCCAGCGCCGAGACCACGTACAGCCCGATCCGGCCGTCCTGGAGCAGATGGCCGACGTTGACCTGGTCGGGGTCGGTGAGCAGGGCGTTCATCCGGTGCTGCTCGATCGGCGGCATGCCCAGGCCGCGGTCCTCCACCTCGACGGCGAGCCCGGCGGTGACATGGGTGGCGCGCAGCAGCACCGGGGTGCCGGGCGCGGAGAACACCGTGGCGTTCTCGACCAGTTCGGCGAGCAGGTGGATGACGTCGGCGACGGCGTGGCCGCGCAGGGTGCCGTCGATCGGCGGGACCAGCTTGACCCGGGGGTAGTGCTCGACCTCGGCGATGGAGGAGCGCAGCACCTCGGTCATGGTGACCGGGTTGGACCACTGGCGGCGGGAGATGGCACCGCCGAGCACCGCGAGGTTCTCGGCGTGGCGGCGGATCCGGGTGGCCAGGTGGTCGATGTGGAACAGGCCCTTGAGCAGCTCGGGGTCCTCGACCTCGTTCTCCAGCTCGTCCAGGAGCTGGATCTCGCGGTGGACGAGGGACTGGAGGCGCCGGGCGAGGTTGACGAAGACCTCGACCTTCTGCTCGTTGCCCACGCTGCTGGAGAGCCGGGAGGCCTGGACGACGGCGGTGGCGGCCGCCTCGTGGGCCCGGGTCAGCTCGTACGCCAGCATGCCGAACTCGTCCGACTGGGCCGTCGGCTGGATGGCGGGCTGGCGGGCGGGGGGCTTCTCGCCGCGCCGCAGCTGCTCCACCAGGGAGCGCAGGTCGTTCTGCGCGCGGCCGGTGGCGAGCCGCAGGGCGTCGCAGCGGTCGCGGACGGAGGCGGCGGCCCGGTTGGCGGCGAGCACGGCGAGGCCGACGGCGCCGACGGTGAGCGCCGTGAAGCCGACGAGCAGGGCCCAGAGTCCGGCGGACGGGTGGGCTCCGGTGGTGCGGAGGGTGACCAGCACCACGGCGGTGGCGCCCAGGGCGACCGCGACGACGGGCAGTCCGGCGGCGCGCAGCAGCCGGAGGCGTATACGGGTGTCCGGGGTGGTCGACGGGGTGCGCGGCCGGCCGGGGTGGGGCAGGGAACGGGTGCCTGGCCGGCCGTGCCGCCCGCCCTCACGGCGGTCCGGTCGCGCGGCGGGGGCGCGAAGGTGAGACATCGACGTCCTTGGTACGGGGTCCTGGGTGCGGGCACGGGCGGGGAGCGGACGGGCGTTCGACGGCGTGCGCGGGCATGCGGAATGGCACACCGGTGCGCGGACCGTTGATCACCGGGCACTCACGGTAGTCAGCAAGAAGCCGGTCGCGGTGCGCAGTTGGGAAAGTTGCCCACCCGGCTTCCCGCTCTGGTATGAGGGCTCGCACGGCCGAGCGATATCCGGAGGACGGATGATCGGCAGCTGCGGCCCACCCGCGCGGGCCCCGTCGCGGTGAGGTTCCGGTGACGGGCCGTTCAAACGGGCGGGACCCGCCGGTAACACGGGCTGCCTAGCCTGTCCGGCCAGGGACGGGGGTCGCGCCCCCCACCGTGCCGTATGGCGCGCCCCCGCCGGGGTGGGCGCCCGCGGCCCGGCGCCGCACCCCCGCCCCCGCTCGCCCGTGCTGCCGACGACGCCACACGGGCCGGTCCGCGCGGGCACGGCAGGCCGATGCCCGGCGCGTACCGCACCCGCAGCCCGCACACCGCACCCCGAAGGGGGCCGGCATGAGCACCACCGAGTCGCAGCCGACCGAGGCGGACCGCGTCCCCGAGGCGGCCGGGTCGCCGTCCACCGCCCCACCGTCTCCGCCTCCGCCGGACGCGGCCGGCGACCAGGCGGTGCGGGAGACCCTGGAGGACTACACCCTCCGTTTCGCGCCCCGGAGTTACCGCCGCTGGACGCCGATGGTGGTGGCGACCACCGCGCTCGGCGGGATCGCCTATATGGCGGACTTCTCCATCGGCGCCGGGATCGCGCTGGCGCACGGCAGCGGCAACGCCCTGGTGGCGATCGCCGTGGCGGCGGTGGTCATCTTCGTGACCGGCTTCCCGCTCGCGTACTACAGCGCCCGGTACAACATCGACCTGGACCTGATCACCCGCGGCTCGGGGTTCGGCTACTACGGCTCGGTGCTGACCAGCGTGATCTTCGCCAGCTTCACCTTCATCTTCTTCGCCCTGGAGGGCTCGATCATGGCCCAGGGGCTGCTGATCGGCTTCGGGCTGCCGCTCTGGCTGGGCTATCTGGTCTCCACGCTGATGGTGATCCCGCTGGTGATCTACGGGATGAAGGCGTTGAGCAAGCTCCAGGTGTGGACCACACCCGTCTGGCTGCTGCTGATGGTCGGTCCGCTGGTGTACCTGGTGGCCGCCGACCCGGGCACGGTGGACGCCTTCCTGTCCTACGCGGGCACCGACGGCGAGGGGGCCGTGGACACCGCCTCGGTGCTGCTGGGCGCCGGGGTGTGCCTCTCCCTGATCGCGCAGATCGGCGAGCAGATCGACTATCTGCGCTTCATGCCGCCGAAGACCGCGGCCAACCGGCGCTCCTGGTGGACCGCGGTGGTGATGGCGGGCCCCGGCTGGGTGGTGCTCGGCGCGCTGAAGCAGGCCATCGGGGTCTTCCTCGCCGTCTATCTGCTCTCCCAGGCCGGACCGGTGGCGGCGACCGAGCCGATCCGGCAGTTCCAGGCCGCCTTCGACGCGATGATGCCGTCCTGGCTGGTGATCCCGCTGGCGGTGGTGCTGGTGGTGATCAGCCAGATCAAGATCAATGTCACCAACGCCTACTCCGGCTCGCTGGCCTGGACGAACTCCTTCACTCGCGTCACCAAGCGCTATCCGGGCCGGATGGTGTTCGTCCTGGTCAACCTGGGCTTCGCGCTGATCCTGATGGAGGCCGATATGTTCAGCTTCCTCAACACGATTCTGGGCTTCTACTCGAACACCGCGATCGCCTGGGTGGTCACCGTGGCCACCGACATCATGGTCAACAAGTACCTGCTGGGGCTGTCCCCGAAGCAGCCCGAGTTCCGCCGGGGCATGCTGTACGCGGTCAACCCGGTGGGCGTGGTCGCCTTCACCGCCTCCTCCGGGCTGTCGATCGCCCTGTACTTCGGGCTGTTCGGCGACACGCTCCAGCCGTACTCCCCGGTGGCCGCGGTCGTCCTGGCCTTCGCCCTCACCCCGCTGATGGCGCTCGCCACCCGGGGCCGCTACTACCTGCGGCGCACCGGGGACGGCATCGCCGAGCCGCTGCTCGACGCGGAGGGCAACCCCAGCGGGACGGTGTACGACTGCCATGTCTGCCGCCGCCCGTACGAGCGGCCGGATGTGGCGGCCTGCCAGACGCACGATGCGGTGGTCTGCTCGCTCTGCCTGAGCACGGACGCGGTCGGCGACCATGTACTGCCGCCGCCTTTTACAAAACTGTAGAAGCGGAGGCGTGTGCCGGTGTCGGCGCGGGGCATCCGTCAGCTGTTCGAAACTACCGCCGCTCGCCGGCGGGTGCCTTTGTGGAGGGAAGCGGGATGGAGATCTCGGGAATCATCAGCGCCATCGTGATCGGCATCGTCATCGGTGTGCTGGGCCGGCTGGTGCTGCCGGGCCGCCAGCGCATCGGCGTGCTGTGGACGATCGGCGTCGGCATCCTCGCGGCCCTCGTGGGCACGGCCATCGCCGCCGCGCTGGGCGTGGCCGACAGCGACGGGATCGACTGGATCGAGCTGCTGATCCAGATCGGGCTGGCCGCCGTGGGCGTGGCCGCGCTGGAACGGCTCAAGGGCCGCCGCTGAAGCCCCCGGCCGTACTTTTCGCCCTCCCGCCGGCCGCCGCCCCGGAGTTCCCGGGTGCGGCGGCCGGCGGTCGTGTCGTACGGGCGCCCGGCCGTCAGCTCGGCCAGCTCCAGGCGGCGACCTCCGGCAGATCGGTGCCGTGCGCGCGGATCCAGTCATGGTGGCGGGTGCGGACGTCCTCCATCCGCTGGCGCACCACGGCCGCCCGGACCGCGAGCCCGGGCACCCGGTCGATCACGTCCATCACCAGCCGGTACCGGTCCAGGTCGTTGCGGACCACCATGTCGAAGGGCGTGGTGGTGGTCCCCATCTCCTTGTAGCCCCGGACATGCAGATTGCCGTGGCCCCGGCGGCGGTAGGCGAGCCGGTGGATCAGCCAGGGGTAGCCGTGGTACGCGAGGATCACCGGCTTCTCGGGCGGGAACAGCGCGTCGTACTCGGCGTCCTTCATCCCGTGCGGGTGCTCCTCGTGCGGCATCAACCGGGCCAGGTCCACGATATTGACCACCCGGACCGCCAGTTCGGGCAGCTCGGTGCGGAGCAGCGAGGCGGCGGCCAGCACCTCCAGGGTGGGCACATCGCCCGCGCACGCCAGCACCACATCGGGCACGTCGCCGGTGCGCTCGGTCCCGGCCCAGTCCCAGATGCCGACCCCGCGCGCGCAGTGCGCCCGGGCCTCGTCCAGGCCCAGCCAGTCGAAGGCGGCGTTCTTCCCGGCGACGATGACGTTGACGTGCTCCCGGCTGCGCAGCGCGTGGTCGGCCACCGACAGCAGGGTGTTGGCGTCCGGCGGCAGATAGACCCGTACGACATCGGGGCTCTTGTTGAGGACATGGTCGATGAAGCCGGGATCCTGGTGCGAGAAGCCGTTGTGGTCCTGTCGCCAGACATGCGAGGTGAGCAGGTAGTTGAGCGAGGCGATCGGGGCGCGCCAGGGCAGTGTGCGGGAGGTCTTCAGCCATTTGATGTGCTGGTTGACCATGGAGTCCACGATGTGCACAAAGGCCTCGTAGCAGGAGAACAGCCCGTGCCGGCCGGTCAGGAGGTAGCCCTCCAGCCAGCCCTGGCACAGGTGCTCGGACAGCACCTCCATCACCCGGCCGTGCCGGTCCAGGTCCTCGTCGGTGGGCAGGATCTCCTCGCCCCAGACCTTGGCGGTGGCCCCGTAGACGGCCTGGAGCCGGTTGGAGGCCGTCTCGTCCGGGCCGACCAGCCGGAAGTCCCGGCGGTCGGCGGTGTCCGCCATGATCTGCTCGATCAGGTCGCCGAGCACCTCGGTGGGCTGGTGGCGGCTCGCCCCGGGCTTGTCCACCCGGACCGCGAAGCGCTCCAGCGGCGCCAGGGGCAGGGCGCGCAGCAGCACCCCGCCGTTGGCGTGCGGGGTGGCGCCCAGCCGGCGTGAGCCGTCCGGAACGCAGGCGAGGACCCGCGACCGGGGGCGGCCGTCCTCGTCGAACAGCTCCTCGGGGCGGTAGGAGCGCAGCCACTCCTCCAGCTGCGCCAGATGGCCTGGATCGTCCCGGACGCCGGGCAGCGGCACCTGGTGGGCGCGCCAGGTGTTCTCCACCGGCTTGCCGTCCACCTCGGCGGGACCGGTCCAGCCCTTGGGGGTGCGCAGGACGATCACCGGCCAGCGCGCCCGTTCGGTGGCGCCCTGCTCCCGCGCCGCGCGCTGGATCTCCCCGATCCGGTCCAGGGCCCGGTCCAGCGCGGCGGCCATCGCCTGGTGCACCTCGGCCGGCCGGTCGCCCGAGACATGGAGCGGCTCATGGCCGTAGCCGCGCAGCAGTTGGTCCAGTTCGTCCTGCGGCAGCCGGGCGAGGACGGTGGGGTTGGCGATCTTGTAGCCGTTGAGGTGCAGGATCGGCAGCACGGCGCCGTCATTGACGGGGTCGAGGAACTTGTTGGCGTGCCAGGACCCGGCCAGCGGCCCGGTCTCCGCCTCCCCGTCGCCGATGACGCAGGCGACCAGCAGCTCCGGGTTGTCCAGCGCGGCGCCGTAGGCGTGGGCCAGGGAGTAGCCGAGCTCCCCGCCCTCGTGGATGGAGCCGGGCGTCTCGGGGGCCACATGGCTCGGTACGCCACCGGGGAACGAGAACTGCCGGAACAGCGCCTCCATCCCGGGCGCGTCCCGGCTGACGTCCGGATAGGCCTCGCTGTAGCTGCCCTCCAGCCAGGAGTTGGCCAGTACGGCGGGTCCGCCGTGCCCGGGCCCCCAGACGCAGAGCGCGTCCAGATCGCGGGCCTTGATCACCCGGTTGAGGTGGGTGTGGACCAGGTTGAGGCCGGGGGACGTGCCCCAGTGGCCGAGCAGCCGCGGCTTGATGTGCTCCGGCCGCAGCGGTTCGCGGAGCAGCGGGTTGGCCATCAGGTAGATCTGCCCCACCGCGAGGTAGTTGGCGGCGCGCCAGTGCGCGTCCAGGGCGTCGGCCTCCTCCGGCGCCAGCGTGGTGCGGGCCGGTGCGTCGTCGCTCATGCGGTTCTCCGTTCCGGGTCGAACACGGTGAGTATCCGCCGCCGCGCGGGGGTCCGCACGGTGGCCGCCGCTCGTGGGTGGTCGCCCGCGAGGCCCCTGCGGCGGGTGGTCCCGCAGGGCGGGATGGCGCCGGGCGGGTTCCCGTCCGGCCGCCTCGCACGCCGTCTGAGGGCCGTACGACCGGATCGCGCCGCCCGGGGCGTACGAGCGGGTCGCGCGGCGTTGGGTCCGGAGGGCGGGGACGGCGAAGGTCGGGACCTTCGGCCCTCGGCGGGAGCCCGGGGGTCCTGTCGCCGGGCGGCGGGGAGGTGGTGGTCTGGCGGTGGCGGGGAGGCAGGCCGCCCGTGCTCCTTCCTCCCCGCCACCTCGCACCGCCCTCGGAAAGGCCAGCGCATGACCACCACCCCGATTTCCCTGACGGTTATCTCCCGCGGCAACGGGACGACGGCGCTCGCCCTGAGCGGGGAGCTCGACCTCGACACCTCCGCCCGCATCGAACCGGAGCTCGCGCTGGTCGCCAGACAGACCGACGAACGGCTGCTGCTCGACCTGTCCGGGGTGACCTTCTGCGACACCTCGGGGGCCGAGCTGTTCCTCCGGCTGCGCAGGCGCCGGGCGGGCGAGGGCGACAGCCGCGGCGAGCTGCGCCTCTGCCGCGTGCCCAAGCAGACGGGCAGAGTCTTCCGGATCCTCGGCGTGGACCAGGCCATCCCCTGCTCGTTCGGTTAGCCCGCCCACCAGGCGCATCGGCCATGAAGGAGCCGGAAGTGTACGGAGTGTACGGAACGAACGGGACCCGCTCCCCCGGCGGAGCAAGGGGTACGGCGCCGAGCCGATGGCCCTGCCCCCGGCGTATGCACCCGACGCGGGCCGAGGCGATAGAGCTGCTGGCCGGGGTCACCCTGGGGCGCCTGGTCTGCACCCGTGACGCCCTGCCCGCGGTGCTGGTCGGCCACCATGTGGTGGTCGACGACGAGATCCTCGTACGGCTGTACGACCGGGCGGCCGCCGCCTCGCTCACGGCCTCGGCCGAGGGCCCGGGCACCGTCGTCGCCTACCAGGCGGACCTGGTCGACCCGGTGACCCGGGTGGGCTGGAGCATCGTGGTGACCGGATACGCCCAGGGGTGCGCCACCCCGGCTACGGGCCATGGCTCGCTGCCGTACCCCTCGCCGGCGTCCGACGAGTATCTGCTGCGGATCCGTCCCGGCATCGTGACCGGCTCCCGGCTGGAGGAGGAGCCGGCCTCCTCGGTACCGGCCTTCTCCGTACCCGTACCGGCCTCCTCGGTACCGGCCGGGGCACCCATCCACGTACCGGACGGCGAAGCCGCGGCACCGGCGCCGGCACCGCAGGACCCCACGGCGGCCCCGAGGAGCTGCGGGTCCGCCCGCGGAGCCGGGACGCTCTGCTCCCCGTCCTGCCGCTGAGGGCCGGGCCCCGGCTCAGTGCCGGTCGCGGGTGAGCGGGGCGCGCCAGACCAGGCGGCTCCCGCCGTCGGGGCCCTGGTCCACCTCGAACGCCCCGCCCGCGGCGCCCGCCCGCTCCTGGAGGTTCCGCAACCCGCTGCGGCGCCCCTGCGCGGGGATACCGCAGCCGTCGTCCACCACGGTGAGCACGACCTCGTCGGTGGTGGCCCGCAGGCCGACCTCCAGCCGGGTGGCGTGCGCGTGCCGGGCCGCGTTGCTCAGCGCCTCGGTGAGCACCGCCATCACATGGCCCGCGATAGGGCCCGGCACATCGGTGTCGAGCAGCCCCTCCATGCTCAGCCGGGGCGGGAAGCCCAGCGCGGTGCCGGCCTCGCCGACCGCACGGGCCACCTGGGCGCGCAGACTGGGCCCGGTGTCGTCGTCCCGGGCCCGCAGCCCGAAGATGGTCGATCGGATGATCCTGATGGTCTCGTCCAGGTCGCCGACCGCCCGCTCGACCCGTTCGGCCGCGCCGGGGTGGTCCACCAGCCGGGCCGCGCTCTGCAGGGTCATCCCGGTCGCGAACAGCCGCTGGATGGCGAGGTCGTGCAGATCACGGGCGATCCGGTCGCGGTCCTCCAGCAGGGCGATCTGCTCGGCGTCGTCCCGGCGCTCGGCGAGTTCCATGGCGAGGGCCGCCTGCCCGGCGAAGCCGAGCAGCGGGTCCAGCTCCCCCACCGTGAACACCGGTTCGCCCTCCGGCCGGGCCAGCAGCAGCACCCCCCGGGTGTCCTCGGCGCCGGTGCCCAGCGGGACCGCGACCGCGGGTCCCAGTCCCCCCGCGAACTGCCGGGGCCCGGCCGGGAAGCGGCGGTCGTCGGCGACGGTCATGGTGGTGACCGGCTTGCCCGCCCGGTAGGCGGCCCCGGACAGGGTGCCCTCCACCGGGATGACCAGGCCCCGCCTCGCCTCCTCCTCCCCTCCTAGCGCCAGCTCGACCACCAACTCGTCGGTGCCGGGCATGGGCACCGACACATCGGCGAGCCGGGTCCCGGTGATCTCCTTGGCCCGGCGGGCGATCAACTCCAGGACCTTCAGCCGCGGACTGCCGGAGAGCAGACTGCTGGTGATCTCCGCGCTGGCCTGCAACCACCGCTGCTGGCGCTGCGAACTCTCGTAGAGCCGGGCGTTGTCGATCGCCACCCCGGCGGCCACCGAGAGCGTGGAGATCACCGAGACGTCCTCGGCGTCGAAGTCCAGCCCGCCCCGCTTGTCGGTGAGGTAGAGGTTGCCGAAGATCTCGTCGCGGACCAGGATCGGCACCCCGAGGAAGGTCCGCATCGGCGGGTGGTGCGCCGGGAAGCCGTATGAGGCGGGGTGCTCGCCCAACTCCCGCAGCCGCAGCGGCTCCGGGTTGCGGATGATCTCCCCGAGCAGCCCGTGGCCGGCCGGGAGCTGGCCGATCCGCGCGATCCCGGCCTCGTCGAGCCCGGTGGTCAGGAACCGCGAGAGGCTGCGGCCGTCCGGCCCGATGACGCCCAGCGCCCCGTACCGCGCGTCCACCAGCAGCGCGGCGGCCTCCACGATGCGCCGCAGCACCTGCGCCAGGTCCAGCTCCCGGCCGACCGACACCACGGCCTCCAGCAGGCTGTGCACCCGGTCCCGGGTGCCGCGGGCGGCGTTGATACGGGCCTGCAGCTCCTCCAGCAGCTCGTCCAGCCGCATCCCGGGCATCCGGGACCACGGCTCCTCCACGCCCACTGAATCTTCCTCCCGCGGCCGGCCCTCCAGGTACGGGCAGCAGCGTAGCGGTGTCATGACCCTCCGTCAGATCCACCGCCGATTCCGCCTCCGGATCCCCCTGGCGGATCCACTGCCGGATCCACCGCCGGATCCACCGCCGGATCCCCTGACGGATCCACTGCCCGATCCACCGCGAGGTCCGCTGAACGGGTCCGCTGAACGGGTCCGTTCGGCAGCCGCCGTCCCGCCCCGTGCCCTATCCCGGACGGCCGTGCCGCGCCGGGCGGCCGCCTCCACCCGGCCGGACCGGCTGCCCGGGCCCGGGCAGTTGGGCGGCCAGTACGGCGGCCTGCACCCGGCGCTCCACCCCGAGCTTGGCCAGCAGCCGGGAGATGTTGTTCTTGACCGTCTTCTCCGCGAGGTAGAGGCGCTCACCGATCTCGCGGTTGGTCAGCCCTTCACCCACCAGGGTGAGGATCTCCCGCTCCCGGCCGGTGAGCGTCGAGAGCCCCGGCGGCCCCTCCTCAGGCCGCTCGCCGCCCCGCAGCCGGGCCATCACCCGTGCGGTGGCGCCGGGGTCGAGCAGGGACTGCCCGGAGGCGACCCGGCGCACCGCGGCGACCAGGTCGGTGCCGGTGATCTGCTTCAGCACATAGCCGGACGCGCCCGCCATGATGGCGTCCAGCAGTGCCTCCTCGTCATCGAAGGAGGTCAGCATCAGACAGGCCAGCTCCGGCATCCGCGAGCGCAGTTCACGGCAGACGCCCACCCCGTCCCCGTCCGGCAGCCGCACATCGAGGACGGCCACCTCGGGCCGGAGGGCGGGCACCCGGGCGAGGGCCTGCGCGGCCGTGCCCGCCTGCCCGACCACGGTCAGATCGGGCTCGCCGTCGAGCAGGTCGTGCACCCCGCGACGCACCACCTCGTGATCGTCCAGCAGGAACACCCTGATCGGCCCGCGCCCACGATCCCCGTCGCCGGATCCCGTACGTACGTGCGCTCCGGTGTCCAGATCGGCGTCGGCGTCTCGCGTCATCAAGGTGCTCCGTGGTCCCTGGTGGGCTCCGCGGTCGGAGCCGCCCCGCTCACCTTGCCCGCCCCGGGCAGACCGGCGCCAGGGCCGGTCGGCCCTACTCCCGACCCCCGGCCTCCCCGGCCCGCCACCCGGCTCCCGTCAAGCGGCCCGGACGGCCCCCGGACGGCCGCGCCCGGCCGGGTGCCCGC
Organism: Streptomyces sp. NPDC046887; assembly: GCF_040644755.1. Lineage (NCBI taxonomy): Bacteria > Bacillati > Actinomycetota > Actinomycetes > Kitasatosporales > Streptomycetaceae > Streptomyces > Streptomyces sp. NPDC046887. Next base: position 194,831 of record NZ_JBEYXH010000004.1, read on the forward strand.
CCGACGGACGGACGTCCACCCCGCCCGACCACCGACCCGCGCCGGAAAACCGGCTGGTCAGCGGAGCCGACCACGGAACGGGCGGGCCTCCGGACCGGCCCGCCACCGCCCTCAGCCGGACAAACACCCCCTAGGTGGCACTGAGTGCCGCGACAAGAGAACAAGGTCACACTCGCGGCCCCTGCTGCACCTTTGTGCATCTGACCTAGCATCCGAGCATGACGGTCCTGCCTGACGACGGCCTTCCGCTGGCCGCCGAGTTCCCCGACGCGTCCCCCGAGCAGTGGCAGCGCCTGGTGGCGGGCGTCCTGCTGAAGTCGGGCAAGGACGTGCCCGCCGACCAGGCGGAGGACGCCCTGTCCACCCGGCTGGAGGACGGGCTCACCACCCGCCCGCTCTACACCGCGCGGGACTCCGCGCCCGACCCCGGGCTGCCCGGCTTCGCGCCGTTCGTCCGCGGCGGCCGGGTCGAGGGCGGCACGGTGGGCGGCTGGGACGTGCGCCAGCGGCACACCGCGGACGACGGCGCCGCGGTCCTGGCCGACCTGGAGAACGGTGTCACCTCGCTCTGGCTGGTCCTGGGCGAGGGCGGCATCCCGGTGGACCGGCTCGGCCGGGTGCTGGACGGCGTCTATCTGGACCTGGCGCCGATCGTGCTGGACGCCGGCGCCGAGACGCGGGCCGCGGCGGACGCGCTGCTGGCGCTGTACGAGGAGCGGGGCGTCGCCGACGAGGCGGTGCGCGGGAACCTCGGCGCCGACCCGCTCGGGTACGCGGCCCGTACCGGGCGGGCGCTGGACTTCGAGGCGGCGGCCGGCCTGGCGCGGCTGTGCGCCGAGCGCTTCGGCCGCACGGGCGCCGGGGGCGGGACGCTGCGGGCGCTGACCGTGGACGCCCTGCCGTACCACGAGGCGGGCGGTTCGGCGGCGCAGGAGCTGGGCTGCTCGCTGGCGACCGGGGTGGCGTACCTCCGGGAGCTGACCGGGGCCGGTCTGGGGGTCGCGGAGGCCTGCCGGCAGCTGGAGTTCCGGTACGCGGCCAGTGCCGACCAGTTCCTGACCATCGCCAAGCTCCGTGCGGCGCGCCGCCTCTGGGCCCGGGTGGCCGAGGTCTGCGGGGCTCCGGGGGCGGGTGCGCAGGTCCAGCACGCGGTGACCTCGCCGGTGATGATGACCCGTCGGGACCCGTGGGTGAACATGCTGCGGACCACGGTCGCCACGCTGGCGGCCGGGGTGGGCGGCGCCGACTCGGTCACCGTGCTCCCCTTCGACCACGCGCTCGGTCTCCCCGACGCCTTCGGGCGGCGGATCGCCCGTAACACCGCCACCATCCTGGTGGAGGAGTCGCATCTGGCGCGGGTGATCGACCCGGCCGGCGGCTCGTACTACGTGGAGCGGCTCACCGACGAACTGGCCGAGGCGGGCTGGGCGTTCTTCCAGGAGATCGAACGGGCCGGGGGCCAGGGCGCCGCCCTGCGCTCCGGGATGGTCGGCGAGCGGCTGGCCGCGACCTGGGCCGAGCGGAGCGCCAAGCTGGCCAAGCGGCGCGAACCGGTCACCGGGGTCAGCGAGTTCCCGTATCTGGCGGAGAAGCCGGTGGTCCGCGAGCCGGCGCCGCAGCTCCCGTCCGGCGGGCTGCCGCGGGTGCGGCGCGACGAGGCGTACGAGGCGCTGCGGGCCCGTTCCGACGCGCATCTGGCCGCCACCGGCGCCCGACCCCGGGTCTATCTGGCCGCCCTGGGCCCGGCCGCCGCGCACACCGCCCGGCTGACCTTCGCCGCCAACCTCTTCCAGGCCGGCGGCATCGAGCCGGTCACCGAGGGGACGTTCGCCGACAGCGGGGCGGCCGAGGCCTGCCTCTGCTCCAGCGACACGGTGTACGGAGAGCAGGCCGAGGCGGTCGCCGCGGAGCTGCGCGCGGCGGGCGCCGGACATGTGTTCCTGGCCGGCCGCCCGGCCTCGGAGCAGGGGTACCAGGGGATCGACAGCTATGTCTTCGCGGGCGGTGACGCCGTCGCGGTGCTCACCGCCGCCCTCGACCGTATGGGAGTGTCGTGATGGGTGACCGTCCGAGCGGAGGCGTCCCCGACTTCTCCGGGATCGAGCTGGGGTCGCCGTCCCCGGCCGCCGGCGCCGACGAGTGGCGTACGGCCGTCAAGCGGGCCGCCGGCGGGGACGATCTGCTCTGGGAGACCCCGGAGGGCATCGGGGTCAAGCCGCTGTACACCGGGCAGGACCTGGAGGGTCTGGACTTCCTGGACACCTTCCCGGGCATCGCCCCGTATCTGCGCGGGCCCTATCCGACGATGTACGTCAACCAGCCGTGGACCATCCGCCAGTACGCGGGCTTCTCCACGGCCGAGGAGTCCAACGCCTTCTACCGGCGCAACCTGGCGGCCGGGCAGAAGGGCCTGTCGGTCGCCTTCGACCTGCCCACCCACCGCGGCTACGACAGCGACCACCCGCGGGTGACCGGTGACGTCGGCATGGCGGGGGTGGCCATCGACTCCATCTACGACATGCGCCAGCTCTTCGACGGCATCCCGCTGGACCGGATGACGGTGTCGATGACGATGAACGGCGCGGTGCTGCCGGTGCTGGCGCTGTACATCGTGGCCGCCGAGGAGCAGGGCGTACCGCCGGAGAAGCTGGCCGGGACCATCCAGAACGACATCCTCAAGGAGTTCATGGTCCGCAACACGTACATCTATCCGCCGAAGCCCTCGATGCGGATCATCTCCGACATCTTCGCCTTCACCTCGCAGCGGATGCCGCGGTACAACTCGATCTCCATCTCGGGCTACCACATCCAGGAGGCCGGGGCGACGGCCGACCTGGAGCTGGCGTACACCCTGGCCGACGGGGTCGAGTACCTGCGGGCCGGCCGGGACGCCGGTCTGGACGTGGACGCGTTCGCCCCCCGGCTGTCGTTCTTCTGGGCGATCGGCATGAACTTCTTCATGGAGATCGCCAAGTTGCGGGCGGCCCGGCTGCTGTGGGCCAAGCTGGTGGCCCAGTTCGAGCCGAAGAACAGCAAGTCGCTGTCGCTGCGCACCCATTCGCAGACCTCCGGCTGGTCGCTGACCGCGCAGGACGTGTTCAACAACGTCACCCGGACGTGTGTGGAGGCGATGGCGGCCACCCAGGGCCACACCCAGTCGCTGCACACCAACGCGCTGGACGAGGCGCTGGCGCTGCCCACCGACTTCTCCGCGCGGATCGCCCGCAACACCCAGCTGCTGATCCAGCAGGAGTCGGGCACCTGCCGGACCATCGACCCGTGGGGCGGCAGCGCGTATGTGGAGCGGCTGACCTACGACCTGGCGCGCCGGGCCTGGCAGCACATCCAGGAGGTGGAGCGGGCCGGCGGCATGGCGCAGGCCATCGACGCGGGCATCCCCAAACTGCGGGTGGAGGAGGCCGCGGCCCGCACCCAGGCCCGGATCGACTCCGGGCGCCAGCCGGTGATCGGGGTCAACAAGTACCGGGTGGACACCGACGAGCAGATCGAGGTGCTCAAGGTCGACAACTCCTCGGTGCGCGAACGGCAGCTCGCCAAGCTGCGGCGGCTGCGCGAGGAGCGCGACGAGCGGGCCTGCCAGGACGCGCTGGACGCGCTGACCCGGGCGGCCGGCGGGGACGGCAACCTGCTGGAGCTGGCGGTGCACGCGGCCCGCGCCAAGGCCACCGTCGGGGAGATCTCGGACGCCCTGGAGAAGGTGTACGGGCGCCACGCCGGCCAGATCCGTACGATTTCCGGTGTGTACCGCAACGAAGCAGGCGAGTCCCCGTCCGTGGAGCGCACCCGCGCCCTGGTGGACGCCTTCGACGAGGAGGAGGGCCGCCGTCCCCGCATCCTGGTGGCCAAGATGGGCCAGGACGGCCATGACCGGGGCCAGAAGGTGATCGCCACCGCCTTCGCCGACCTGGGCTTCGACGTGGACGTCGGCCCGCTGTTCCAGACGCCCGCCGAGGTGGCCCGCCAGGCGGTGGAGGCGGATGTGCACATCGTGGGCGTCTCCTCGCTGGCCGCCGGGCACCTCACCCTCGTCCCGGCGCTGCGCGAGCAGCTGGCCGAGGAGGGGCGCGAGGACATCATGATCGTGGTCGGCGGGGTCATCCCGCCGCAGGATGTACCGACCCTGCTGGAGATGGGCGCGGCGGCGGTCTTCCCGCCGGGTACGGTCATCCCGGACGCGGCGTACGACCTGGTGCTCCGGCTGGCGGCCGACCTCGGCCACGGCGAGCTGGGCGCGGCCGGTTCCGGTGGTACCGGTTCGGCTGAGGCCGCCGCGGGGCAGGGCGACTGAGGGCCGGGGGCGGTATGGCGATCGATCTGGACGCGTACGTCAAGGGCGTGCTCGACGGCAAGCGGGCGCTGATCGCCCGCGCCATCACGCTGGTGGAGTCCACCCGCCCCCAGCACCGCGCGCTGGCACAGGAGTTGCTGACCGCACTGCTCCCGCACAGCGGCAGTGCCCGCCGGATCGGGATCAGCGGTGTGCCGGGCGTGGGCAAGTCGACGTTCATCGACGCGTTCGGCACCATGCTGACCGGTATGGGGCACCGGGTGGCGGTGCTGGCGGTCGACCCGTCCTCCACCCGGACCGGCGGCTCCATCCTGGGCGACAAGACCCGGATGGAGCGGCTGGCGGTGGACCCGGCCGCGTTCGTCCGCCCCTCCCCCACCTCCGGCACGCTCGGCGGGGTCGCCAAGGCCACCCGTGAGTCGATCGTGGTGATGGAGGCCGCCGGCTACGACGTGGTGCTGGTCGAGACGGTCGGCGTGGGCCAGTCCGAGACGGCCGTGGCCAACATGGTGGACGTCTTCCTGCTGCTCACCCTCGCCCGCACCGGGGACCAGCTCCAGGGCATCAAGAAGGGCGTGCTGGAGCTGGCGGATGTGATCGCCGTCAACAAGGCGGACGGCCCGCACGAGCGCGACGCCCAGACCGCCGCCCGCGAACTGGCGGGCGCCCTGCGGCTGATGCACGGCAAGGACGCCTTCTGGACGCCTCCGGTGCTCAGTTGCAGCGCCCGGGAGACCACCGGCCTGGACACCGTCTGGGACCGGCTGGAGCAGCACCGCACCCTGATGGACTCCACCGGCCGGCTGGCGGCCCGCCGCCGGGACCAGCAGGTCGACTGGACCTGGACCATGGTCCGCGACGAACTCCTCGGCCGGCTCCGCGCCGACCCGGCCGTCCGCGCCCTGGCACCCGAGCTGGAGCGGCGGGTCCGCGACGGCGAGCTGACGGCGACCCTGGCCGCCGAACGCATCCTCCGCGCCCTGAACGGCGGTTCGGGCGGCAGCTCGGGCGGTACGTCGCACTGACCGCGGGTGGCGAGGGCGGGCATGGTCCCCGGCTCCTCCCCCGGTCCGGGTTCCTCCCCCGCCCGGGGGAGGCGGATCGCTCTCGCGCGGGATGGCAGGGCCGGTGAGCGGCGGCAGGGTGGTGCCATGACCTCCGACGCCCTGTCCGCCGCCCACGCTCCGTCCAGAGGGCTGCCCGTGGTGCTGCGTACCGTGGCGATCGCCGCCTGTCTGCCCTACGTCGTGCTGAAGGTGGTGTGGATAGCGGACGGCAGGGTCGGCATCCCGGACGGCAGTGTGCTGCTGGAGCACCGGACGCTGCTGCTCGCCGCCAACACGGTCACCCTGCTGATGGACGCGACCGTGGTGGTGCTCGCCCTGCTGCTGACCCGCCCATGGGGGCTTCGGGTGAGACCGTGGCTGCTCACCCTCCCCGGCTGGGCGGCGACCGGTCTGCTGACCCCGATCATGGTGGGCTATCCCCTGCAACTCGCCTTCTCCGAGGCCGAGGGCGGCATCCGGGGTTCGCGGCCGTTCCTCGACGAGTGGGTCTTCGCCGTGGTCTACGGGGGCTTCATCGCCCAGGGCCTTGCCCTGGGCGGGCTGTTCCTGCTGTACACCGGGCGCCGCTGGGGCCATCTGTGGCGCGGGACGGTCGGCGGACTGCCCAGGGCGGCCACTCCCCCGTCCATCCGGATATGCGCGGTCGCCGGGGCGGTGACCGCCACCCTGGCCGGTGCCGCGCATCTGTCCTGGGCCCTGGGCTCCACGGTGGGTCTGACGGCCGACGAGATCGCCCGGCGCACCGCGGACTTCGGCGCGCTGCATGGATCACGGGCGGCGTTCGCCGCCGTGGCCGCGGTGAGCGTCCTGGTCCTCGTCTTCCGCCCGTTGCCGAGGCTGCCGCTGAAGCCGCTGCTGGGGGCCGCCTGGGTGGGCGCGAGCACCCTGGCGGCCTGGGGTGGATGGCTGCTGTTCGCGGCGCTGACACCCCTGGGCGGTGCCGAACCGCCCTCGGCGCTGACCGTGTCGGCCTACGCTGTGGAAATGATCTCCGGTCTGCTGCTGAGCTGCGTGCCGGCCCGTGTGCTGACGGCTCGGCGCCCATGACGAGCACCGCCACCACCGTCACCACCACCGGCGTCACCGCCCGGTCGGCGGCCCGGGCGCTGTTCGGGCGGCAGGCGCGGCTGCGCTGGGTCCATCTGGTGCTGGGTGGTGCCCTGCTGATGCCGTTCTGGTTGCTGGGCGTGGTGGTCATCGGCTCGGCGACCGACAGCCGCGACGCCCTGGAGGGCAACACCACCCTGCTGCTGGCGGCCTACGCGGCCGCCCTGCCGCTCATCGCGGTGGCGGGGCGGCTGCCCGTGGCCCGCCCGCTGTCGGTGGCCGCGGCCCGGTCCCTGTGCGGGCAGCCCGCCGAGCGGTTCGCCGACGGACCGGCCCGGGGCCGGTCCGAACGGGCGCGTACCGCCTGCTGGCTCACCCTGCATCTGGGCGTGGGTGCGGCGGTGGCGGGCGCCTCGCTGGCCGTGCCGCCGTTCGCGGTCGCCCTGATGGCTGCCGCCTTCCGCCCCGGGCTCCGCGCCTATCTGGCCGTTGACTCCCTCCCCGCGACGACCGTGCTGCTGCCGCTCCTCGGCGTGGCGTCGCTGATGGCGCTCGTGGCGGTGTCCGCGGCTGCCGGAGCCCTGCTCGCCCGGTGCGCGCCGCTGCTGCTCGGCCCGTCCCCGGCCGACCGGCTGGCGGCGGCCGAGCGGCGCGCCGCGGAGCTGGCCGAACGCAACCGCCTGGCGCGGGAGCTGCACGACTCGGTCGGCCATGCGCTGTCGGCGGTGACCCTTCAGGCGGGCGCCGCACGGCGGATGCTGGACGAGCGCCATCGGGACCTGGACTTCGTCACCCGGGCGCTGACGGCCATCGAGGAGACCACCCGCCGGACCGTGGGCGAATTGGACGCGGTGCTGGGCCTTTTGCGGCAGGACGACGGGGGGCCGCCCGGGCCGGAGGCTCTCGCGACGGCACCGACGCTGGCCTCCCTGGACACGCTGGTGGCGGCCGGGGGTGCCCCGGTGGACGTCCGGCTGGCCGGGGACCCGCTCGCGGTCCCGGCGCAGGTGTCCCGGGAGGCGTACCGGATCGTCCAGGAAGGGCTGGGCAACGCCCTGCGGCACGCCGGAGCGGTCCCGGTGGAGCTGCGGATCACCGCAGGCGACGGAGAAATGGAGATCACGATGGACAACCCGATGGCCGAACGGCGCCCTGCGCCGCGGGCCGCCCGGGCGGGAGGTGGTCGCGGTCTGCGCGGGATCGCCGAGCGTGCCGCGCTCTGGGGCGGCCGCATGGAGGCCGGCCCCCGTACCGCCGCCGGCGCCGGGTCGCCGCCGGGCTGGCGGCTCCATGTCGTCCTGCCGTACGGAGCGGGGACACGGTGAGCGGCGAGGGGGTGCGCATCGTCCTGGCCGACGACGAGCTGATGGTGCGTACGGCGCTGCGGGTCATCCTGGACACCGAGCCGGGGCTGAGCGTCGTCGGCGAGGCCTCCAGCGGCGACGAGGCCGTCACGGTGGTGCGTGAGCTGCGCCCCGACGTGGTGCTGATGGATGTGCGGATGCCGCGGGTGGACGGCATCCAGGCCACCGAGCTGATCCTGCGCGGGCCCGGCCCGCTGCCGCGGATCGTGGTCGTCACCACGTTCGAGAACGACGCCTATGTGTATGACGCGCTGCGCGCGGGCGCGGCCGGCTTCCTGCTGAAGCGGGTCGCCGCGGAGGAGCTGGTGCAGGCGGTGCGGCTGGTCGCGCGGAGTGACTCGCTGCTGTTCCCGGCGGCTGTGCGGTCGCTGGCCGCCGCGTACGGCGACCGGAGGGGGGCCGGCCCGCCGGCCGCCTGGATGGCACGGCTGACCGGGCGGGAGGCGGAGGTGCTGCGGTTGATGTCGACCGGGCTGAGCAACGGGGAGATAGCCCGGCGGATGGAGGTGAGCCCGGCGACCACCAAGACCCATGTGGCGGCCGTGCTGGCGAAGACCGGCGCCCGGGACCGTACCCAGGCGGTGATCGCCGCCTATGAGGCGGGATTCGTCCCGGTACGGTGAGCGGCCGGCGCCCTACCGCGAGGGCGCCGGCCGCTCTGTTCCCGCTATGCGATCAGACCTGGGTCAGCGCACCGCGGGCACGGCCGGCAGGTCGAGCGGCGCGGAGGCCGGGGCCGAGGCCTTACCCGCCGTGGCGCCCGGCGGGACCGGGGTGGCGTGCGGGGCGCAGGTCACATCACGGGCGTCGGTCTTGCCGGTGAGCAGATAGGCGTCGACCCGGGTGTTGACGCAGGGGTTCACCAGGCTGGTGACGCCGTGCGAGCCCGCGTCCTTCTCGGTGATCAGCCGCGAGCCGGCGAGCCGTCGGTGCAGCTCAACCGCGCCCTCGTACGGGGTGGCCGCGTCCCGCTCCGACTGCACGATCAGCACCGGCGGCAGCCCGCGCTTGGCGCCGACCTCGACCGGCTCGTGCTGCGTGGACTTCCAGGTGGCGCAGGGCAGGTTCATCCAGGCGTTGGACCAGGTGAGGAAGGGGTGGTCCTTGTGCAGCCGGGTGTTGTCCCGGTCCCAGCGCTTCCAGCTGGTGGGCCACTTGGCGTCCGCGCACTCGACGGCCGTGTAGACGGCGTTGCCGTTCTCGGCGGCGGCGTTGCCCGCGGTGTCGGACATGTCCGGGGCGATGGCGTCGACCAGGGCCTGGGTGTCCCCGGCGAGGTAGTCGCTGAACGTCTGGGCGACCGGCACCCAGGAGGAGTCGTAGTACGGGGCGCCCTGGAAGAAGCCGATGAGCTCGGCGGGGCCGACCACTCCGCCGATCGGCTTCGCCTTGGCGGTGGCCCGCAGTTCCTGGTACTTCGCCTCGACCTTGGCCGGGGTGTTCCCGATGCGGAAGACGGCGTCGTGCCGGGCGACCCAGGCCTTCCAGTCGTTCCAGCGGGTCTGGAAGGCGACGTCCTGGTCCAGGTTGGCCTGGTACCAGATCTTCTCCTTCGAGGGGTTCACCACGCTGTCCACGATCATGCGGCGGACATGGGTGGGGAAGAGGGTGGCGTAGACGCCGCCCAGGTAGGTGCCGTAGGAGACGCCCAGGTAGTTGAGCTTGCGCTCGCCGAGCGCCGCGCGGATGACATCGAGGTCGCGTGCGGTGTTCGGGGTGGTCATCTGCGGCAGCATCCAGCCGCTGCGCTCCTTGCAGCCGTCCGCGTACTCGGCCGCCAGCTTGCGCTGCGCCCGCTTGTCGGCCTCGCTGTCCGGCACCGGGTCGGCCTTGGGCGCCTTGACGAACTCCTGCGGGTCGATGCAGGAGATGGGCGTGGAGCGGCCCACCCCGCGCGGGTCGAAGCCGACGAAGTCATAGGCCTTGGCGGTGTTGGTCCACAGCGGGCTCTTGGTGGTGACCCGGCGCGGGAAGCGCAGTCCGGAGCCGCCGGGGCCGCCCGGGTTGTAGATGAGGGCGCCCTGGCGCTCGTCCTTGGTGCCGGTGCTGCCGATCCGGTCCACGGCGATGTCGATGGTCCGGCCGAGGGGCTTCGCGTAGTCGAGGGGGACCTTCACGAAGCCGCACTGGATGGGCTTCTCCAGGCCCCAGTCGGCCGGGCAGTCCTTCCAGTCGATCCCGGCGCGGGCCGCACGGGCCGCGGCGATCTTCACTCCCACGGCCTCCCGCGCCCCGTCGCCGGCGGACCGGGAGGCGGGAGCGGCGGTGGCCGACGGGGAGAGCAGCAGGCCGGCGGCGAGCGCCCCGGCGGCAAGAGTGGCGGCGCTGCCCAGCGCCGCGGTGCGTATCACGTGGTCGTTCCCCCTGCGTGAGGTCTGCCGCCGGCCGGCGGGGGCCGTGTCCGGCGGTGGGTCCGCGGCCCCGGCCGAGCTGGCCCGGCCGACCGCAGAGGGATCCTTTCGCCTACCCCGGACGCTCCGACAGTGCTCACTCACGGATTTTGCCAAGCCGATATTCGGACCATCATGTCCCGCTGACCGGTGTGTACGTGCCGGGCACCGCGGGACCGGCCGGTCCCGACGGCGGCCGACCGCTGTCCGGAGGCCGCCCCCGACGCTCCAGCGCGGCGTCCAGGCCGTGCTGGATCTCCGGCGGCAGCCACGCGCGGTGCGGCCACTGCACCAGGTACTCGGCGACCTCGCGCAGCTTGGTGTTGGTGTGCTGGGAGACCTCGCGGAGCACCTCCCACCCGGTGTCGGAACGCAGTCCGCCATAGGCCGGCACCACACCGATCGCCTGGTCGATCACGGCATGGGAGACGGCGGCGTACCGCAGCTGGGCGATCTCCTCCCGTAGGGCGGCGATCTCGCCGCTCAGGGGCGGGCAGGACTGCGCCCCAGGAGGCGAGCTTGTCGGCGATGGCCCCGACCACCCCGGGCTGCGCGTCGAGGCCTGCGCCGGCACCGCTGAGCGGCGCTGTCGCGGCGGCGGAAAAGGCCACCGACGCGGCGACGAAGTCACCTACCGTGAATGAGCATGGGGAACGTTTTCGAAGGCGGCGGACAGAGGCTGTACCTGTCCAACGGCGGCACCGCGGTGTTCGTCGACGTGCTGACGCTGGCGGTGTCCGATCTCGCCGACGCCGAGTGGGACTACCGCTTCGCCGCTCTGCTCGCCCTGCAGGACCAGCAGATGATGGGGCGCGGTGGCGTCGGCTTCGACCTGGAGGACGTCGAGTGGGGCGCGTCCGCGGCCGAGCGTGCCCGGTCGAAGGACTTCGTCCTGCGCTCCACCGCGCTGGCGCTGACCCGCCATCGGTGGGACGAGCTGGGCTACGAACCCCCCTTCGCCCCGGGCTATCTGCGGACGTTCGCCGCCATGGTCGAGTCCTTCGAACCGCCCGAGACCCCCTCCACCGAGGGGGTCTTCCCACCGCTGGAGGAACGCGCGGTGGCCTCCTGCGCCCGGCATCGGGTCCTCAGCGCGCTCCCGTACTGGGAGGGCTGCTTCCTCTGCCACCGTCCTGAGTGAGCCCGAGCAGTCGAACGGCTCCGGCCGGGGCGTCGAGATCCCCGCAACCCGCCCCTGATGGGCAGGCTGCTCCTAAGGTGGGTCCTACAGTCGACACGGGGAGCTCACCCATGGATCCGATTTCAGCGGCAGCGCTCGCGGCACTGGCGGGAGGCCTCGGCGGAGAGGCCGGCCGCCAGGCATGGCAGGGACTCACGACGCTCGTCCGGCGCCCCTTCCGCCGAGGGGAGGCCGGACCCGACGAGGCAGGCCCCGGCACCGGCGAGATCGAGGTGGCGTCCCTCCAGGAGGCGCCCGGGGAACCGATGCGGGCGCAGGCCCTGGTGACGGCGCTCGGTGTACGAGCGGCCCTGGACGCCGAGTTCGGTTCCGCGTTGGCCACCTGGTGGCGGGAGGCCCAAGCGGTCGACACCGGCGGCCAGGTGCACAACGAGATCAGCGGTGGGAGGCAGGAGACCGTGGTCCAGGGCCGGGACTTCTCGAACCTCACCTTCAACGTGCGGTCCGATCCGGCGAACTGAGAGGCGCTGGGTTCGAGAGGATTGATCAGGAACGTGATTCGCGATATGCAGACTGGCCGGGAGCCGGGAGCCGGGAGCCGGGAGCCGGGAGCCGGGAGCCGGGAGCCGGGAGCCGGGAGCCGGGAGCCGGGAGCCGGGAGCCGGGAGCCGGGAGCCCTCAGACTGTCTGACAGACTGTCGGAGTGCACCTGGTCGTGCGGAGGTGCCCGGTGGAGTCTGACAGGCGCGTTCTCGTCCCGGTCGGTCCGGACGCGCCTCGCTGGCGCACCTTCCGCACCGAACGCACCCTTGTGGTGGCGGCACGAACGGTCACGTCGCTGGTCCGGTTGCTCGACGTGGTGCCGGAGATCGTCCATGACGACGGCCGGGTCGCCGTGGTCTTCGCCTACGACCCGTCCTCCGCCTTCAACGACGGCGTGCTGGAGCTGCTGCGGTCCCTGCGATGCCGGACGATCCCCTGGGACCAACTGGGCGACGTCGCACCCGACCTGCTGATCTCGGCCAGTGAGAACATCGGCGCCCCGGAGGGCACATACCCGGTGCTGGTGCTGCCGCACGGAGTGGGGTTCCAGAAGCTCGTACCGGACTCCGCCGGTTTCGGCACACGGTTGTCCGGGCTGGTCGCGGACGAACTGCTGAGACGCCGGCGGGCCTGGCTGGCGGTGTCGCACCCGGACCAGGAGCGGCAACTGGCCGCCGCACGACCGGACACCGCCGGCCGCACCGTGCTGATCGGCGACCCCTGCTTCGACCGGTTGCGGGCCAGTACGCACTGGAGGCAGCGCTACCGCTCCGCGCTCGGCGTCCGTCCGGAGCAGCGCCTGATCATGGTGACCTCCACCTGGGGCAGCGAGTCGCTGATCGCGAGCACTCCCGACCTGCCCCACCGGCTGCTGTCGCAACTCCCCGTCGACGAGGCACGGGTGGCGCTGGTCCTGCACCCGAATGTCTGGTCCGGGCACGGCGCCTGGCAGATACGGGCGATGCAGCGCTCCGCCATGGAGGCGGGCCTGCTGCTGATCGATCCGACGGACGGCTGGCAGCAGACGCTGACGGCCGCGGACCTGGTCATCGGGGACAACGGCTCGGTGACCCTGTACGCCGCGGCGCTCGACAAGCCGGTTCTTCTCGCCGCGTTCGGCTCGGAGGCCGTTCCGGGGACCGCCGGCTTCGCGCTCCGTTCCGCGGCCGGCTGGCTCGACGCGGACGCGCCACTGGAGGCCCAGGTCCAGGAGGCGGAGGAGAAGCACCGAGCGGGACAGTTCGCGGCCATCGGTGAGCGCGCGTTCGCCGAACCGGGCGTCGCCATGCCGCGTCTTCGCCGTCTCGTCTACGACCTGCTCGACCTGGCCCCGCCGAAGGAGCCGGCCCGCGAGCGCGGCGCCCGGGCCTTTGGTCCCCCCACCGCGAAGGCGGAGCGCCTGACCGCCACCCTGGTGGAGACCTCCGTGCAGGAGGGTCCCGATGGGCGGCTGCGGGTGGAGGTGCGGCGCTTCCCCGCCTCCGTGGGCCGGGAGGGACAGGAGGGCGAAGGACGGTACTGGCACCTCGCCTGCGACCTGGACGAGCCGGACACCCGTCTCAGCGAGGGCGCGTCCGTCCTGCTGCACACCTCGCCGGCGGTGACGCCGGACGGTGCCGCCGACCTGCTCCACCGCACCTTCGCCGACTTCCCGGGGGTCCGTGTCGCGGCCGCGGCCGTCGGCGGCCTCTGCCTGCTCCGCTTGAAGGACCAGCGGATCGTGGCGGCGCGGCCCGCCGACGGGAGCAGCCCGGATCTGGCGGCCGCGGCGGCCGCGGTGTACGGCCTCCTTCGGTACGGTGTGGAACCGGATGGCGCCAGGGTGGCCGTGCGGCACGGGAGGCGATGGCAGGAGCTGTCCCTGACCCTGCGTACGACGCCGCCTTCACCGGTCAACCGGCCAGGCGTGCCCGGACGTCGGCGGCCCGGGGACTCCCCAGCTTCTCGTACAGGCTGAGCGCCTCCCGGAGGTGGTCCTGCGCCCGGTCTGCCCGCTCCTGGAGCTCCGCCAGATCGACCAGGGCCTGCGCCTGGTACTCCAGAGCCTCCTGCTTGCCCAGTTCGGCCGCCGCTTCGGCCAGTGCGTCCCGTGCTTCCTCCCGCTGACCGAGGCGTCCGCGGATGCGCCCGGCATCGGCCAGCGCACGGGCTGCCATGCGCCGGTCCTCCAGGGAGAGGAACCTGCGGCGGGCCTCGCTCACCGTTTCCAGCGCGGTTCCGTGATCGCCTGTCGCGCTGAGCGCGCAGCCGAGGAAGTAGGCGGCCAGGACCTCGCCCCGTACCTCTCCGGCCTCGGCGTTGAGGGACAGCGACAACCGGTAGGCCGCCACCGCGAGCTCGGGATCATGCCGACTCCAGTACCGCCCGAGGAACTCCTGCACCGATGCCTGGAGGACCAGGTGCCCGGACTCGACGGCGAGCCGCTCGGCGGCTTCCAGATGGGAGTACGCGGGCTCGTCCTGGTCGAAGTCGAGCAAGGGCCGGGAGAGCAGGCTCCGCAGCCGCGCCTCCGCTGCCGGATGGCGGTCCTGGGCCGCCGCCTCGATGCCCAGTTCGAGGGACTCGCGCCAGTCGGCGACGTGCCGGTGGTGCAGGAAGAGCACGGTCAGCACTTCCGCGAGTTGCCAGGCCTGCCGGTACAGGCCGAAACGGACCGCCGCCCGCAGAACCGCCATAAGGTTCGGGCGTTCCGCCACCAGCCAGCTGATCGCTTCCGCCTTCGGGCTGTCCCCTTGCTCGAACGGGCTGGTGCCCCGCTCCCGTTCCGGAGCACCGAGGACTTCGGCGACGTCGACGATGCGCAGACGGTCTTCCCGGATGGCGAGGTCGGCGAGCAGGGTGAGGGCCAGGTAGTGGCCGGCCGCCCGCTGGACGACGCGCCGTTCGAAGTCGGCGGGCTCGCTCTCCTCGGCGGCGGCACGGGCGTGCCGTGCGACGAGGGTGTGGAGCCGGTGCCGGCCGTCGTCGGTGGCGGTGAGCAGACCGGCCTCGTGCAGCACGTCCATGTGCCGCCGGACCTCCTGCCGCTCCTGCCGGGCGGCGACAGCCGCCAGTCCGGTGTCGAAGGTCCGCACCGGGAGACAGCCCAGAACGCGGTAGAGCCTGGCCGCTCCCGCGAGCAGCTCCCGGTACACGAGGTCGAGGGCTGCCATGGCGCCGTGCTCCTCGGGTTCGGCGGACTCGGACGCCCGGCTCGGCCTGCCGTGCTCGTCGGCCAGTTCGTCGACCAGCTCCCGGACGGTCAGGCTCCGGTGGGTCATCAGCCGCGCCGCCACGATCCGCAGGGCGATGGGCAGGCCTTCGCACCGCCGGGCCAGGGCGACGACGGCCTCCTGGTCGCTGCCGAGTCTCTCCGTACCGCAGAGCGCCACGAGCAACCGGACGGAACTCTCGTCGTCCAGGACGCC
The DNA here is from genome assembly GCF_040644755.1 of Streptomyces sp. NPDC046887. NCBI lineage: Bacteria > Bacillati > Actinomycetota > Actinomycetes > Kitasatosporales > Streptomycetaceae > Streptomyces > Streptomyces sp. NPDC046887. The sequence continues at coordinate 210,099 of NZ_JBEYXH010000004.1, forward strand.
GAGCGGGAGCAGTTCGGCGCCGTCCAGGGCGAGTTCACCCAGTCGTGAGGTGCTGGTCGCGAGTACGGCGCTGCCCGGCCCGTGCGGGAGGAGCGCGGTGACCTGTGCGGCCCGGCTGACGTCGTCCAGCACCACCAGCAGCCGCTTCTCCGAGGACAGGCTGCGGTAGCGGGCGGCACGTTCGGAGAGCAACGGGGGGATGACGGTGTTCTCTCCGCCCAACGCGCGCAGGAACATGGCCAGCGCGTCCGAGACACCGGCCTCGGCTCCGTTGCGCACGGTGGCGAAGTCCACGAACAACTGGCCGTCGGGGAAGTGCCCGCGGCTGCGGTAGGCCACCTGGGAGGCCGTCGCCGTCTTGCCGACACCGGGCAGACCGCTGATCACGCCGATGGGGCAGGCGTACTCCCCCTCAGCCGTTCCCGAACGGAATAAGGCGTCGACGCGGCGGAGCGTGCCCTCGTGGTTGATGTACTGACGCGGGGGCCGGGGTACCTGGTTCGGCTTTCCATCGCTCGTACCCGACGCGTTGGTGAGGTGGTAGTTGAAGGCGATGTCGCCGTGGACGGCGCCCGCCATGACCACCGGTCCGTGAACGGTGCCCCCGGCCATGCTGTTGCGCACCGCCGGTCGCACGGAGGATTCCGGGCCGTCTGCCGCGCTCATGGGTAACCGCCTCCGCCCTCGCACCCGCCCACCGCTCCGCGGCCGGTGCCTCCCGATCGACCGAAGGCCACCGTACTGGACACCAGGCGGGCACGGGAGTGGCTCCGCCACGCCGCGGAGCCGTGCTCCCCGGAGCCGGCCACCGGTCCCGCGTGGCGGCCTCTTCCGAGCAGCCGATCATGCGAGGCCGTCGCGCACGCGGATCACCCGACTTCCGTCCTCCCGGCGCTCGGCTCCCCTTCGAGAGACACCACGGGCATGTCCTGGCGACCCCGCCACGGCCGCGCGATCGGATGGGACACCGCCTGCCACCACGGCTCCACGGGCACCGTCCCGCCGGGCTCGAACGGCTCGCCGGGGCGGGGGGCCGCCACGGTCTGGCCGGCCTCCTCCCCCGCGTCCCTCGTCCACTCCGCCGGCTCCGCCCAGGGGTGCGGGGCCAGGTTGAAGGTGCCCCAGTGGATCGGCAGCAGCACCCCGGCGGGGGCGGCCCCTTGGAGGTCCAGGTGGGCGCGAAGGCCCTCGGCGGGGGTCATATGGATGTCGGGCCAGAAGTCGCTGTAGGCGCCGAGCTGGATCATGGTGACGTCGAAGGGGCCGTGCGCGGCGCCGATCTCGCGGAAGCCCTCGAAGTAGCCGGTGTCGCCGCTGTGGAAGATCCGGTGCTCGGGGCCGGCCAGCGACCAGGACGCCCACAGGGTGTGCTGCCGGTTGCGCAGTCCCCGCCCGCAGAAGTGGCGGGCCGGGGTGGCGGTGAGCCGGACCCCGCCGACCTCGGTCGACTCGTGCCAGTCCAGCTCGCGCAGACGGGAGACGGGCACGCCCCAGTGCTCCAGGTGGGCACCGACGCCCAGCGGCACCGCGAAGAGGGTGTCGGTGGTGGCGAGGGCCCGGATGGTGGGCAGGTCCAGGTGGTCGTAGTGGTCATGGGAGATCACCACGACATCCACCGGGCCGAGCGCGGCGAGCGGCAGCGGCACCGGGTGCAGGCGCTTGGGCCCGGCGAAGGAGAAGGGGGAGCACCGCTCGCCCCAGACCGGGTCGAACAGGACCCGGACGCCGTCGATCTCGGCGAGCACGCTGGAGTGGCCGAGCCAGGTGATGCGCAGGCCGGTGGCCGCTGGCCGGGCGAGGTCCGCGACGGTGGTGGGGTGCACGGGGATCCGCCCGGCCGGGGCCCGGCGGGCCTTCGACTCCTTCTCGAAGTACGTCCGGGCGAACTCCAGGGACGAGCCCGAGGGCCGGTGGCGGGTGCCCACCGGGTTCCGGAACACGCCGTCCGCGAAGTTCGGCGAGGCCTGGACGCGTGCCCAGCGCTCCCCGCCGGCGTCCGCGCCGAAGGCGGCCGGGCGTATCGCGCGAAGCCGGGCGCGCGGCGGGAGGGGGGACCCCGGGCGGGGCAGGGAGCCGGTCACAGGACCTCCACGGGTGAGGGGCTTTCCATTATGGGAGGCGGCTCTGACAGCGGGCAGGCGGCACCCTCGGCGAGGGCGGCCCCGGGCGGCCCGGCCCCGGAAACGCAGGTCCCGGCCTCAGGGCCGCAGCCCGGCCCCGGAAACGCAGCCCCAGCCCGGCACCGCAGCCCCCAGGGCCGTAGCCCGGAAACACAGGCCCCAGCCCAGGGCCGCAGCCCGGCACCACAGCCCCCAGCCCCCAGGGCCGTAGCCCGGCACCGCAGACCCCAGCCCAGGGCCGCCGCCCCCCGCCTCAGAGCGGCAGCAGGTCGGGGCGCTTCGCGGAGACGTGGTCGCCGGAGGACTGGCCGCGCAGCCGGCGGCCGATCCAGGGGACGAGGTACTCGCGGGCCCAGTTGATGTCGTCCCGGCGGCCCTCCAGGGTGCGGCGCGGAGGGAGCGGCGGCCAGGGCTGGTCCGGGTCGGCGGGGACCGGCAGGCCGAGCACCTGCCCGGCGCGCAGGGCGACCCGGGTGTGACCCTCGGGCGACAGATGGAGCCGGTCCAGGTCCCAGGCCCGCCGGTCCTGCACGGTGCGCAGTGACCACAGGTCCAGCACCGGGCAGCCGTACCGGTCGGCGATCGCCCGGACATGGCCGTTGTAGGTGGCGATCTTGCCGCGCAGATGGCGCAGTACCGGGACGCCCCGGGTGTCGAAGCCCGTCGTCACCAGGACCGTGCCGACCACCGGGGCCAGCGCGGCGACCGCCCGCTCGAAGCGTTCGGCCACATCGTCCGGATCGCTGCCGGGGCGGATGATGTCGTTGCCGCCGGCGCAGAAGGTCACCAGGTCGGGGGCGAGTTCCCGGGCTCGGGGGATCTGCTCGGCCACCACCTGGTCGAGCAGCCGTCCGCGTACGGCGAGGTTGGCGTACCGGAACGACTCGGGTTCCGGCAGCCGGTCCGCGAGGAGCACCGCGAGGCGGTCCGCCCAGCCGACGAAGGCCCCACCGGGCCCCGGGTCCCCGACGCCCTCGGTGAAACTGTCACCGATCGCCGCGTACGACCCGCATACGTCACGTTCACTGAAGGTCGAATGGTCTGCCACGGCAGGTCATCCTTCTACGCGGGATGTGACCTACGCGACCGTAAGGAGGGGTTGACGGGGCGTGATGTTTGCCACCGGTCAATTTTCCCCCAAGCGCGGAATAAGCGGGGTGCGGAAAAACGGGGCGGAATTGCGGGGGGGGTGGAGGCAGTGGACGCGCCTCCGCCCGGCACCGTGTGCGGGTGCCGGGCGGAGGCGGCGGCGGAGAGGCCGAGAGGGATCAGATGCCGACGCCGTGGCTGCGGAGGTAGGCCAGCGGGTCGATGTCCGAGCCGTAGCTGGGGCTGGTGCGGATCTCGAAGTGCAGGTGCGGGCCGGTGACGTTGCCGGTGGCGCCCGACAGGCCGATCTGCTGGCCGGCGCTCACGGTCTGGCCGGCGGACACCCCGAGGGAGGAGAGGTGGGCGTACTGCGAGTAGTTGCCGTCCTCGTGCTTGATGACGATCTCGTTGCCGTACGCGCCGCCCGACTGGGCGGAGACCACGGTGCCCGGGCCGACCGCCTTGATCGGGGTGCCGGTGGAGGCGGCGAAGTCGACGCCGGTGTGGTAGCCGGAGGACCACATGGAGCCGGACTGGTGGTACGGGGTGCCGATGCCGCCGTCGACCGGGGCGACGAAGCCCGAGCCGCTGGTCGAGGCGGAGGAGGCGGGCGCCTCGGCGGCAGGGGCCTCGGGCTTGGGGGCCTCGGAGCGGGCGGTGCTCCGGGAGGCGCGGTCCGCGTCGGCCTTCGGCTTGGCCGGAGCCGCCTCGGCTCCACCGGACTTGGCGCCGAGGGTCAGCTTCATGCCCGGGATGATCAGCGCCGGGTCCTCGCCGACGACCTTCCGGTTGTCCTCGTACAGCTTCTGCCAGCCGCCCTTGACGTTCTTGTTGTGGGCGATCTTGGCGAGGTAGTCGCCGGCGACCACGGTGTAGCTGCGGGGCGCGGCCTTCGCGGCGCTGTGCGCGGCCTGCTGCACGGCGGCGGTCTGGGCGGCGGCGGCCGGGGCGCTCTGCTCGGCGGCGTGGGCGCCGCTCGCGGCGAACAGCGGCAGCGCGATGGCGGCGCCACCGGTGCCGGCGGCGACGAAGCCGCGGGTGAGGGTGCTGGACTTGGGACGGCGGTGCTTACCCTTGCCGGGCATGGCGAATCCTCTCCGGCGCCTACGAGGTGAGCTGTCGGGTTCGGACTGGAGATGTCCGGCCGTGTACTGACACGGCTTCACCCCGAGCCGGGCCCCTCCCGGGGTTCGGCGTACTACCTGGGTCCCCCGCTCCTGCCACGCGTGGGTGAGTGTGAATTCCGGGCCGGTGGCAGGATTCGGCGGTCCGGCCGGATTGCCGTGAACTTAAGCGAGCGGAGTCGGCGCGAACAAGCCGCGGCTTTCCGGTGGGTATTCCTAGGGGTGCGAACGGAGCGGAATCGCGGTCACCCTGTGTGGATTACGGATCATGAGTTCCCGTCCCCAGCACGGCAATTGGGAGCCCTTGGCGGGCACGGACCGTCACGGTTATGACGCTGCTCACGCGCTCCGGCCCATTTACCCCACGACCAGGGCAGGTTGGCCCGGAACATAGCCAAACAAGCAATTCGGACAGATGCTCCCAGTCAGGGGCGAGTCGATACGGTCATGTCAGCCCCTGGGGCACCGGAGAACGCACTTCGCACCGACACAACGGGCCTTACGTGCATGGGTGCCGAAACGGACAAAGGGGTCGCCGATCCGGACCGGGGGCTCCCCGGGGCGCCGAGCCCGCGCGCGGCGGGTCCGCGCAGGTCCGGGGTCGTACGGCCCCTCCTGGTACGCCGTGACCGTGCCGTATCGTCGGAGCCGCGACCTCGTCGGCGGCCGGCGCCGACGGCAGACGCGGAGGAGACCTTCGTGACCCAGCAGCTGCCGCAGGCACCGTCCACCGAGCCCGAGCTGACCGGGGTCCGCAACTTCCGGGATGTCGGCGGGCTGCCCACGGTGGACGGCCGGCGGGTGCGGCAGGGCACGCTCTACCGCAGCGGCCACCTCGCACACGCCACCGGGGAGGACGCCGCCTTCCTCGCCACGCTGGGGCTGCACACCGTCTTCGACTTCCGCAACTCCGCCGACCAGAAGCTGGAGGGGCCGGACATCGCGCTGCCGGGCGTGCGGAACGTGAACATCCCGCTCTCCGACCCGGCCGACGGCGCCGAGTTCTGGACCATGGTCCGGGACGGCGACCTCGACCAGCTGCGCGCCATCCTGGACGACGGCAAGGGCGCGAACCGGATGATCGCCTCGTACCGCTCGATCATCACGGACCGCACCGGCGAGCACAGCCGGGTGCTGCACGCCCTCGCCGAGGAGAGCGTGCCGGCGCTGATGCACTGCGCCGCCGGCAAGGACCGGGCCGGGCTGTCGGTCGCGGTCACCCTGCTCGCCCTCGGGGTGGAGCGGGAGGCGATCGAGGAGGACTATCTGAAGTCCAACGAGCCGAGCCGCCGCTACAAGGTGCGCCGCACCGACACCTCGGCGACGGGGATGTCCGCCGAGGTGATGGAGCTGCTCAACCCGCTGTTCGAGGCCCGGATCGAGTATCTGCGGACGGCCTTCGACACCATCGAGGCCACCTGGGGCACCACCGACCGCTATCTGGCCGAGGGCCTGCGCCTGGCCCCGGAGACCCGGGAGCGGCTGCGGGAGCGGCTGCTCGACGACTCCGGGGACGGCGTCGAGAGGGTCTGACGGCTGCTACTGGTTCTGGCCGCCGAGCACGAAGAGCAGATAGAGGAAGGCCGCGAAGAGGTGGCCGGCGATGAGGTAGGCGAAGAGCCGGACCAGGATGCCGGTCGGGAAGCGCCGCTCCTCGCGGTCCGCCCGGCTGTCCTTTCCCGCCCGCCCGGGCGCCGGGGCGGGGGTCCCCGAGGTCTCGCCGCGGTCCGCGGCCGGTTCCTGGATCATGGTGGATCGCTCCTCTCGGCGCCGGGCCGCTCAGCGGGCCCGGACGGTGCCGCCGCCGAGGCACAGCTCGGCGGCGGGGCTCTGCATCAGGGTGTGGACGAACAGCAGCTCCGCCCCGCCGGCGGTGGCCGCGGCGATACGGTGCGGGGTCAGCGAGTCGAAGTGGGCGGAGTCACCCGGGTCCAGGACGTGCGCCGTCTCGCCCAGGGTGAGCCGGACCCGGCCGCCGAGGACGTACAGCCACTCCTCGCCGGGGTGCACCCGCACCAGGTCGGCCGGGGTCGCGTACGGGACCTCCACCCGCAGCGCCTGCATGGCGCGGCCCCGGGCGCCGGCCCGGCGGTAGATCCAGCCGTCGGCCTCGGTCGGCTCGGCCCGGTCGCCCCGCAGCACCGGGTCGCGCTCCGGGGCGCTCTCCCCCAGCAGCTCCGAGACGGTCGTACCGTAGATGCGGGCGAGCCCGAGCAGCATCGGCAGCGAGGGCTGGCGGCGGCCGGTCTCCAGCCGGGAGAGATGGGCGGGTGAGAGCCCGGCCCGCCGGGCGGCGGCCTCCAGGGTGAGTCCCCGGCGCCGGCGCAGCGCCCTCAGCTGGGGCGCCACATCCGGCAGCGCCGGGTCGGACTCGTCGGAAAGGCCGGGCGGATCGGCCGGGGTGCTCATGGCACCATTGCGCCACCGTCTTCCCTCTGAGGCAAATTTCTTACCTCAGAGGCAATACGCAGCGAAGGCAGGCTCAGCGCTGGGCCACGGCCTGCTTGACCAGGGTGCGGCCGAAGTCCCACATCAGCCCGCCGCCGCTGTGCGCCTCGTCCATCACCGAGGTGAACGCGGAGACGAACCGCTCCACCTCCCGCTCACCGATGATCAGCGGCGGGATCAGTTTGATCACCTCCAGCCGGTCGCCGGAGACCTGGGTGAGGATGCGGTGGCGCTGGAGCAGCGGGACCACCACCATCTGGGCGAAGAGCCCCTTGCGGGCGGCCTGGAGCATGGTCCAGCGGCCGCGCAGCCCCAGGGAGGACGGGCGGCCGAACTCGATGCCGATCATCAGTCCGCGCCCGCGCACCTGGTGCAGCAGCTCGTAGCGGTCGGCCAGCGCGGCCAGCCGGTTCTTCAGATCCTCGCCGGTGCGCCGGGCGTTGGCGACGATCTGCTCGTCCTCCAGTACGGCGAGCACGGCCAGACCGGCGGCCATGGCTTGGGCGTTGGAGCCGAAGCTCGCCGAGTGGACCACCACCCGGTCCATGGAGGAGAAGACCTTCTTGAAGATCCACTCCTTGCCGAGGGTGGCGCCGACCGGGACATAGCCGCCGGAGAGGGACTTGGCCACGCAGACCAGGTCCGGTTCCACCCCGTCGTCGTGCTGGTAGGCGTAGAAGTCCCCGGTGCGGCCGAGCCCGGTCTGCACCTCGTCGGCGATCAGCACCCCCTTGTGGCGGTGCAGCAGCTCCTGGGCGGCGCGCAGATAGCCGGGCGGGGCCTCGTGGACGCCCTTGCCCTGGATCGGCTCCACGATCAGCGCGGCCACATCGCCCTTGCGCAGCTCGCGCTCCAGCGCGTCCAGGTCGCCGAGCGGGACGGCCGTGTCCGGCAGCAGCGGGGCGAAGCCGTCCCGGAAGCAGTGCTCGCCGTTGACCGAGAGGGAGCCCGCGGTCAGCCCGTGGAAGGCGTGCGCGCAGTACAGCACGCGCGGCCGGCCGGTGGCGTAGCGGGCGAACTTCAGCGCGGTCTCCACCGCCTCGGTGCCGCTGTTGGAGAAGAAGACCCGCGTCAGATGGGGCGAGTGGACGAGCAGCCGCTCGGCGAGCAGTCCGGGCAGCGGCGGGGCGTCGAAGCGGGTGAGGTCGGCGAGCTGGGCGTCGAGCACATCGTGCAGCGCCTGCCGGACCACCGGGTGGTGCCGGCCCAGGCCCATCACCCCGAAGCCGGAGAGCATGTCCAGGTAGTCGTCACCGTCGGCGTCGTAGAAGTAGGCGCCCTCGGCCCGCTCGTAGAACCTGTCGAAGCCGATGGTGCGCAGCATCCGCGGCAGCTGCGGGTTGATGTGGCGGCCGTGCAGCTCGTAGCGCTCACCGCCGCGCGCGGCGAGCAGCGCCGTCAGATCGAAGGTGCCCACGCGGGTGCTCACTTGGCCGAGGCGGAGGCACGGGCCGCCCGCAGCGACTCCTTCAGCGAGCCCATGGTGGCGAGCACGGCGGTGGGTTCGTAGCCGCAGTGCGCCATGCAGTTGGCGCAGCGCGGGTCCTTGCCGCGGCCGTACTTCTCCCAGTCGGTCTCCTCGATGAGCTGGCGGTAGGTGGGGACATAGCCGTCGGCCATCAGATAGCAGGGCCGCTGCCAGCCGAACAGCGAGTAGTTGGGGATCGCCCAGGCGGTGCAGGGGAAGTCGGCCTTGCCCTCCAGGAAGTCCAGGAAGAGCGGCGAGTGGTTGAGCCGCCAGCGGCCCCGGTTGCCGCCGGAGAACGCCTTGCGGAACAGCTCGCGGGTCTGCTCCACGCCGAGGAAGTGCTCCTGGTCGGGGGCCTTCTCGTAGGCGTAGGCGGGCGAGATCATCATCTCGTCCACCTTGAGGTCGTCGTTGAGGTAGTTGAGCACCTCGATCACGGTCTGCGGGGTGTCGGTGTTGAAGAAGGTGGAGTTGGTGGTCACCCGGAAGCCGCGCCGCTTGGCCTCCTTGATCGCCTCCACTGCCTCGTCGAACACGCCCTCCTTGGCGACCGACTCGTCGTGCCGCTCGCGCAGCCCGTCGATGTGCACGGCGAAGGCGAAGTACGGGGAGGGGGTGAAGTTCTCGATCTTCTTGCGCAGCAGCAGGGCGTTGGTGCAGAGGAAGACGTACTTCTTCTTCTCCACCAGCTGCCGGGCGATCTCGTGGATCTGCGGGTGCATCAGCGGTTCTCCGCCGGCGATGGAGACCATCGGGGCGCCGGACTCCAGCACCGCGCCGACCGCCTGGGCGACCGGCATGCGCTGCTTGAGCACCCCTGCCGGGTGCTGGATCTTGCCGCAGCCCTCGCATTTGAGGTTGCACGCGTACAGCGGCTCCAGCTCCACGATGAGCGGGAACTTCTCCCGCCTGCGGAGCTTCTGTTCGAAGAGATACGTCCCGACCCTGATGGTCTGGCGGAGCGGCATGGCCATCTGGCTCACCTCCGGGGGAGCAGCGAGAAACGGTGCCATTCGAGGAACGCGGGCATGACCGAGCGGAGCACGCGAAAGGCCGATATTCCCCCGGTGACCGTGCCGATCCGCACCAGTTCGTGCTCGGGGGCGTCCACGACCACCCGGACGGCGGCAACCGGCCGCGGTCCGGTGGCGAGCGCGGCCCGCAGGGTGGCGGCGGACTCCATGTCGACGGCGAGGGCGCCGCGGGCTCGCAGCAGCGCGCGTTCCTGGCCGCGGACGACGTGGTCGGAGCCGATCAGCGGGCCGGTGTGCACGCTGCGGCCGGGGGCGGCCCGCTCCAGGGCGGCGACCAGGGCCTCCGTACCGACACAGCGGGTGCTCCCCTCGGGGCCGCGGGTCTCCTCGGCGACCACCAGGTCCCCGGGGTGCATCCCGGGCCGCAGCCCGGCGCAGAAGCCGGAGGCCAGCACCGCGGCGCCGGCCAGCGCCGGGTCGCCGAGCGCCCCGGACACCGCGCGCCGGGCGTTGTCGGGCCCCATGCCGGTACGGAGCACGGTGTACGGGCCCGGGGCGGCCGCGCCGGGCCGGCGGGCGCTGCGCAGGGCGAGCTGCTCGATGCCCAGGGCGCAGGCGACCAGCAGCGGCGCGGGCGCCGGCGGCTCCCCCGTGCCGGACGGCGGGGCTGCCGTCACCGGCGGGCCCCGGCGGCCTCGGCCCGTACGGGTGCGGAGAGGTGGACCGGGCGCGGCTCGCCGTGCACATAGCGGCCGAGCGCGGTGAGCGGGAACACCTGCCGGTACAGGTGGTAGTTGATGGAGAAGTCCCAGGGGAAGCCGGTGCCGGTGAAGTACGGCTCGTCCCAGGAGCCGTCCTCCCGCTGGGACGTCACCAGCCAGCGCACCCCGCGCCCGGCGGCCTCGGAGTCCCGCCCCCCGGCGGAGAGCAGGGCGAGCAGCGCCCAGCCGGTCTGGGAGGCGGTGGAGGCGCCCCGGCCGACCCAGCGGGGCTCGCGGTAGGAGCGCAGGTCCTCGCCCCAGCCGCCGTCCTCGTTCTGCACCGAGGCCAGCCAGTCGACGGCGCGGCGGATCGCCGGGTGGCTGCCGGGCAGTCCGGCGGCGACCAGGGCGGGGACGACCGCGCCGGTGCCGTAGACATGGTTGACGCCCCAGCGGCCGAACCAGGAGCCGTCCTCCTCCTGGTGCTCCAGCAGCCAGTCGACGCCGCGCCGGGTGCGCGGGTGGCGGGCCTTGCCCTCCCAGGCGAGCATCTCCACCACATGGGCGGTGACATCGGCGGACGGCGGGTCGATCACCTCGCCGAAGTCGCAGAACGGCAGCCGGTTGGGGAAGGGGCTGGTGTTGTCGGCGTCGAAGGCGCCCCAGCCGCCGTCCCCGCACTGCATCCCGGCGGTCCAGCGGGCGCCGCGCCGCACGGCTGCCTCGATCTGGGCGGGGTCGGGGTGCTTCACCCGGCGCAGCGCGAGCAGCACCTCGGCGGTGTCGTCGATGTCCGGGTAGTTGTCGTTGTGGAACTCGAACGCCCAACCGCCGGGGGTGAGTTCGGGGCGGCGTACGGCCCAGTCGCCGGGGCGGACGATCTCCTCGCCGAGCATCCAGTCGGCCGCCCGGACCAGCGCGGGGTGGTCGGCGGGCACCCCGGCGTCGGCGAGCGCGATCACCGCGAGGCAGGTGTCCCAGACCGGCGACTGGCAGGCCTCGATCATCCGGGCGCCGTCCTCGCGGACCACGGCGAACCGGTCCAGGGACGCAAGGCCGGCCCGCATCACCGGGTGGCCGAGGTCGTAGCCGAGCAGGTGCAGGGCGATCAGCGAGTAGACGGCCGGCGGCTGGATGCCGCCCCAGCAGCCGTCGTTCTCCTGCCGCTCGATGATCCAGCGGGCGGCCGAGCGCAGGGCGGCGCGGCGGAGCGTCTTCGGCGCGATCCGCCGGTAGGCGCGTACCGCCTTGTCGATCCGCTGGAAGGCGCCGTCCCAGCTGGCGAGCGGGGCGAGCGGCCGGGGCGGGTTGGGGCAGCGGGGGTCGGTGTGCAGCTCGTCCAGGGTGAACGGGCCGGGCCGCACCGGCCGCTTGGCGAGCACCACGCTCATCGGCACGATGGTCTGCCGGGCCCAGCAGCCGAAGTCGTGGATGTTCAGCGGGAACCAGGACGGCAGGAAGATGATCTCGGGCGGGAGTTCGGGCAGGTCCTCCCAGCGCCACCAGCCGAACAGGGCCAGCCAGATCCGGGTGAAGACCCGGGCGGCGGCGATCCCGCCGTGCCGTCTGACCCAGTCGGCGGCCCGCTCCATGTGCGGCTCGTCGGGCAGGTCCCCGGCCAGCCGCAGCGCGACGTACGCCTCGACGGTGGCGGACAGCTCGCCGGGACCGCCGTAGAAGGTGGCCCAGGTGCCGTCCTCGCGCTGCTCACCGCGGATGTGCAGGGCGGCGGCGCGCAGGGTGTCCTCGTCCAGGATGCCGAGGAACTGCCGCAGCAGCAGGTCCTCGGCGTCCATGGTGACATTGGTCTCCAGGTCGCCCTTCCACCAGCCCTCGGCGTCCTGGCGGCCGAGCAGATGGGCGACGGAGCGTTCGGCGGCGCGGGCCGCGGACTGCCGTACCTCCTCGGCGGCTCCGGCGGCCGGCTGTGCGGTGGCGGCGGCCACCGGTGCCCCGGTGCTTCCTTCGGTTTTCGCTGTCATGGCTTCCCCTCGGTGCAGTCGGTGTGCTGCTCATACGGGAGGGCCACCGGCCGGTGCGCGGGGGCACCGGCCGGCGACGGCGCGTCATATCAGGAAGGTCGTCATCATCCGAGGAGGGATCCGAAGGGGGCGTCCGGGGCGGTGAACGGGGGTACGGGTCAGCGGCGGCGGACCACCACGAAGTCGGCAAGCGCGGTGAGCTGGTCGCGGACCCGCTGCGGCATCTCGACGCGGTGCAGCGCCTCGATGGCGACGGCGTGCTGGCGGCGGGCCTCCTGGGCGGTCCACTCGCGGCCGCCGGCCTCCTCGATGAGGGCGGCCCGGGTGGCGAACTCCTCCTCGGAGAAGGCGTCGAAGTCGGGGCTCTTGGCGTCGGCGGCGAGCAGTTCGCCGAGCTTCTCGGAGGCGGGCCCGCCGGCCGCGAGGGCGGCGACCACCGGCAGCGACTTCTTGCGCTGGCGCAGGTCGCTCCAGGTCTGCTTGCCGGTGGACTCCGGGTCGCCCCAGATGCCCAGCAGGTCGTCCACGGCCTGGAAGGCGAGGCCCAGGTGGTAGCCGTAGGCCTCCAGGGTGTCGGCGGTGCGCTCGTCGGCGCCGCCGAGGACCGCGCCGATGGAGCAGGCACAGGCCAGCAGGGCGCCGGTCTTGTTGCCCTCCATGGCCAGGCACTCCTCGACGGTGACCCGCTCGCGGTGCTCGTAGGAGATGTCCTGGGCCTGGCCGTCGATCAGCTTGCGGCTGGCGGCGGTGAGCCGGCGGGTGGCGCGGCCGGCCTCCACGGTGCCCAGCTCCAGCAAAAGCTCGTTGGCGAGGGCGAACAGGGCGTCGCCGACCAGGATGGCCTGCGCCGGGCCGTGCACCTTCCACACCGTGTCGCGGTGGCGGCGCTGCTCGTCGCCGTCCATCAGGTCGTCGTGGAGCAGCGAGAAGTTGTGCACCAGCTCGACCGCGACGGCGCCGGGCACCCCGGTCTCCGGCGGCATCCCGGCGGCCTCGGCGGACAGCAGGGCGAGCGCGGGGCGCACCGCCTTGCCGCCGTCGCCGTCGGCCGGGTTGCCGAGGGCGTCGATCCAGCCGAAGTGGTAGGCGGCCACGGTGTCCATGGGGGGCGCCAGCCGGTCCACGGCCGCCTTGAGGACGGGCGTGGTCAGGGTGCGGCCCCGCTCCAGCAGCGCGGTGACCTCCGCGGTGTCGACGGCCGGGTCGGCCGGGGGCACTGTCGGCACGGTCTCTCCTTGGGTGTGGGTGCTCAGGCTCATGCGGCCTCCTCAAGCGGTCGTACACGGGGGCGGCCGAGGGCCGTGAGAGCGGCGTCGGCGGCGGTGAGGCCGCTGCGGACCGCTCCTTCCATGGTGGCGGGCCAGCCGGTGGCGGTCCACGCGCCCGCCAGCAGCAGGCCGGGGGCGCGGGTGCGGGTGCCGGGCCGCAGCCGGCCGTTGCCGGGGGCGGGGTCGAAGGTCGCGGTGCGCTCCCGGGTGACGAAGAAGTCCCGGACCTGCGCGCCGCGCGCGGCGGGCAGCAGCCGCTCCAGCTCCGGCAGATACCGCTCGCGCAGCTCGGCCACCGGCGCGTCGATCTCCTCCTGCGCCGCGGACTGGGAGAGCGCCAGGTATTGGCCCACCCGTCGCCCGCCACCACCCTTGTGCGAGGGTCCTTCGGGCCCGCCCCTCGACAATCCCGACGCCTCGGTGCGGTCGAAGACCCACTGGACCGGGGAGCCCAGCGCGGTGAAGAAAGGTTGCCGCAGCACCCTGCGGTCGTACAGCACATGGATGTTGAGGATCGGCGCGGTGCCCAGCTCCAGCAGGTCGCCGGGGCGGTCCAGAGCGCCGTCGGGCAGCAGTCCGTGCGCCTCGCGCTGCGGTACGGCCAGCACGACCGTGTCGGCCTCGATCCGCTCGCCGGGGATGTCCACGCTCCAGCCGCCGGGGCCGTTCGGCAGCACGGCGGTGACCTTGGCGCGGGTCTCCACCCGCACCCCGGCGGTGGCCAGCGCCCGGCCGGCCAGGGTGTCGTGCAACTCGCCGAGCGGTACCCGGGCCCAGCCGATGTCGGCGGCGCCGGGCTCGCTCAGCAGCCCGGTGCGGAAGACCATGGCGGCCAGCTGGAGCGAGGCGGCGGGGGCGGGGGCGTTGAGGGTGGCGACGCCGACCAGGTCCCACAGCGCCTCGACGGTACGCGGGGACTGGCCGTGCCGGGCCAGCCAGGAGCCGAAGTCCTGGGCGTCCAGCGCCGGGTCGGCCGGGTCGAGCTTCTTCAGGGCGAGCCCGGCGCGGGCCACCGAGAGCCGCTCGGCGGGCGAGAGGTGCGGATAGCCGGCCAGCCCAGCGGCCAGGTGCAGCGGCACCGGCAGCGCGGTGCGGCGCAGCCGGCCGAGCCGGGGCCCGCGCGGGTGCGCGACGTCCAGCACGGGCACATCCAGCCGGTCCTGGAGCGGGGCGAGGTCCGCGCCGCCGACCCGGTCCAGGAACCAGCGGTACGCGGTGCAGCAGCGCAGATAGACATGCTGGCCGTTGTCGACGGTCAGCTCGCCCCGGCGGAAGGAGAAGGCCAGTCCGCCGAGCCGGGGGCGGCCCTCCAGCAGGGTGACCCGCAGCCCGGAGTCGGCCAGCCGCAGCGCGGCGGCGGTGCCGGCGAGTCCGCCGCCGACCACGACGGCGTGGCGCCGCCGGTCGGTCTGCTCGCTCATACGGGCTCCTGTCGGGTGATCACGGTGGTGGAGGACGCCGGAGCGCGCCGCCTGGTTGCCTCGGGCCGGGCCGGGCGGGTCATCTGCCGCGCCCGGGGTCGCGGGGCCGGGCGACCAACCGGGTGTCCAGTCCGGACAGCCCGCGGACGGCCACGTACGCCTTCTCCCGGCCGGGCAGCGCGACCCGGCCGCGCAGCACCGCCTCCGGCTCGCGCTCGATGCGGTCCAGCAGGCGCCGGTAGATGCCGGCCATCGCGGCCACGCAGGCGCCGCTGCGCCGGTCGAGCATCGGCAGCAGCCGGTAGCCCTCGGCGAACAGGGCGCGGGCGCGCTGCACCTCGTGGTGGACCAGCCCGGCGAAGTCGGCGTCGGCGAGCAGGTGCGGGTCGCGGAAGCCGGCCGAGCAGCCGAACTTGGCAAGGTCCTCGGCGGGCAGGTAGGTGCGCCCCTCCAGGGCGTCCTCGCGCAGGTCGCGCAGGATGTTGGTGAGCTGGAGGGCCAGGCCGAGGGTGTCGGCGTACTCGGGGGCGCGGGCGGCCTCCCGGGCGCCCGGGGCGGTGCCGAAGATGCCCAGCGAGAGCCGGCCGATGGCGCCGGCCACGCAGCGGCAGTAGACCTTCAGCTCGTCCCAGCTCTGGTACGTCTCGCCGCGCACGTCCATCAGCACGCCGTCGATCAGCTCGTCCAGTCCGTCCAGCGGCAGCGGGAAGCGGCGGGCGGTGTCGGCGAGGGCGACGGCCACCGGGTCGGTGTCGTCCGGCTCGACCTCGCCGCGGCGCACCCGGTCCAGCAGGGCGCGGGCGGCCTCCAGGCGCTGCTGCTTGGCGTCGGGGGCGAGCGGGCCGTCGCCGATGTCGTCCACCCGCCGGGAGAAGGCGTACAGGGCGGACATGGCCTGCCGCTTTCCGGCCGGGAGCAGCCGGATGCCGTAGGCGAAGTTGCGGGCCTGTCCGCCGGTGACGGCCTCGCAGTAGCTGTAGGCGGCCGCCACCTGGGGGGAGGCCGGGCTGTGCGCGTCCATGGTCCCGCTCACCCTTCTGTGCGGGCCGCGCGCAGCACGTTGGCGATCTGGCGCAGCAGGTTCGGTCCGGTGGGCCGGGGCGGTCCGGGCAGCACGTCGTAGCCGGCGGCCGTGACGGCGTCGAGCGCGGCGTGCCCGCCGGCGGTGAAGCCGGCCAGCAGCAGCCGGAGCCGGCCGCGGACGCTTCCGACGAGCGGGGCGCCGCCCTCGTCCAGCAGCCGGCGGGCGCGGTCGGCCTCGTAGGCGATCAGCGCGCGGACCGAGGCGCCGGCGGTGGGCCGGGCGAGGTCGTCCTCGCTGACGCAGAAGCGTTTCCTGTCCTGGGCCGGCAGGTAGATCCGGTCGCGTCCGAGGTCCTCGGCGACGTCCTGGAGGTGCTCGGCGATCTGGAGGGCGGTGCAGACGGCGTCGGAGCGGCGGACCCGCTCGGGGGTGGTGGTGCCGGTGACGCCGAGCACCAGGCGGCCGACCGGGTTGGCGGAGAGCTCGCAGTAGGCGAGCAGGTCGTCCCAGGTCTCGTAGCGCCGTACCAGCTGGTCCTGCCGGTTGGCCTCGATCAGTGCGAGGAACGGTTCGGGGGCGAGCCGGTGGCGCCGGACGACCGGCTGGAGGGCGCGCAGCAGCGGGTGGGCGGGGACGCCGTCGAAGACCCGCCGCAGATCGGCCTCGAAGGCGTCGAGTACGGCGAGCCGGTCGTCGGTCTGCTCGGGGGCGACGCCCAGCAGGCGGGCGTCGGCGCCGCCGGGGGCAAGGTCGCCGTCGCCGATGTCGTCCACCAGGCGGGCGTAGCCGTAGATCGCCATCAGGTCCTCGCGCCAGGCGCGGGGCAGGAAGAAGGGCGCCACGGGGAAGTTCTCGTGGGCCGCCTTGTCGAGGGTGGCGCGGGCGGTGGTGCCGGTGGTGCTCCGGCCGCGGTCCGTCATCGCGGGCTGCCCGGCGCGGGGACGGCGGGACTCTTGCGAAGCTGGAGATCAACCGTCAATGCCGTCACGTCTCCCGTTCTACACTGCCAACCCAATACATCTCATTTCGGACACGCCGAACCGGCCCGCGCGGGCGTTTCCACCGGTGGAGCCGGGAAATACCCACACTTGCCGCGAAACGGCACCGGGACAGCCTACGTGTGCACAACGTCCGGGACGGCGTGGGGGTGCCCGGCGCGCCCGGGCACCCGTGAAGACCTACCGGCCGGTCTCCTTCTCGTAGGCCTTCAGCACCTCGTCGGTGGGGCCGTCCATCAGCAGTTCGCCCTTCTCCAGCCAGAGCACCCGGTCGCAGGTGTCGCGGATGGACTTGTTGCTGTGGCTGACCAGGAAGACGGTGCCGGCCTCCTTGCGGAGCTCGCGGATGCGCTCCTCGGAGCGGATCTGGAACTTGCGGTCGCCGGTGGCCAGCGCCTCGTCGATCATCAGCACGTCGTGGTCCTTGGCGGCGGCGATGGCGAAGCGGAGCCGGGCGCCCATGCCGGAGGAGTAGGTGCGCATCGGCAGGGTGATGAAGTCGCCCTTCTCGTTGATGCCGGAGAAGTCGACGATGTCCTGGTAGCGGGCGCGGATCTCCTCGCGGGACATGCCCATGGCCAGCCCGCCGAGGATGACGTTGCGCTCGCCGGTCAGGTCGCCCATCAGCGCCGCGTTGACGCCCAGCAGCGAGGGCTGGCCGTCGGTGTAGACCTTGCCGCTCTCGGTGGGCAGCAGCCCGGCGATGGCCCGCAGCAGGGTGGACTTGCCCGAGCCGTTGGTGCCGATCAGGCCGATGGCCTCGCCGCGGTAC
This sequence comes from Streptomyces sp. NPDC046887, assembly GCF_040644755.1. Lineage (NCBI taxonomy): Bacteria > Bacillati > Actinomycetota > Actinomycetes > Kitasatosporales > Streptomycetaceae > Streptomyces > Streptomyces sp. NPDC046887. The sequence goes on from NZ_JBEYXH010000004.1 coordinate 227,488, forward strand.
GCGGTGAAGGAGACGCCGCGCACGGCGTGCACCTTGCGCACCCCGCGCTCCTCGCCCTTGCCGGGTCGCAGGATGCGGCTGAGCGCGGCGGTGGCGCTGCCCTTGCCGCCGGCGCCGCCGTTGACCCGGTAGACGATGTGCACCTCGTCGGCGATGACGGTGGGCACCCGTGCGGCGTCCGCGCCGGGCCCGGTGGGGTTGTCGATGCGCTCAGCCACGGCCGTACCGCTCCTCCGCCTTCCAGAAGTACACGAACCCGGCGGCGCCGGCGAGGACGGCCCACAGCAGGGCCGCGAACCAGACGTGGTCGGGCAGATTGCTCGCGGTGTAGCCGTCGATCAGCGAGAACCGGATCAGGTCCATGTAGATCGCGGCCGGGTTGTACATGAGGATGTCGGCGATCCAGGCCGGCTTGTCCTTGAGCATGATCGGGATGGAGAACATCACGCCCGAGGCGTACATCCAGGTCCGCATCACGAACGGCATCAGCTGGGCCAGGTCCGGGGTCTTGCTGCCGAGCCGGGCCATGATCAGCGACAGTCCGACGTTGAAGACGAACTGCAGGGCCAGCGTCGGGACGATCAGCAGCCAGCTCCCGGAGGGGTAGCTGCCGAAGGCGATGGCGATGGCGAAGAGCACGATCATCGACACCAGCAGCTGCTGGAGCTGCTGGAGCGCGAAGGAGATCGGCAGCGAGGCGCGCGGGAAGTGCAGGGCCCGCACCAGCCCCAGATTGCCGGCGATCGCCCGGACCCCGGCCATCACCGAGGTCTGGGTGAAGGTGAAGACGAAGACGCCGGTCACCAGGAAGGGGATGTAGACGTCCTTGTCCATGCCGCGCCCGGCGTTCAGGATCAGGCCGAAGATGAGGAAGTAGACCGCCGCGTTGAGCAGCGGGGTGGCCACCTGCCACAGCTGGCCGAGCTTGGCCTGGCTGTACTGGGCGGTGAGCTTGGCCTGCGAGAACGCCAGGATGAAGTGGCGGCGGCCCCACAGCTGCCGCACATAGGCGGCCAGGCTCGGCCGGGCGCCGCTGACCGAGAGTCCGTACTTGGCGGCCAGCTCCGCCCGGGACAGGCCCGCGTCCGGGGATGGCGGGGCGGTCACGGCGACCGCTCCGTCATGGGTCTGCTCACTCATGAGGGAAAACTTTCGTGTTCACGTGCGCGGTGAATCGGGCGCGGGACGCGCTGGCGGACAGGACCCGGGTGCCCGTGGTGACGGAGACGAGCTTGTCAGATGACGGGCGGCCGGCCCAGTGCGGTCAGACGCCACACCGTACGCCACCGCATGGGCCGCCGGGGACCGCAGTCGGTGCTCCAGCCGGCCCGGAAGCCGCCCAGCCAGGCCTTCAGCGCGGCCGCCGAGGGGCGGCGGGCCAGGGTGAGCAGCAGCCACACCCCGAGGTAGACCGGGACCAGCGGGGCGGGCAGGTTGCGGCGGGCCAGCCAGACCCGGTTGCGGGCCACGTTGCGGGCGTAGGCCGCGTGCCGGGAGGGCTCGGTGGTGGGGTGCAGCAGCACCATGTCGGCCCGGTAGTCGATCATCCAGCCGGCGTCCAGGGCCCGCCAGGCCAGGTCGGTCTCCTCATGCGCGTAGAAGAACGCCTCGGGGAGCCCGCCGACCTGCTCGAAGACCGCGGTGCGCACCGCGTTGGCGCCGCCGAGGAAGGTGGTGACCCGGGAGGAGCGCATCGGGTCGGAGGCGCGCAGCCGGGGCACGTGGCGGCGCTGGGTGACCCCGGTCTCGGGGTCGGCGATCCGGAAGCTGACGATGCCGAGCTGCGGGTCGGCGGTGAACGCCTCGCGCAGCAGTTCGGCGGTGTCGGCGCGCTCCAGCAGGCCGTCGTCGTCCAGGAAGAGCAGCACGTCCACCTCAGTGCCGCCGGGGCCGAAGGCCTCGATGCCGACGTTGCGGCCGCCGGGGATGCCCAGGTTCTCCGGGAGGTCGATGGTGCGGACGCCGTCGGGGACGCCGGTGACGGGGGCGCCGTTGCCGACGACGACGACCTCGATCGGGTCGCCGTCCTGCTTGGCGACGGAGTCGATCAGGGCGCGCAGGTCGTCGGGGCGGTTGCCCATGGTGATGACGACGGCGCCGAGCTTGAGCGGCGGTGCGGTTTCGGTCATGGCTCCGTTCACCTCAGCCGGCTGGAGACGAGGATCGACACCAGGTGCAGCAGGGTCTGCAGCAGGGCGATGCCGGCCAGTACGGCGACGCCGAGGCGGCTGAAGAACAGGTCGCCGCGGACGGTGTCCAGCACGGCGAGCACCAGGATCAGCAGGGACGCCTCGATGCCGAGCACCAGGCGGTGGAACTTCAGCGCGGCGGCGGCCCGGCGGGCCAGCGCCATGCCGGAGGAGCGCGGCTCGGCGGCGGCGTCCTTGACCACCGGCATCCCGGCCTGGTGGCGGGCGACGCCGACCAGGTCGGTCTCGGCCTTGATCAGGATGGCGCCGAGCGCGGCCAGGGTGCCGAGGAAGGCCCACAGCCAGTCGATGCGGCCGCTCCCCCACAGATCGGCGGCGCGCAGCCCGAAGCCGACCAGCACGGCGGCGTCGCAGAGGTAGGCGCCGACCCGGTCCAGGTAGACCCCGGCCAGCGAGTACTGCTTCTTCCAGCGGGCCACCTCACCGTCCACGCAGTCCAGCAGCAGATACAGCTGGACGGCGATCACGGCGAGGACCGGGCCCACGATGCCGGGGACGAGGAGCGCGGGCGCGGCGAGCACGCCGGCCACCGTCATGACATAGGTGAGCTGGTTGGGGGTGACCTTGGTGCCCACCAGGAGACGGGTGATCCGCAGCGAGATCTCCCGCATGTACAGGCGGCCGCCCCAGTGCTCTCCGCTGCGTCGGTCCTTGACTCCGGCGGGGTGCACGACCGGGCGGAGTTCAGCTACGGATGGTCTTGGCATAGTCGGCGTACGCGTCCCTGATCTGGTCGGTGGACAGGTCGAGGTGCTCCAGGACGGTGTAGCGCCCGGGGCGGGTGTTCGGGGCGTACTCCACGGCGCGGACGAACTCGTCCGGGGTGAAGCCGATCTCCTCGGGCAGCACCGGCAGCCCGTGCCGGCGCAGTACCTCGGCGAAGTGCGCGGACTGCTCGGTGGCGCCGCGCAGCTGCATGGCGAAGGCGGCGCCGAGGCCGACCTGTTCGCCGTGCAGCCCCCGGCGCTCGGGGAAGAGCAGGTCGAAGGCGTGGCTGATCTCGTGGCAGGCGCCGGAGGAGGGCCGGGTGTCGCCGCTGATCGACATGGCGATGCCGCCGAGCACCAGGGCCTCGGCCAGCACGATGAGGAAGGCGTCGTCGGCGACGGTGCCGGGCTGGCGCAGCACGGACTCGCCGGCGGTGCGGGCCATGGCGGCGGCCAGCCCGTCGACGGGTTCGCCGGTGTGCTGGTGGGACAGCTCCCAGTCGGCGATGGCGGAGAGGTTGGAGATGGCCTCGCCGATGCCGGAGCGGACGAACCGCTCTGGCGCCTCGCGGATCACGTCCAGGTCGATGACCATGGCGATCGGCGAGGGGACCCCGTAGGAGCCGCGGCCGTTGTCGTTGTCCAGGGTGGAGACCGGCGAGCAGATGCCGTCGTGCGAGAGGTTGGTGGCGACGGCGACCATGGGCACACCGACCCGGGCCGCGGCGTACTTGGCCACGTCGATGATCTTGCCGCCGCCGAGGCCGACCACCGCGTCGTAGCGCTTGCCCTTGATGGCGTCGGCGAGCCGCACGGCCGCGTCGATGGAGCCGTCCTCGACCGCGTACCAGTCGGCGTCGGGGAGCAGCGGGGCGAGCTTGGCGCGCAGCGCCTGGCCGGAGCCGTTGCTGACGGCCATGGCGAGCCGCCCGGAGGCGGAGATCCGCTGGTCGGCGAGGATGCCGGCCAGCTCGTCCATCGCGCCCCGGCTGATGTCGACGACGACCGGCGAGGGGATGAGCCGGGTCAGTACTGGCACGCGATCTCACGGCCCTTCGCGAGGTCGTCGTGGTTGTCGATCTCCACCCACGGCACCTCTCCGATGGGCGCGGTGTCGATCCGGAAGCCGCGGTTCACCAGCTCCTGGTAGCCGTCCTCGTAGTAGAGGTCGGGGTCGCGCTCGAAGGTGGTCTTCAGCGCGTCGGCGAGGTCGGCGGCGGCCTCGGGCTCGATCAGGGTGACCCCGATGTACTCGCCGGAGGCCTCGGCCGGGTCCATCAGCTTGGTGATCCGGGTGACCCCGGTCTCCCCGGCGACGACCTTCATCTCCTCGTCGGCCAGCTTCTTGGCGGCGTCCAGGGCGAGGACGATCCGGCGGCCCTCGCCGCGGGCGGCGAGCAGGGTGTGCTCGACGGAGACCGGGTGGACGGTGTCGCCGTTGGCGAGGATCACGCCCTCGGCGAGCACATCGCGGGCGCACCAGAGGGAGTAGGCGTTGTTCCACTCCTCGGCCTTGTCGTTCTCGACCAGGGTGAGCTTGACGCCGTACGCCGCCTCCAGCGCGGCCTTGCGCGCGTACACGGCCTCCTTGCGGTAGCCGACCACGACCGCGGCCTCGGTCAGCCCGACCTCGGCGAAGTTGGCGAGGGTGAGGTCCAGGACCGTCTTCTCACCGGCGACCGGCACGAGGGCCTTGGGCAGCGTGTCGGTGTAGGGGCGCAGACGCCGTCCGGCACCGGCGGCCAGGATGAGGCCGATCATGCGGGTTCTCCTTCGTCGTGTACGGCGGGGGCCGAGGAGGACACCCAGAAGCGGATGGACTCCACGAGCACGACCAGCGCCACGGCCGCCGCCAGGACGGTGAGCGCGGTGGTCAGGGCGTCGCCGCGGGAGGTGAGGACGGCGGTCAGGACCGCGACCGCGAGGGTACGGAGCTCATGGCCGCCGATCGTCCGCACCAGCCAGGCGGGCGGCGCGCCGGTGCCGCCGCGGATGCGGTACACCGTGTCGTAGTGATGGTAGGCGACCGCCGCGACCAGCCCGAACGCCGCGGGAAGGGCTCCCGGGACCTCGGAGCGGGCGGCCAGGATCAGGACCGTGGTGTACTCGGCGGCCCGGAAGGCGGGCGGCACCAGCCAGTCCAGGGCGCCCTTCAACGGGCGGGCGACGGCCAGGCCGGAGGTGAGCGCGTAGAGCAGCGCGGCGAGCGCCGGCCAGGGCCCGGCAACGGGAGCGAAGGCGGCGGTGGCGACCACGGCGGCGCCGCCGAGCAGGGCGATCACGGGCGGCGCGATGGCGGGCAGGGCGCGGGCCGGGCGGGCCAGGGCGGTGGCGAGGGCACCCGCCAGCGGGCCGGTGTCGGTGAGCTCGGCGAGCGCCCGGGCGGCCCGGTCGGTGCGCCGGGCTCGGCGGGTGAGCGAGCGCAGCAGCCGGCCGGCGGTGGTGTAGGAGGCCGCGAAGGCGCAGCCGATCAGCAGGGCCCAGAAGACGGTGCGGGGCGTGGTGAGCGCCGTGAGGACGGCGATCATGGCCCAGCGTTCGCCGATGGGCAGGACTATCATCCGGCGCACCCAGACCGTCCAGCCGCGGCTGTCCAGTTTGTCGGAGAGCGCGGCGGTGGGGCTGGTGTTGCCCGTGGCGTCGTGGTTGGCCTCGTTGAACGAGAAGTCGATCACGTGCCGGCAGGTCTGGAGCACCATCGCGGCGAGCGCCAGCGCCCAGACGTCGTCCCCGGAGCGGGCCGCCCCGAGCGCGAGCCCGGCGTAGTACGCGTACTCCTTGGCGCGGTCGAAGGTGGCGTCCAGCCAGGCGCCGAGTGTGGAGTACTGCAGCGAGTAGCGGGCCAGCTGCCCGTCGGTGCAGTCCAGCACGAAGGAGAGGAGCAGCAGCACCCCGGCGGCCACATAGCCGCCGCGGGTCCCGGTGGCCGCGCAGCCGGCCGCGATCAGCGCGGTGAGCAGCGAGGCGGTGGTGACCTGGTTGGGGGTGAGGCCCCGGCGGGCGCACCAGCGGGCCAGATAGCGCGAGTAGGGGCTGACGCAGAAGGTGGTGAAGAAGCCGTCGCGGGCCTTGACCGCCGAGCGCAGCCGCACCGCCTCGTCGTCCACGGCGGCGACCGCGTCCCGGGTCTCCTTGGCGCTCTGCGGGTCCCGCGGGACGGCGGCGACCAGGGTGCCCAGCTCGGGCCGGTGGACGGCGGTCCCGTCGGCCTCAAGGGCGGCGGCGGCCTGGTCGGGCAGCACGGTCTCCAGGGCGGAGGCGGCCCCGTCGGGCAGTACGGCCTCCTGTACGGCGGCGGGCGCGTCCGTGGCCGTCGCCGGGACGACCGGGCGCGGGGGCGCTCCGGCGCCCGCGAGAGCGCGTTGGAGCGCGGGGCGGGCGGCCGGCTGCGCGGTGAGCACGCCGGGGGCGGCGGCAGCCGGGAAGCGGGGGTCGGTCAGCGTGAGCCGGAGGGCGTGCAGATGCCCGGTGAAGCGGGGGTCGACCAGCGCGACCCGCTCGCCGGCCGGGACGGCGGCGAGCAGCTCGGCGGCCTGCCGCTGGTCCGCCGCGGTGCGGACGTCGAAGCCCAGCGACCGCAGATCGCCTTCGAGGGGCGATCCGGGCACCGCGGGTCCGGTGAGGATGGCGGTCGACAGACGGACTCACTCCTTGGCGCTGACAGGGCGGGGGCACGGCGGGCTCGGCCCGGTCCCGGGCGGCGGCACGTCGGCAGAGGCTATCGGATGAACTTCATGCGGGGTTCACCGAGGCTGACCGGCGGAGCGGGCCGGGAGCGGGCAGGATGCCCGGCCGCTCCGGGCCGCCCGCGATCACCCGGCGGACCGCTCGCGATCTTGCCGCGGGCCGCCCGCGATCATCTTGGTGGATGGGCCGCCCACCCGACAAACCGGCCGGGCGCCGCCTGCCCGCCCGGCCTTCGGTCCTCCTGCCCCCGGCCCTCGGGGCGGGGCCTCGGCGACCGCATAGGGTGGCCGCCATGACGTGGATGATCACAGGCGGTACCGGATACATCGGCGCTCATGTGGCCGGGGCGATGGCCGCGGCCGGCGAGCGGGTGGTGGTCCTGGACGATGTCTCGACCGGCGTCCCCGAGCGTCTGCCGGCGGACGTCCCGCTGGTCAGGGGCTCGCTGGCGGACCGGGCGCTGGTGGCGGACACCCTGGCCGGGCACGGGGTGCGCGGTGTGGTGCATCTCGCGGCGAAGAAGCAGGTCGGGGAGTCGATCGAGCAGCCGCTGCGCTACTACCGGGAGAACCTGCACGGGCTGACCGTGCTGCTGGAGGCGGTGGTGGAGGCCGGGGTGGAGCGGTTCCTGTTCTCCTCCTCGGCGGCGGTGTACGGGGTTCCGGAGACCGAGCTGATCACCGAGGAGTCCCCCACCGCGCCGATCAACCCCTACGGCGAGACCAAGCTGGCCGGCGAGTGGCTGGTCCGGGCGACCGGGCGGGCCCATGGGCTGGCCACGGCCTGTCTGCGCTACTTCAACGTGGCGGGCGCCGTGCGGCCGGAGCTGGCCGACACCGGGGTGTTCAACATCATCCCGATGTTCTTCGACCGGATCACCCGCGGTGAGGCGCCCCGGATCTTCGGTGACGACTATCCGACCCCGGACGGCACCTGTGTACGTGACTACATTCACGTCGCCGATGTGGCCGACGCCCATCTCGCGGTGGCCCGCCGGCTGGCCGGGCAGCGGGGTCCCGGCGACCTCACCCTGAACGTGGGGCGCGGCGCGGGCGTCTCGGTACGGGAGCTGGCGGAGGTGGTGGCCGAGGTCACCGGCAGCCGGACGGCCCCGGTGGTGGAGGGGCGCCGCCCGGGGGACGCGGCCGAGGCGGTGGCCGGTGTGGACCGGATCGCCGGGGAGCTGGGCTGGTCCGCCTCGCTCGGGGTGCGCGAGATGGTGGAGTCCGCCTGGGAGGGCTGGTGCCTGCGCCACCCGGAGGCCCGGCGGGGCTGAGGCGGGGCACGCCGGCTTACGGCCCGCGCCCCGCACCCGTACCGCACGCTCCCGGCCGCTCCCCGTCCCGCTTCCCTGACCTGCGGACATAACCGCAGGTCAGGGCACATGACAACGGTGTTCAGTACCGGCTTGCGGATACCCCCTACCCGTAGTTCACTGGCCGATCGGAAGGGCATCGCAAGGGCAGTCGTCGACCATCGGGAGGCGTCCTCATGGGGGCTGGGCACGATCACGGGCACACCCACGGCGGTACCCCGCCGACGGGCACGGCGGCGGCCGCGTACCGGGGGCGGCTGAGGATCGCGCTGGCCATCACCGTGGCGGTGATGGTCGCCGAGATCGTCGGCGGGCTGATGGCGGACTCGCTGGCGCTGATCGCGGACGCCGCCCATATGGCGACCGACGCGGTGGGGCTGGCGATGGCGCTGCTGGCCATCCATGTGGCGGGCCGTCCGGCGAGCGAGCAGCGGACCTTCGGACTGGCCCGGGCCGAGATCCTGGCGGCGCTGGCCAACTGCCTGCTGCTGCTCGGCGTGGGCGGTTTCCTGCTGGTGGAGGCGGTGCAGCGGTTCATCACCCCGGCGGACACCAAGGGCGGGGTGGCGCTGGTCTTCGCCGCGGTCGGCCTGGTCGCCAACATGGTGTCGCTGTCCCTGCTGGTACGCGGCCAGAAGCAGAGCCTGAACGTGCGCGGCGCCTATCTGGAGGTGCTGGCGGACGCCCTGGGCTCGGTGACGGTCCTGGTGGCGGCCGGGGTGATCCTGCTGACCGGCTGGCAGGCGGCGGACCCGATCGCCTCGCTGGTGATCGGTCTGATGATCGTGCCGCGCACCGCCAAGCTGCTCCGCGAGACGCTGGACGTGCTGCTGGAGGCCGCCCCCAAGGGGGTGGACGTGGGCGAGGTGCGGCAGCGCATGCTGGACCTGCCCGGGGTGGAGGACGTGCACGACCTCCACGCCTGGACCATCACCTCCGGGATGCCGGTGCTCTCGGCGCATGTGGTGGTGAGCCCCGAGACACTGGACGCGGTGGGACACGAGAAGCTGCTGCACGAGCTCCAGGGCCTGCTGGGCGACCACTTCGACGTGGAGCACTGCACCTTCCAGCTGGAGCCCAGCGGCCACGCCGCGCACGAGGCGCGGCTCTGCCACTGAGTCAGGACACCGCCGAGGGGCCTGTCGGGGGCCGCTGTTAGGGTGGACGGGCTCGTACGGGGGTCCCCCCATGAGCGACAGACGACGACATGTGAGGAGCTGAGGTCGATGACCGTCGCGGTGACCGCTGCCCAGCGCAGCGCCCGGTCCAGCATCGCCTTCCGCTTCCGGGTCTCCGGCTGACTCCGACATGACGCCGAGGTGAGCGCGCCCGTCCGGCCGCCCCTCCGCCTCCTGCCCGCGTCGGCCCGGAAACCCGCCCACACCAAGGGTTTCTTCCGTTGTCCGACCAGATCCACGATTCCGGCGCCTCCTCTCCCGACGCGTTCCGGAACGCCTTCTTCGCCCTGCACTCCGGGCTGCCGCGGCAGGGGCCCGGCTCCGACGCCACCACCCGCCGGCTGCTCGCCCTGGCCGGTCCGCTGCCCGAGCGCCCGCGCGTGCTCGACCTGGGCTGCGGCCCCGGCCGGTCCGCGCTGCTGCTCGCCGCCGAGGCCGGCGCCCGGGTGACCGCGGTCGATCTGCACCTGCCGTTCCTCGACGAGCTGCGCCGGGCCGCGGAGGCCCGCGGGCTCGGCGAGGCCATCGAGACCGTCCACGCGGACATGGGCGAGCTGCCCTACCCGGACGGGTCCTTCGACCTGCTCTGGGCGGAGAGCTCGGCGTACTCCATCGGCTTCGACCGCGCGCTCGGGGAGTGGCGGCGACTGCTGGCCCCCGGCGGGGCGCTGGTGCTCACCGAGTGCGGCTGGACCGTGCCGGAGCCGTCCCCGGGGGCCCGCGCCTTCTGGGACGCCCACTATCCGCTGCGTACCGAGGCGGCGAACGTCTCGGCCGCGGTCGCCACGGGCTACCACGTGACCGGGATGCTCCGGCAGCCGGAGGGCGACTGGGCGGAGTACTACGGTCCGCTCGCCGCCCGGGCCGACGCCGCCGACCCGGGCGCGCCCGGGATGGCCGAGGCGCTGGCCGCCACCCGCGCGGAGCTGGCCATGCGCCGGGAGCACGGCGGCGAGTACGGCTACACCGGCTACGTCCTGCGCCCGGCCGACCCTCGGTGGCGGACCCGGCCGGAGGCCCCGGCGGACCTGACCGCCGTGCACCGGCTGAACGCCGCCGCCTTCGGGCGGGAGGACGAGGCCGCGCTGGTCGAGGCGCTCCGGGCCGACCCGGCCGCCTGGCTGCCGGAGTTGTCGTACGTGGCCGAGGCCCCGGACGGCTCGGTCGCGGCGTACGCGCTGCTGACCCGCTGCCATGTCGACGGGACACCCGCGCTGGCGCTGGCGCCGGTCGCGGTGGCCCCGGAGCACCAGCGCCGGGGCGCCGGGCGCGCGGTGGTACGGGCCGTGCTGGACGCGGCGCGGGCGCGCGGGGAGCGGCTGGCCCTGGTGCTCGGCCATCCGGAGTACTACCCGGCCTTCGGTTTCACGCCGGCCTCGCGCTACGGGATCCGGCCCGGCTTCGAGGTGCCGGACGCCGCAATGATGGCGCTCGACCTGGCCGGTTCCGGCGAGCTGCCGGCCGGCCGGATCCGCTACGCACCGGCGTTCGGGGTGTGAGCGGTGGCTGATCCCCCGTAAGTTACGCGTAGGCGACATGGCGGTCGTGGGGCATCCTTTGTCGACAAGCGGCTTTTGTACGGCTGTACGGCAGACTGAGGGTGCCCCACAGGGCCGAGGACAGAAGCGAAGGATGGTTATGCCGACCACACCAGCCACCGTGACGGACGGTGCGAACGGGAGCCCGGCGGACGTCCGGGCGGACGGCCTGACGGCCGACGCGCCGGGCGCGGCCCAGCGTCCGATCATGCTCGAACTGGTCGACGAGACCGGCGCCACCATCGGGACCGCGGAGAAGCTGGCCGCGCACCAGGCGCCGGGACAGCTGCACCGGGCGTTCTCGGTGTTCCTCTTCGACGAGGAGGGGCGGCTGCTGCTCCAGCGCCGGGCGCTCGGCAAGTACCACTCCCCCGGGGTGTGGTCCAACACCTGCTGCGGCCACCCCTATCCGGGCGAGGCCCCGTTCGCGGCGGCGGCCCGGCGGGTCCACGAGGAGCTGGGCGTCTCGCCGTCGCTGCTCGCCGAGGCGGGCACGGTCCGCTACAACCACCCGGACCCGGAGTCGGGGCTGGTGGAGCAGGAGTACAACCACCTCTTCGTCGGGATGGTGCAGTCGCCGCTGCGGCCGGACCCCGAGGAGATCGAGGAGACCGCGTTCGTCACCGCCGCGGAGCTGGCCGAGCGGCGCTCCGCCGGGGTGTTCTCGGCCTGGTTCATGACGGTGCTGGACGCGGCGCGCCCGGCGGTCAAGGAGCTGACCGGGGAGACGGGCGGCTGGTGAGCGGCCGGTAGCCGGTTTTCTCAGGGCCCGGCCGGGCCGGGGCGCACGGATGGCGCCCGGGTCCCGGCCGGGCCCTGCCGCGGTACGGGGCCGGGCGGCGGTACGGGGCCGCGCTGGGGTACGGGATCGGGCTGGGGTACGGGGGCGGGGGCGGGCTCCGGTGGGAGGAGCGGGGCCTCGGGCTGGGGTACGGGGGCGGGGGCGCTCAGGGGGAGGGCGGCCCAGACCACCTTGCCGCCGCTCGCGGTGTGCTCGACATCGCACTGGCCGCCCGCCTCCCGGCTGATCTCCCGGACCAGCAGCAGCCCGCGCCCACCGGTGCGGTCGTCGTCCGCCTCCAGGGCCCGGGGCCGGTAGGGGTGCTCGTCCTCCACCGCCACTCTGATCCACTCGGGGCCGACCGCCACTTCGACGGCCAGCTCGGGAGAGAGCAGCGCGGCATGCCGTACCGCGTTGGTCACCAGCTCCGACACGATCAGCAGCACGGAGTAGAGCGTGTCGCCGTCGATCGGCACGCCTTGACGTTTCAGCAGGTCCTTCACCGCGCGCCGGGAGTGGGGTACGGAACCGTCGGCGGCCGGCGCGGTGAAGCGCCAGACCCCCTCATAGGGCCGGGGCCCGGCGGGCGCGGCCCCCCGGGTCACCGTGGTGGTGCGGTTTCCGTCCTCGTGCCCGGTCGTCACGTGCTCGGTAGTCGCCACGTCACCGAGTGTGGGCAGGACGCGGGAGGGCTCGCGCTACTGACCAGAAGTCAGCGGCAATTCGACGTATTCCGACCGGACGTGCCCGGCAGTGCCCCTTCCCTGCTACTTCTCCAGCCGTCCGTGGTCGTTTTCCGGCGGGTTCTCGGAGACCATATGCACGATCCGGCGGCCGCCCACCCCGACCGCGAGCAGTCCGAGCCCGTCGAACAGCAGCGCGAGCGAGAAGAAGGCGCCGAGTACGTAGAGGCTGCTGCTGGGCCACTCGGCCAGTACCAGGACGCCCAGCAGCAGGCCGAACACACCCTGCAGCAGCGTCCAGCCGAACTGCGGACCCCGCACCACCACACTGCCCACCAGCCGGAAGAGGCCGCCGGTGAGGAAGAGCAGGGCGGCGAACATGGTGAGCGCCTCGGCCGACTCCACCGGATGGCGGATGACCACCACGCCCGCGGCGATGTTCAGTGCGGCGACCACCGTGGCCAGCCAGAAGTAGCCCTCCTTGCGGGACTCCACCGCGTGCAGCAGCCCGACCAGCCCACCGACCAGCAGCAACCAGCCGAAGAGCAGCATGGTGGTGAGGGTGGCGAAGGCGGTGTAGAACAGGCCGACCAGTCCGCCGACCACCAGGATCGCGCCCAGCAGGGCCAGTACGCCGAAGCTGCGGCTGAGCTTCTTGCGCTGCCGGGCGGCGGGGTGCCCGGGCTTGCGGTTCCGGTGGCCGGAGTGCGTACCGGCGTCGGGCGGGGTGGGCGGCGGGGCGGCTGCCGGGCCGCCGGTGGGCTCGGGACCTCCGTACCCCGGGTCGGGACGATGGGGGGTGCCGGGGTCGGGGGCGGTGTCGGCCATCGGCTCGCCTCGCTCTCTCACGGTGCCGCGCCGCTACCGGCGTCGGTCGCGTTACCGGTACCCCTCTGACGATCGTATGACCGCCCTGGGCGGATAGCATCCGCCCATGGAGCCGCAGCTGGAGCACACCGTCGCCGACGGCGTCGCCACCGTCGTGATCAGCAACCCCGCCAAGCGGAACGCCATGACCGCGGCGATGTGGCGGGCGCTGCCCGGTCTGCTGGCGGGTCTGGCGGCCGACCCGGCGGTGCGGGTGCTGGTGCTCACCGGTGCGGGGCCGACCTTCTGCGCCGGGGCGGACATCTCCACCCTGCGGGAGCCCGGTGACGAGCAGCAGGCGCTCGCGGTACGGGCCGAGGAGGCGCTGGCCGCCTTCCCCAAGCCGGCGCTCGCCGCGGTGCGCGGCTACTGCGTGGGCGGCGGCAGCCAACTGGCGGCCGCCTGCGACCTGCGCTTCGCCGAGGAGGGGTCCCTGTTCGGGATCACCCCGGCGAAGCTGGGCATCGTCTATCCGGCCTCCTCCACCCGGCGGCTGGTGGCGCTGGTGGGACCGTCCGCCGCGAAGTTCCTGCTGTTCTCCGCGGAGCTGGTGGACACCGGGCGGGCGCTGCGCTGGGGTCTGGTGGACGAGGTGCTGCCGGCGGGCGAACTGGACAAGCGGGTCGCCGACTTCGCCCGGGTGCTGGCCTCCCGTTCGCTGCTCACCCAGGGGGCGGCGAAGGACTTCACGGCCGGCCGCACCGACCGGGAGGCGCACTGGGCCGAGCAGGCCCGGGGCAGCACGGACACCGCGGAGGGCGTGGCCGCCTTCCTGGAGCGCCGCGCCCCGCGGTTCACCTACCCGGGGTGACCTCGGTGGCGAGTTCGCCGCGGCAGAAGTCCACCAGATGGGCCGGGGCCTTGTCCGGGGAGCCCGCGTCATAGGGCGGCTGCGGGTCGTACTCGGTCATCAGCTGCACGATCCGGGCCATGTCGTCGCCGCCGATGCGGCCGAGCAGATGCAGGGCCATGTCGATGCCGGAGGAGACCCCGGCGGCGGTGACGTACTTGCCGTCGAAGACGACCCGCTCGCCGGTGGGCTCGGCCCCGTAGCCGGCGAGCCGGTCCATGGCCAGCCAGTGGGTGGTGGCGCGGCGGCCGGTGAGCAGTCTGGCGGCGCCGAGCACCAGTGAGCCGGTGCAGACCGAGGTGGTCCAGGTGGTGGTCCGGTCGACGGCGCGCAGCCAGTCCTGGACCACCGGGTCGTCGGCGGTGGCCTGGACGTCCGGGCCGCCGGGGACGACGACGATGTCCGGCGCGGTCACCTCGCCGAGGGGTCGGTCGGCGACCAGGGACAGGTTGCCCGCGTCGTTGCGGACCGGCCCGGCCTCCTTGGCGACGAAGACCGTCTCGTTGCCGGGCAGGCGGTGGAGCAGTTCGAACGGGCCCACCGCGTCGAGGGCGGTGTGGCCGGGGTGGAGCAGGATCGCGATCTGCATGGGGTGGGTCCCTTCGTTGTCGCGGGCGGTGGGTGGGTGTCGGGGCGGGGTCAGTGGGCGGGGAGCGGGGCGTGGAAGCGGCGGCGGTACTCGGCGGGGGCGGTGTCCAGGGCCTTGGCGAAGGCGCGGCGCATCGCCTCGGCGGTTCCGTAGCCGGCGGCGCGGGCGACCTCCTGCACCCCGTCGGTGGTGTCCTCCAGCAGGCGGCGGGCGTGTTCGAGCCGGACCCGGTCCACATAGCGGCCCGGCGTGGTGCCGGTCTCCGCGCGGAAGGCCCGGGCGAAGTGGCGGGGTGAGAGCCGGGCGCGGGCGGCCAGCGCCTCCACGGAGAGGTCGGCCGCCGGGTGCTCGGTGATGAACTGCTGGAGCTCGCGCAGGGGTTCGCGGCGGGCGGTCTGCGCGGCCAGCTGGGCGCTGAACTGGGCCTGGTTGCCGGGGCGGCGCAGGAAGACCACCAGCTGGCGGGCGATGGCGAGGGCGGTCTCCCGGCCGTGGTCCTCCTCCACCAGAGCCAGCGCGAGGTCGATACCGGCGGTGACCCCGGCCGAGGTGGCGACCGGCCCGTCCCGGACGAAGATCGGGTCGGGGTCCACCCGCACCGCCGGCCGCAGCCGGCTCAGCCGGTCGCAGAAGGCCCAGTGGGTGGTGGCGCGGCGGCCGTCCAGCAGTCCCGCCGCGGCCAGCAGCAGCGATCCGGTGCAGACGGCCATCAGCCGCTCGGCGCGCGGTCCGTGCGTGCGCAGCCACTCCACCAGGGCCGGGTCGGGATGCCGGGTGCCCTCACCGCCGGGGACGAGCAGGGTGTGCTCCACCTCGGCGGCGGCGAGCGGGAGGTCGGGGGCGAGCCGCAGCCCGCTCTGGGTGCGGACCGGCCGCCCGTCCAGAGAGGCGGTGGTCAGCGGGTACGGGACGTGGTCCGGGGTGGCGTGCCCGACCCCGGCGAAGACCTCCAGCGGACCGCTGACGTCCAGGCTCTGCACCCCGTCGAACAGCACCACCAGGAGGGGGCGGACCACTACCGGGCCACCGGCGAGGGCGTCCGGCCGGTCCGGATCCGGTGACGGCTCCCCGGCCCGGGGCCGGACCGCCGGGACCGCTCGGTGGGAAGGGCGTACCCGCGTCCGGTGCTCCCCCGCGTCTCCACCGGCCATGCGCTCCGCCTCCTCCGCCCCGTCGCGGGCCCGGCTCCGCGGCCGGCCGCACTCCCCATCCTTCTCGTGGCATCCGGCGGCCGCAATGACGAGCAGCCCACCCTTTCTGCCGTACCGACCAGTCGGTAACGTGCAGCCCATGACGACTCTCCCGCCCCGTGCCGCACGCCATTGCCACCACGCCGTGAACCCCCTGCACTCGACGCTCTACTTCTCCCCCGACCTGCACAAAGAGCTGGCCGCCGAGGGCGTGACCGACAGTTCCGCCGCCTACTTCGCGGCCCGCTCGGCGCCGCTGGGCCGGGTCGCGGCCGGCACGGTCACCGCCACGTTCTCCAACTTCAACCACGAGCTGGTCGCCCGGCACCTGCCGGCCGTCTGGGACACCGTGTCCCCGGAGACGGTGCTCGCCGCCCGGCTGCGCGCGGTGGACGCCACGCTGCGGCGGCTGCTCGGTGAGGAGGCGATCGCCTCCGAGGCCATGGCGGAGGCGGCCGGGCTGGCGCTGCGGGCCGCCGAGGCCTGCACCCGGCACGCCCGCCCGCTGTACTCCGCCCAGGCCGACCTGCCGGTGCCCCAGGAGCCGCATCTGGCGTACTGGCACGGGGCGACGCTGCTGCGCGAGCACCGCGGGGACGGCCACCTCGCCGCCCTGCTGCTCGCCGGGCTGGACCCGCTGGAGGCCCTGGTCAGCCACACCGCGACGGGCCGGGGCATGACGCCCCGGTTCGCGCTGGCCACCCGCGGCTGGCGGCGGACCGACTGGGACGCCGCGGTGGAGCGGCTGCGCGGGCGCGGGGTGCTGGACGCGGACGGTGAGCTGACCGAGGCGGGCGCGGCCCTGCGCGCCGAGGTGGAGGAGCACACCGACCGGATGGACGCCGCCCCCTACGAGCACCTGGGGGCGGTCGGCGTCGAGCGGCTCACCGAGCTGGGGCGCGGCTTCCTGGAGGCGGCGGTGATGGCGGGAGCCTTCCCGGAAGGCCTGGTCGGCAAGGGCTGACGCGGCGGGCTCCCAGGCGGCTTCCACGGGGCTCGCAGGGGCCTTCCAGGGCCCCGGGGACGTTTGGCGGGGGCGGTGGCGGGCAACGCGGAGGAACCACACCCCAACGTCACCGGAGGTACCCCATGCGTACGATCGCGGACTTCTTCCGCATGATCGGCTCGGCCATCGCCACCGTGGTCACCCTGCCGTTCCGGCTGCTCGCCCGGCTGTTCGGCGGGGCCTCGCGGGGCGGCGGCCGCGCCCGCCGGGCCTGAGACGGCGCGGCCCGGCCCCGTACCGGATCACCCGCTCAACGGAGCCGGAGGTCCACCCAGGGGACGGTCTCGCCCGGCAGCACATAGCGCTCCGTCTCGGCGAAGCCGTGCTTCCGGGCGAACCGCAGCCCGTCCTCGTTGCTCGACAGCACCACCGTCTCCACCGTCTCCGCGCCGAGCCGCCGCGCCCGGTCGAGACCGCGGGCGTAGAGCCGCCCGCCGAAGCCCCGGCCGCGGTGGCCGGGAAGCACCCGGGCGATCACCGTCGCCGCGCGCGTATCGTCGGCCGGCGGCCGCACGGTGCTGGAGCCCACCACGGTGTCCCCGAGGTAGGCGACCTCCAGCCGGTGCCGCCCGGCCCGGTCCCGCGCCTCGTCCAGCGTCAGGTGATGGGTGGGGATGACCGTGTTGTGGACGTGCAGCCAGTCTCCGAGGGCGGCCTCGTCCTCCGGGCTCACTATGCGCAGTCCCGCCGTACCGGTGTCCTCTGATCCGACCATGGGGACATCCGATCTTGCCCCACCCCTCGCGTCAAACGCCTTTCGGCCGGGCCCGGTCCCGGAGGCCTCCCCCCTCCTGTCGTACCGCTGCGGCAGAATGCAACGGCAAGCTGGAGGCACGAGGAAGCGGGTCGGACATCGTGACGACGTCCATCGAAGGCAGGATCGCCGAGGAACTCGGCGTACGGGAGCGGCAGGTGAAGGCGGCCGTGGAGCTGCTGGACGGCGGCTCGACCGTGCCGTTCATCGCGCGCTACCGCAAGGAAGCCACCGAGATGCTGGACGACGCGCAGCTGCGCTCGCTGGAGGAGCGGCTGCGCTATCTGCGGGAGCTGGAGGAGCGGCGGACTGCGGTCCTGGAGTCCGTACGCGAGCAGGGCAAGCTCACCGCCGAGGTGGAGGCGAGCATCCGCGCCGCCGACACCAAGGCGCGGCTGGAGGACGTGTATCTGCCGTTCAAGCCCAAGCGGCGCACCAAGGCGCAGATCGCCCGGGAGGCGGGCCTGGAGCCGCTGGCGGAGGGGCTGCTCACCGACCCTTCGGTCGAACCGCTGGCCGCGGCGGCCGCGTTCGCCGACCCGGACAAGGGCGTCGCCGATCCGGCGGCCGCGCTGGAGGGCGCCCGGGCGATCCTCACCGAGCGGTTCTCCGAGGACGCCGACCTGATCGGCGAGCTGCGCGAGACCATGTGGGGCAAGGGCCGGCTGGTGGCGAGGGTCCGGAACGGCAAGGAGGAGGCGGGCGCCAAGTTCGCCGACTACTTCGACTTCGCGGAGGGGTTCACCGAGCTGCCCTCGCACCGGATCCTGGCGATGCTGCGCGGCGAGAAGGAGGACGTCCTCGACCTGGTGCTGGAGCCGGAGGAGCCGCGCGAGGGCCCGTCGAGCTACGAGGGGTCGGTGGCCCACCGGTTCGGCATCTCGCAGGCGGGGCGGCCGGGTGACGCCTGGCTGGCCGAGACGGTCCGCTGGGCGTGGCGCACCCGCATCCTGGTGCATCTGGGCATCGATCTGCGCACCCGGCTGCGTACCGCGGCGGAGGACGAGGCGGTACGGGTCTTCGCCGCCAACCTGCGCGATCTGCTGCTGGCCGCCCCGGCCGGCACCCGCGCCACCCTCGGGCTCGACCCCGGCTTCCGCACCGGGGTGAAGGTCGCCGTGGTGGACGCCACCGGCAAGGTCGTCGCCACCGAGGTCATCCACCCGCATGTCCCCGCCAACCGCTGGGACGAGGCGCTGGCCAAGCTGGCCCGGCTGGCGAAGGAGCACGCGGTCGAGCTGGTCGCCATCGGCAACGGCACCGCCTCCCGCGAGACCGACAAGCTGGCCGGCGAACTGATCGCCAAGCACCCGGAGTTGAACCTCACCAAGGTGATGGTCTCGGAGGCGGGCGCCTCGGTGTACTCGGCCTCGGCGTTCGCCTCCCAGGAGCTGCCGGACATGGACGTCTCGCTGCGCGGCGCGGTCTCCATCGCCCGCCGCCTCCAGGACCCGCTGGCCGAGCTGGTGAAGATCGACCCCAAGTCGATCGGCGTCGGGCAGTACCAGCACGACCTGTCCGAGGTGAAGCTGTCGCGTTCGCTGGACGCGGTGGTCGAGGACTGCGTCAACGGCGTGGGCGTGGACGTCAACACCGCCTCCGCGCCGCTTCTGTCCCGGGTCTCCGGGATCAGCTCCGGGCTCGCCGAGAACATCGTGTCCCACCGGGACGCCAACGGCCCGTTCCGCTCCCGCCGCGCCCTGAAGGACGTGGCCCGACTCGGCCCGAAGGCGTACGAGCAGTGCGCCGGCTTCCTGCGGATCCGCGGCGGCGACGACCCGCTGGACGCCTCCAGTGTGCACCCCGAGGCGTACCCGGTGGTGCGGGCGATGGGGAAGAAGGCGGGCGGCGAGGTGGCCGCGCTGATCGGCAACACCTCGGTGCTGCGGTCGCTGCGGCCGGACGAGTTCGTGGACGAGAAGTTCGGTCTGCCGACGGTCTCCGACATCCTGCGGGAGCTGGAGAAGCCGGGCCGCGATCCGCGTCCGGCGTTCCGCACCGCCACCTTCAAGGAGGGTGTGGAGAAGATCGGCGACCTGGCCTCCGGGATGGTGCTGGAGGGCGTGGTCACCAACGTCGCCGCGTTCGGCGCCTTTGTGGACGTCGGTGTCCATCAGGACGGCCTGGTCCATGTGTCGGCGATGTCCCGCACCTTCGTCAAGGACCCGCGCGAGGTGGTGAAGCCGGGTGATGTGGTGAAGGTGAAGGTCCTGGACGTGGACATCCCGCGCAAGCGGATCTCGCTGACGCTCCGGCTGGACGACGAGGCGGCGGCCGGCTCCTCCGGCGAGCAGGGCGGCGGACGGCGCGAGCGCGGCGGCCGCCCGCCGCAGCAGCGCCAGGGCGGTGGCGGCGGTGCGGACCGTGGCGGACGCGGTGGAGCCGGTGGCCGGGACCGCCGCGGCGGTACGGGCGGTGGCGGCGGTACGGGTGGTGGCGGCCGCCCGGCCGGGGCCCCCGCCCCGGCCAACAGCGCCATGGCCGACGCCCTGCGCAAGGCGGGCCTGCTCGACGGCGGCGGCAGCGGCAGCGGTTCCGGCGGCGGCCGGGGCAAGGGCCGCCGCTGAGCAGCGGGCGATGACCGGTCGGTGGCCGGGGAGGGCGCATGGGCGCCGGCCCCGGCCATCGGTATCCGTACGGGGGCCGTCAGGTGAGTTCGGTGGCCTTGCCTCCGGCGACCTCGATGCGGCGGGTGGTGTGGACGACTTCCAGCATCCGGCGGTCGTGGGTGACCAGGAGCAGGGTGCCGGAGTAGGCGTCCAGGGCGGACTCCAGCTGCTCGATGGCGGGCAGGTCCAGGTGGTTGGTGGGCTCGTCGAGCACGAGCAGGTTGACGCCGCGGCCCTGGAGGAGGGCGAGCGCGGCGCGGGTGCGTTCCCCCGGGGAGAGGGTGGTGGCCGGGCGCAGCACATGCTCCGCCTTGAGGCCGAACTTGGCCAGCAGGGTGCGTACCTCGGCGGGCTCGGTGTCGGGGACGGCGGCCCGGAAGGCGTCCAGCAGGGTCTCCGGGCCGTGGAAGAGCGCGCGGGCCTGGTCGACCTCGCCGACCACCACCCCGGGGCCGAGCGCCGCGTGCCCGGCGTCCAGCGGCAGCCGGCCGAGGAGCGCGGCCAGCAGGGTGGACTTGCCGGCCCCGTTGGCGCCGGTGACGGCGACCCGGTCGGCCCAGTCGATCTGGAGGGTGACCGGGCCGAAGCGGAAGCCGCCGCGGACCGCCTCGGCCTCGCGCAGCACCGCCACCACGGAGGCCGAGCGCGGGGCGGGGGCGATCTCCATCCGCAGCTCCCACTCCTTGCGGGGCTCCTCCACCACCTCCAGGCGCTCGATCATGCGCTGGGTCTGGCGGGCCTTGGCGGCCTGCTTCTCGCTGGACTCGCTGCGGAACTTGCGGCCGATCTTGTCGTTGTCACCGGCCTTGCGGCGGGCGTTCTTCACGCCCTTGTCCATCCAGGAGCGCTGGGTCTGCGCCCGGTCCTCCAGGGCGGACCGGCGGTCGGCGTACTCCTCGTAGTCCTCGCGGGCGTGCCGGCGGGCCGTCTCCCGCTCCTCCAGATAGGCGTCGTAGCCGCCGCCGTAGAGGGTGATCCGCTGCTGGGCCAGGTCGAGTTCCAGGACCTTGGTAACGGTACGGGCCAGGAACTCGCGGTCGTGGCTGATGACGACGGTCCCGGCGCGCAGCCCCTGGACGAACCGCTCCAGCCGCTCCAGGCCGTCCAGGTCGAGGTCGTTGGTGGGCTCGTCCAGCAGGAAGACGTCATAGCGGGAGAGCAGCAGCGAGGCGAGTCCGGCGCGGGCCGCCTGGCCGCCGGAGAGGGAGGTCATCGGCGCGTCGAGGCCGACGGTGAGCCCGAGGGAGTCGGCGGTCTCCTCGGCCCGCTCGTCCAGATCGGCGCCGCCGAGGTGCAGCCAGCGCTCCAGACTCGCCGCGTAGGCGTCGTCCGCGCCGGGCTCCCCCGCGACCAGCGCCTCGGTGGCCGTGTCCATGGCGGCCTGGGCCTCGGCGACCCCGGTGCGCCGGGCGAGGAACGCCCGTACCGTCTCCCCCGCCCGGCGCTCCGGCTCCTGCGGGAGGTGACCGACGGCGGCGGTGGCCGGGGACAGCCGCAGCTCCCCGTGCTCGGGGGTGTCCAGCCCGGCGAGCAGCCGGAGCAGGGTGGACTTGCCGGCGCCGTTGACGCCGACGAGGCCGATCACGTCGCCGGGTGCGACGACGAGGTCGAGTCCGGAGAAGAGGGTGCGCTCACCGTGCGCGGCGGCGAGGTCCTTGGCTACGAGGGTGGCAGTCATCAGGGGGTCGATCCTAGTCAGCGGGCCGGTGGCGACTCATGGGGGTCGGCCGGCGCCGGCCTCGCTGGAGGTGTACGTGCGGCTGGCCGGCGACCCGGTCCCCACCGGCGTACGGCTGGTGGCGGGGGCGCGCGGCGGGCTGGACCCGGGGGACGCCCGGGGCCGCGCCCCGGAGGCGGCGGAGGCGGGCGGCTGGGCGGAGAGGCCCGGTGAGCCGGGGGGCGCCGGGGGCCGCTCGGTGCCGGGGGTAGGTGAAGGGGCCCCGTCCGGGAGTCGGACGGGGCCCCTTCACGTAGCGCGGCTCGAACGCCTCAGGTCGCGTCCGGGTTGTCCTTGCGCGGCTCGTCGACCGGCTTCGGCGCGGGGGCGGCACCGCTCGCGGGTGCGTCGTCGCCCGGGCCGATGCGGATCTCGAAGTCGCCGGAGTACTTCTCGTGGCCCGCGATGACGGCCTCCTCGACGGCCTCCTCGGCGATCTCGCCGCGCACGATCAGGGGGTCGCGGCGGAGGTCGCGCATGAGGGCCCAGCACATCCCGATCATGACCAGCACAAAGGGCGCGGCCACCAGGATGGTGAGTTGCTGGAGTCCGGCAAGCGCGTCGCCCTGGCCTTGGCCGACCAGCAGCATGATGGCGGCCACGGCGCCGGTGACCACGCCCCAGAAGACGACCACGAACCGGGCCGGTTCGAAGCTGCCCTTCTGGGAGAGGGTGCCCATGACGATGGAGGCGGCGTCGGCGCCCGAGACGAAGAAGATGCCGACCAGGATCATCACCACCAGGCTGGTGACCCCGGCGATCGGGTACTCCTTCAGCACACCGAAGAGCTGCGCCTCCTGCGACATGTCGCCGCTCAGCCGGCCCTCGTCCGCCAGGTGCATCGAGGTGCCGCCGAAGATGGCGAACCAGATCAGGCTGACGGTGCTGGGGACGAGGATCACACCGCCGACGAACTGGCGGATGGTGCGGCCCCGGCTGATCCGGGCGATGAACATGCCGACGAACGGCGTCCAGGAGATCCACCAGGCCCAGTAGAAGACCGTCCAGCTGCTCAGCCAGTCGGCCACCCCACCGCCGCCGGTGGAGGCCTCGGTGCGCCCGGCGAGCTGCGGCAGCTCCTCGAAGTAGGCGGCGAGCGAGGTCGGCACCAGGTCCAGGATCATGATGGTCGGGCCGGCGATGAAGACGAACAGCGCCAGCAGCAGCGCGAGCACCATATTGGTGTTCGACAGCCACTGAATGCCCTTCTCCACCCCGGAGACCGCAGAGAGCACGAAGCAGACGGTGAGCACCGCGATCACGGCGACCAGCAGCCCGGTGCCGGCCTTGCTGAGCCAGCCGACCTCCTGCATACCGCTGCCGATCTGGAGCGCGCCCAGACCGAGCGAGGTCGCCGATCCGAACAGGGTGGCGAAGATGGCGAGGATGTCGATGACCCGGCCGGGCACGCCCTCGGCGTGCTTCTTGCCGATCAGCGGGGTGAAGACGGCGCTGATGTTCTGCCGCCTGCGCCGCCGGAAGGTGCTGTAGGCGATGGCCAGGCCCACCACCGCGTAGATCGCCCAGGGGTGCAGGGTCCAGTGGAAGAGGGTGGTGGCGAGCGCGGTCTGCATGGCGTCGGCCGCGTCGGCGGGGTCGGTGCCCGGCGGCGGGTCGGTGAAGTGCGCGAGCGGCTCGCTGACGCCGTAGAACATCAGGCCGATGCCCATACCGGCGCTGAACATCATGGCGACCCAGGAGACCGTGGAGAACTCGGGCTTCTCGTGCTCCTGGCCCAGCTCGATACGGCCGTAGCGGCTGACGGCCAGCCAGAGCGCGAAGACCACGAACCCCGAGGCGGCCAGGACGAACGCCCAGCCGCCGTTGTGCATCAGCCCGTCGAGCAGGGTGGACGACACGCTCTCCAGCGCGTCGGTGGCGGTGGCGCCCCACACCACGAAGGCGAGGGTGAGCACCGCGGTCACCCCGAAGACGATCCGGTCGGTGACCGGGGGCTTGTCCTCGTGCGGATGGCGTCCTGGTAGGGCCGCCTTCACCGGCAGCCGCATCCGCTGCGCCGGTTTGCGTTCGTCCTGCTGCACGGGCGGCACCTTTCGCGATCATGGCCTGATTTCGCTGCTGCTACCCCCTACTACACAGTTCACACATTTTTTATGTCCGCAAGTGGGACGGGGCTGATGGGGGTGGTGTGGGGACACGGTGGGCCCGTTCGAGTGACAGGGCTTTCGGCCCCTCCACCGCCTCCGGCCGGTGCGGGGGGCACCGGCCGGAGGCGGCGGCTGTCAGCGGCGGCCGGCGTCCGGGATCGCCGGGCCGTCGCGGCGGGGTGCCGCCGGAAGCCCGGGCGGCGGGGTGGACGACGGGGCCGAGCGGTGCGCGTCCGCCGCGGGCGGGACGGCGGTGGCGCGCAGGAAGGCGGCGGGGCCGCCGACCAGGGGCAGCCGGGCCGAGGTGCGGGCCAGGTCGAGGGTGAGGGACGGGGTGGTGTCGGGCGGGTCGATCAGCCCCCGGTCGGTGCCGGCCACGATCAGGGCGAGCCGGTGGCCGGCCGGGACGACATGGTCGGCGTGGGCCAGGTCGATGGTGATCCGGCGGGCCTTGCCGGGGGTGAGGGGGCGGCCCTTGTCCGGGTCGGCCCAGGTGCCGAGGTCGGCCCAGCCGCGGCTGAACACCGTGTGGCCGACGTCGGCGGTCCTCGGCACGGTCTCCTTGTAGCAGGCGCTGTCGCCCGGGGTGCTCGCGCCCCAGCAGGTGCGCTGCGGAAGGGTGGTGATGCCCTCGCCGGCGGCGGTGTAGTCCCGGATGGTGGCGGGGCCGAGGTCCACCAGTACGGCGCTCAGATGGGCACTGGTGGTGCTGGGCGCGGCGGTGACGGTGACACTGCCGGTGCCGGCCAGCCGCAGGTCGCGGCCGAGCGGGCGGGAGACGAAGGCGGCCTTCTCCGGAGTGGCGGCGTCCACCTGGGCGGCCCAGTCGGCCTCGCTCAGCGCCGGGTCGTCGGTGAAGGCGGCGGTGGCGCCGGGTCGGGCCGGGAGCAGCCCGAGGCCGCCGGGGCCCTGGCCGGTCGCGGGGCGGGGGCGCAGGGTGGTGGCGGCGGTGGTGCGGGGCGGCCACACCCGGTCGGTGGACCATCGGCCCGGGGCGCGTTCGACGTCGGCCATGGGTTCGCGGTCGACGCCGTTGTCGTAGCCGAGGAGGTAATGGTCGAACCAGCGGTGCAGGGTGGGCACCCAGTCGGCGCGGCGGAAGTCGAAGGGGTCGACATGGCCGGTCTGGGAGAGCCACAGCTTGCGCTCGACGCCCGCCTCGGCGAGCGCGTTCCACCAGGGGCCGAGGTGGTTGGTGCGGACGTTGAGGTCCTGCTGGCCGTGGACGGCGAAGACGCTGGCCCGGACCTTGCGGGCGTCCGGTACGTAGTCGCGCTCGTCCCACAGCGGGGTGCGGTCGCCGCTGCGCGGGGCGCCGTCCACCAGGGCCTGCTGGACATGGCCGCAACGGGCGCGGGCGGCGGGGCTGTTGACGTAGTCGGACAGCCAGTCGGGGCCGGAGTCGTAGAGCGGGGCGCCCTGCGAGAAGTAGTAGTCGTACCAGGAGGAGATGGCCCCGATCGGGACGATGGTCCTCAGTCCGCGGACGCCGGTGGCGGCGACCCCGTTGGCGACGGTGCCGTCCCAGCTCTTGCCGATCATGCCGGTGGCCCCGGTGGACCAGCCGGTGGCGCGGGCGAGGGTGGAGCCGGTACGGGTGGTGTAGCCGCGGGCGCGTCCGTTCAGCCAGTCGACGACGGCCTTGGCGGAGAGCACGTCGGAGCGGCCGCCGACGTCCACACAGCCGTCGGAACGATTGGTTCCGGCCAGGTCCACGGCGGCGAAGGCGTAGCCGCGGGGCACGAAGTAGTTGTCGTAGTAGAGCGGCAGGCCGCCCGGGGCGCCGTTGGCGTCATAGGTCTTCTTCTGACTCTCGTTGCCCCGTCCGCAGCAGGAGTAGTACGGACTGGCGTCCATGATGACGGGGACCTTGCGCCCGGCCGCCGCGGGTTCGCGGGGCCGCACGATGTCCACGGCCACCCGGTCGGCGCGGCCGTCGCGGTCGCCGTCCAGCCCGGTGTCCACCCACACCGACTCGCGGACGGCAGCGGCGTAGTCGTACACCGGCTGGGACACCTTCGGCGGGGCGGGGCGCGCCGTGGCGCCGGCGGCGGGGAGGAGGACGGAGAGCAGGGCGGCCGCGGCGGTCAGCACGAGGGTTCTCCCCGGCACCGACGAACGGGCCCTTCCCGGCGTCTTGTTGACGTGCACATGTGGGCGCATGGGAGGGCAAGCTACCGGGGCGCGGACGGCCGCGACAGAGGGCGCGCTCCCGGGCCGGAGCCGCGCGGACTCGCGCCGAAGGGCGCCGGCCGCGATGCCCGCGCCCCTCCGGTGGGATCCGCTCAGCCCACCCACCACGGCCCGTGTGAAGCCGGCGTGGCCGCCACCCGGGACACCCCGGAGGCGGTCAGCCCCGGCTTCTCGGCCAGGTCCACGCGACACGGCAGACCACATGTCGGCCGGATGGCGATCTTGTGTCGAGGGTGGCCATGTGCATGACTGGGCCATCAAATGCCGCATAGCCTGCGGATGTTCCTCACCGAACACGACCTTCGTCCCACCCGACCCTCCGTCCCCACGACTTGGAGAGTTTGACGTGCACCGCAGACTGATCGTCCCGAGCGCACTCGCTGCGTCGCTGCTGCTGGCGATCCCGGCATCGGCGGCCGACTACGTTCCCGGCGCGGCGGGCATCGGCGATGCCTACTACCCGGCGAGCGGCAACGGCGGCTACGACGTGTCGCACTACGACCTGCGACTCACCTACCAGCCGAAGACCGACCTGCTGGAGGGCACGGCGACCATCGTCGCCACCACCACGCAGAAGCTGTCCCGCTTCAACCTCGACCTCGGCCTGAAGGTCAGCGAGGTCCGAGTGAACGGCCGCAAGGCCGCCTTCACCACCTCCGGCGACCACGAGCTGGAGGTCACCCCGGCCGCCCCGCTGGACAAGGGCAAGGAGATCTCGGTCGTCGTCCGGTACGCGGGCAAGCCCTCCGAGTTGAAGATCGGCGGCTGGAGCGCCTGGCACCGCACCCCCGACGGCGGCGTGGCCGCGCAGGAGCCGGATTCCGCGGTGTGGTGGTTCCCGTCCAACGACCACCCGCTCGACAAGGCGACCTACGACGTCTCGGTCTCCGTGCCGGACGGCACCCAGGCGATCAGCAACGGCGTGCTCCAGTCGCAGTCCTCCAAGCTGGGCTGGACCCGCTACAACTGGCGCTCCAACAAGCCGCAGGCCTCCTACCTGGCCACCCTCGCCATCGGCAAGTTCGACATCACCACCGACAAGACCGAGAAGGGCCTGCCGGTCCTCAACGCCTACAGCAAGGACCTCGGCGACAACGCGGGCGCCGCCCGGGCCAGCATCGAGCGCACCACCGAGGTCGCCGAGTGGCTGGAGGAGGTCTTCGGCCCCTACCCGTTCAACGCGCTGGGCGGCTACGTCCCCAACGTCACCAGCGGCTACGCCCTGGAGACCCAGACCCGCCCCTTCTACAGCCCGCGCCAGTTCGCCAATGGCTCCAACGTCTCCGTGGTGGTGCACGAGCTGGCCCACCAGTGGTACGGCGACAGCGTCTCCGTCAAGGGCTGGAAGGACATCTGGGTCAACGAGGGCTTCGCCCGCTACAGCCAGTGGCTGTGGTCGGAGAAGGAGGGCGAGGGCACCGCCCAGGAGCTGGCGGACTACGTATACGCGCTCCACCCGGCCGACGACCCGTTCTGGACGGTCAAGCCGGGCGACCCGGGCCCGGACAAGCAGTTCGACATCGCGGTCTACGACCGCGGCGCGCTCGCCCTCCAGGCGCTCCGCAACACCGTCGGGGACCAGCACTTCTTCGCCATTCTCCAGGGCTGGCCGCAGAAGTTCGCGCACGGCAACGCCTCGGTGGGCGACTTCGTGAAGTACGCCGAGCAGGTCTCCGGCAAGCCGCTGGCCGGCCTCTTCGACACCTGGCTGTACCAGCCGTCCAAGCCGGCCACCTCCACGGCCACCGGGAAGCGCCCGGCTCGCAAGCCGGTCATCGGCGCGCCCGGCCAGGCCCGTACGAAGGCCCAGGCCACCCCGGCCAAGCCGGCCCAGCCGAAGTCCTGGAAGAAGATCGTCGCCACCAACACGGTCCACGACCACGACCACTGACGGCGAGTACGGGGGTCCGGCAACCCCCGCACCACGCGCCGCCCCGGCCCACCCGGCCGGGGCGGCCGCCGTCCGGATCTCGCAACCCCGCCGTCCCACTGACCGAGAGAGCGCTCTCAGCTGTCTGGGCGACCGGCTACCCTGCTGGGGTAGTCGTTCCGCCCCGCAGCCGAGGAGCCGTCCCGTGTCCACCATGTCCGACCCGACCGCAGCCGGCGCCCGCCCCACCCTGGAGGCCGTCGCCGCGCACGCGGGCGTCTCCCGGGCGACGGTGTCACGCGTGGTCAACGGCGGCGCGGGGGTGCGCCGGCCGCTGGCGGAGAAGGTGCGCCAGGCGGTCGAGGAGCTGGGCTATGTCCCCAACCACGCGGCCCGCACCCTGGTGACCCGGCGCAACGGGGCAGTGGCGGTGATCATCGCCGAGCCGGAGTTCCGTATATTCTCCGACCCCTTCTTCGAGCAGCAGGTGCGCGGCATCAGCCGGGAGCTGACCGCGCACGACTCCCAGCTGGTGCTGCTCTGGGTGGAGGGCCGGGGCGACTACGACCGGATCGCCCGCTATCTGGGCGGCGGGCATGTGGACGGGGCGCTCGCCTTCTCGGTGCACAACGACGACGAGCTGCCCTCGATCATCCGGCGCACCGGGGTGCCGGCGGTCTTCGGCGGGCGGCCGGGCTGGCCGGGCGCCACGGCCGACCAGGCGGTGCCGTATGTGGACTGCGACAACCGGGGCGGGGCGCGGCTGGCCGTACGCCATCTGCTGGACCTCGGCCGCGAGCGGATCGCGCATATCGCCGGGCCGCGCGACCAGACCTCGGCTCTGGACCGGGGCGACGGCTACCGGGACGTGCTGCTGGACGCCGATCCCGGGCTGATCGCCCAGGGCGACTTCACCGCGGCCAGCGGGGCCCGGGCGATGGCGGAGCTGCTGGAGCGGCGGCCGCGGCTGGACGCGGTGTTCGCGGCGAACGACCTGATGGCCTCCGGCGCGCTCGGGGTGCTGCGCGAGCGCGGTCTGCGGGTGCCGGAGGACGTGGCGCTGGTCGGCTTCGACGATGTGGTGTCGGTCGCCGAGTCCACCGACCCGCCGCTGACCACGGTGCGGCAGGACATCGAGGGCATGGGGCGGCTGATGGTCCGGCTGCTGGTGCGAGTGCTCCACCAGGTCGAGCCCGAGCCGGGGGCGGACACCCCGGGCTCGGTGATCATGCCGGTGGAGCTGGTACGGAGGGCCTCCGCCTGAGCCGGGCCGGGGATGACGGTTCGCGGTGGCGACCAGGCCCGTGGCGGCAATGCGACATCATCGGCCGGAAGGCCTCGGGTCCGTTGCCCGGCCACCCGCCGCTCGGCCGGCATGGGCCGGTGACCTACGACGTACGGCAGTCCTCCTTACGGTTCACCGCCCGTATCGCCGTCCGCCGCCACCGTCTCCCCGTGGACCGTTGCGCCGGTCCACGGGGGCGGGCCCCCGGCGGTACTCCTACTGGTAGGGGATGACGAGCACCGAGCGGTCGGTGCCGGTCTGCACTCGGGCGGTGCCGTTGCCGATGGCGCTCCACACCTCCAGCCGGACGGTGCCGCCGCGCAGGTCGCCGAGGGTTCCGGTGGTCGACTTCAGCCCGCGGGCCTGGCTGTACTCCTCCCAGCCGGCCACCGGATCGGTGGCGAAGTAGTGGTACGTCTCGCTGCGCTCGAAGCTGCCGTCGCCGGTCAGGTCGTAGCTGACCCGGGCCTGCTGGCCCAGCCCGACCGCGGTGCCGGCGTCCACCTGGAGGCGGAAGGCGGTGGTGGCACCGGGCCGCAGGGTGCCGTTGACTCCGCGGGCCTCGTAGACCAGCGGCTGGTGCGGGGTGCCGTCGTGGTTGGCGCCGCCCGCCGAGGCGAGGGTGTCGCTGCCGGCGGTGGAGCCGGTGGCGGTGGTCAGTGTCCCGCCGGTGCGCAGCTGGAAGGTGTTGCCGGTGGGCGGGTCCGGGTCGGGGTCCGGGTCGCCGCCGGTGCCGGTCCCGGTGGCGGTGGAGCGGGCCGGGACGGTCAGCTTGGCGCCGTCGGAGAAGGTGACCGTACGGGCGGATGAACCGTGGTTGTGGGCGGCGTAGGTGCGGGTGGTGCCCTTGCTGAAGACCGCCGAGGTCGGCAGGTCGCCGGTGACGGTGGTGTCCGGGGCGCCGAGCGAGTCCAGCGTGGCCAGCCAGTGGTAGGTGTGGGCCCTGGACTCCCCCGCCTCCGGGGTGTAGTTGCCGCCCGAGGCGTCCCACTTCGCCTTGGCCGCGGCCGGGTCGGCGAGCGACTGGAACTCCCAGAGGATGTCCCGCCATTCGACCGCCGGGCCGCCGTTCTCCCGTTCCATCTCCGCGATGTTGCGGCGGACGGCCGCCTTGTCGCCGGCCAGATGGAGCGAACCGCCGGTCACCGGCAGGACGTTGATCCCGTGGATCTCCTCCGGGTTGGCGGTCCACCAGGTGGCGTAGGCGCCGCCGCTGCCCCAGACCATGCCGACCGTGTCATGGCCGAAGGAGCCGGGGAACACCTGCTGGTCGGCGTCGAACCAGTACTGGGCGATCGCCTCGGACTCGGTGGTCAGCAGATAGACGCCGAGGTCGCGCAGCGCGGTGTCCCCGGTGGCGGAGCCGTACAGCACCAGCCCGGCGCTGAGGTTGGTGGACTCCGAGGAGGACTCCTGGTTGTTGCCGGCGGCGAAGCCCTGGTGGCCGGAGGCCCAGCTGTGCCCGGCGTAGACGTCGAAGCCGCGCAGGAAGGGGAAGGCGGTGTCGGTACGGCTGGGGTTGGCCGCGTCGCGCACCAGGGTCTTCACCATGCCGCCCCAGGCGGAGTCGGCGGCCCAGCCCGGGTCGTACTGGGCGACGATCGCCGCCGCGTACACGTAGTACGAGTAGTGGAAGTGGTGGTCGTTGAGCTCGGTGTCGCTGCCGTACGAGGCCGGGTAGCCGATCAGCGTCTTCCAGTCCCGGTCGTAGGCGAAGCCGTTGGCGCCCCCGGCCGTGAACCACTCCTGGAGCCGCCCCTTGAGCAGCCCGAGCAGCTTGTCCCGGGTGGCCGTCTCACCGATCTGCTCGGCGACGGGCACCAGTTGGGCGAGCCGGCCGAGCGCCTTGCCGGTCCAGTAGGTGTCCACCGCGCCGGAGAACGGGTCGGCCGCGTTCGCCGCCTCGTTCAGATAGCCGCGCAGCCGGGCCGCGTCGGTGCCGCCCGCCTTGGGCAGTGCGGGCAGGGCGCTGGCCGCGTGCTGGCTGGTGGTGAAGGAGGTGGCCTCGCGGACCTTCATGGTGCCCCGGGGCGAGACATAGGTGTACGGGGTCAGCGGGTCGGCCGTGTGCAGCCACTGGTGGCGGTAGAGGGCCTGGAGGGTGCCGCGCTCGGTGCCCTCCTGCGGCTGGGTGGTGACGGCGTAGGTGGCTCGGACCGTGCCGCCGCCGTAGCTCCAGGTCGCCTTGGAGTCGGTGACGAAGCTGAAGGCGTACTTCCGGTAGGTGGCCAGCGCGTCGGTGGACGGCAGTACGGCGAGCGAGAAGTAGTCCTTGCCGGCCAGGCCCGCGGTGATCTCGGTGCCGGAGACGTTCCAGTCCGCACCCGTGGGGGCGAACAGCGCGTAGTGGTGGCCGCCGACGGTGATGCCGAGGACGTTGCCCTGGTCGGCGAAGACGGTGGGCGCGGAGGCGGTGCTGATCCGCGCGTTGCCGCCGCTGCCCTTGGCGTAGACGTACGGGGAGCCGTGGCCGATCGTGGTGCGCAGGGTGCGGGCGCCGTCCGACCAGTACGGCGTCACCGTCCAGTCCGACCAGGCGTCGGCCCTGGTGTCAGGGGAGTTGAGGCCGGTGAGGCCCAGGGTGAGGTCGCGCTTGTGGGCGTACTCGTACTGCCGTCCGTCGCCGACGATCGCGGGCGAGGTCGGGTAGCCGATGTCCAGCCCGGCCGAGGTGGCCTGGTAGGTGAGCGGATGCCCGTACATGGGCGTGCCCCAGGGGTTGTCCCCGTAGCGCTGGAAGGCCAGCGAGGACCACCAGTCGTTGGTGGGCACCGGCTTGCCCTGGGCGCTGGGGCCGAGCTTGGGGGTGACCGGGGCGCCGGTGTTGGTGGTGGGCCCCGAGGTCCCGGCGGGCCGGGTGTCGGAGTAACTACCGGCCCCCACCGGGATGGTGGCCGCGGCGGCGGGGGACGCGGTCACGGCGGTGAGCCCGGAGGCCGCGAGGGCGGCGGTCAGCAGGACGGCGGAGGGTCTGGAGAGGAGTGCGGCTCTGGTGCGGGGGGATGGCATGGGCAGCACCTCGGGGGTGGCGGGAGAGCGTGTCGAGAGCGCTCTCAGATGCCCAGGAACGTAAAACTCCTGAAACATGACTGTCAATACACCGGAAACACCGCCCACTTGTTGACGTGTCACAGCCGTTATGCGTTCGAGGCTTGACGGGGGTGGGCCTTGCGCGGGACGCTCCAGACGCAGATTTGAGAGCGCTCTCAGACTGTGCTGCTCACAGCGTACTGTGCTGCTCCGAGCATGCTGTTCAGAGCGTCCCTGTGCCTAGGAGGCCCCGCCCATGCCCATCCCCCGAGCCACCGTGCGGAGGACGGCCGCCCGTCTCGGCGCGGTCGCCCTCACCGGCGCCCTGCTCGCCGCCTGCGGATCCGGCGGCTCCGACAACGCGGGCGGTGACGGCAAGACCACCCTGACCGTCGACCTCTTCGGGTCGTTCGGCTACAAGGAGGCCGGGCTCTACGCCGAGTACCAGAAGCTCCATCCGAACATCACGATCAAGCAGACCGACACCCAGGACGAGCAGGACTACTGGAAGTCCCTCCAGACCAGACTCGCCGGGGGCGGCGGCCTCGCCGACGTCCAGGGCATCGAGGTGGGCCGGATCGCCTCCGTCACCCAGCAGCAGTCCGACAAGTTCGAGGACCTCGGGAAGTTCGGGGCGGGCGACCTCAAGAAGGAGTTCGCCGACTTCAAGTGGTCCGCGGCGACCACCAAGGACGGCAAGGTCCTGGGCCTTGGCACCGACACCGGCCCCGAGGCGATGTGCTACCGCACCGACCTCTTCGAGCAGGCCGGGCTCCCCACCGACCGCGAGGAGCTCGCCGCCAAGTGGTCCAGCTGGGACGGCTACCTCGACCTCGGCAAGCAGTACAAGGCCAAGGCCCCCAAGAACAGCGCCTGGCTGGACAGCGTCGGCAGCCTCTTCACCATCATGATCGGCCAGGAGGAGGAGCGGTACTACAACGCCTCCGGTGAGCTGGTTTACGAGGACAACCCGGCCGTCCGCACGGCCTGGGACGCCGCCACCCAGGCCGCCGACGCCGGGCTGAGCGCCAAGCTCGACCAGTGGTCGCCGCAGTGGAACCAGGCCTTCTCCGCGGGCTCCTTCGCCACGATCCCCTGCCCGGCGTGGATGCTCGGCTACATCAAGGGCCAGGCCGGGGACGCCGGCAAGGGCAAGTGGGACATCGCCAAGCTGCCGGGCGGCGCGGGCAACTGGGGCGGCTCGTATCTGAGCGTGCCGCGCGCCGCCAAGCACAAGAAGGAGGCGTACGAGCTGGTCAAGTGGCTCACCGCGCCCGAGCAGCAGGCCAAGCTCTTCCGCAAGGTCGGCAACTTCCCGTCCTCCACGGGCGCCATCGCGAAGGTGGCCGACGCGAGTGACCCCTACTTCTCGGGGGCCCCGATCGGCCGCATCTTCGGCGACGCGGCCAAGGCGGCGCCGGTGCAGGTGCTGGGTGTGCACGACAAGAACGTGGCCGACCAGATCACCAACGCGCTGAGCGAGGTGGAGCGCAAGGGGACGGCGCCGGAGAAGGCGTGGTCCAACGCGAAGAAGGGCGTCGCCAACGTGACGGGGTGACCGTGCGGGTGGTGCGGGTGGGGTGGGTGGTCCGTGGGGAGGTGCTCCGCCCCTCCCCACACCCCTCCCCGGCCCCACGGTGCGGGGCCCCCGTCCTGGCACCGTCCGGGTGGGTCGGTTCCTCCCCGGTGGGTGGGCCCTCCGTCCGTGGGTGGGGGGTGGGGCACTCCGGGCTCACGTGCTCGCCGCTCGCGCTCACCGTCAGATGTCACACGCACCGTTCGACTTACGCTCGTCGGCTGCGCGCGCGACCCTGCATACCCCACCCAACGTCCGGAGGGCGAGTGCCCGTCCGGTGGCACCATCTCCCGGCCTACGGCCGGGATACAGCCCGGGCAACGCTCTGAGCCCCAGGGCGCCGTGGCCGGTAATACGGGTCGGACGGGGCCGTCTCACCCGCCGGGCAGTAGCGTCCCACCGGTGCGGGCCCTCGGCCCGGGATGGTGGTCATCAGCCACGGCGAAACGGGTCACTCGGCCGCCGGTCGGGTGGGGGTACGCAGGGCCGCGCGCGCTGGGGGCACCCCCTGGACGAAGTCCTTGGGGGACGGCCGAGCGTCATGAGGCAGTGCGCTTGACCGTCGAACGGTGAGCGCGAGCACGTGAGCCCGGAGTGCCCACGCCCCCACCCACCGGACAAGCGACCGAACCACCGGACCGGCGAAAGGCCACCGGACCGCAACACAGCACAGACCCACCCGCGTTGGGGGCACCCCCCCTGGACGAAGTCCTTGGGGGAGAGGCCACCGGCCCGCAGCCGAAGACCCGAACAACGAAGGACCGCACCGTGTCGCTAGTCGCCCCCGAAGAGCCCCCGGCCGCCACCGCGGTGGCCGGTGCCGTGAGACGGCCGCAGCGTGCGCCCGCTGTA
Organism: Streptomyces sp. NPDC046887; assembly: GCF_040644755.1. Taxonomy (NCBI): domain Bacteria; kingdom Bacillati; phylum Actinomycetota; class Actinomycetes; order Kitasatosporales; family Streptomycetaceae; genus Streptomyces; species Streptomyces sp. NPDC046887. Next base: position 262,083 of record NZ_JBEYXH010000004.1, read on the forward strand.
CGGCGGTTCGCCAAGAGCGCCGGGCCGTACGCCTATATCGCCCCGTTCTTCACCCTGTTCGCCGCCTTCGGGTTGTTCCCGCTGGTGTACACCGCGTTCGTGTCGCTGTACCGGGTGGAGTTGCAGACGCCCGGGCAGATGGAGTGGCGCGGGTTCGGGAACTACGCGGCTCTGTTCACCGACGAGTTCTTCTGGCTCTCGTTGCGGAACACGTTCACCATCGGGGTGCTGTCGACGGTGCCGCAGCTGGTGATGGCGCTGGGGCTGGCGCATCTGCTCAACTACAAGCTGCGCGGGCGGACGTTCTTCCGGACGGCGATGCTGCTGCCGTACGCGACCTCGGTGGCCGCGGCGACGCTGGTGTTCGCGCAGCTCTTCGGGCGGGACTTCGGGCTGATCAACTACGTGCTCGGGCTGGTCGGGTTCGGGCCGGTGGACTGGCAGACCGGGACGGTCGCCTCGCAGATCGCGGTGTCCACGATCGTGATCTGGCGGTGGACGGGGTACAACGCGCTGATCTATCTGGCCGGCATGCAGTCGATCCCGGCCGAGCTGTACGAGGCCGCGGAGATGGACGGGGCTTCGCGCTGGCGGCAGTTCCTGCATGTGACGCTGCCGGGGCTGCGGCCGACGATCGTGTTCACGGCGGTGGTGTCGACCATCGGGGCCACGCAGTTGTTCGGTGAGCCGCTGCTGTTCGAGGGCAGCATCTCCGGCGGTATCTCGCACCAGTACCAGACGCTCGGGCTGTACATGTACGAGCAGGGCTGGGGCTTCTTCCACCTGGGGCGCGCCGCCGCGATCGCCTGGGTGATGTTCCTGCTCATCGTGGTGGTGGTCGGGGCCAACGCCCTGGTCGCGCGCCGCCGCATCCGTAAGGAGGCCGGGCGATGACGGCGCTTGTCGATCCGCCGGTCAAGGAGGCACCCGTGGAGAGGCCGCCGCGGCGGCGGCCCCGGGGGGCCGGAAAGACCCTGCACGCCGGGTGGCTGACGTACGCGATCATGGTCGTCGCGGTGCTGGTGTCCGCGTTCCCGTTCTACTGGACGATCGTCGCGGCCAGCCGGTCCAACGCCGATCTGGCGCAGGTGCCGCCGTCGTTGCTGCCCGGGCCGAACCTGATGGCCAACTTCGAGGCGGTGATGGAGGAGGCCGATATCGGGCTGGCGCTGCTGAACTCGCTGATCGTGTCGGGTTCGATCACCGTGGGGACGGTGCTGTGCTGCACGCTGGCCGGGTTCGCCTTCGCCAAGCTGCGGTTCCGGGGGCGGGGCGCGCTGCTGGCGCTGACGGTGGGGACCATGATGATCCCGCCGCAGCTGGGGGTGATCCCGCTGTTCATGGTGATCGCCAAGCTGGAGTGGGTGAACCAGCTCCAGTCGGTGATCCTGCCCGGGCTGGTGTCCGCGTTCGGGGTGTTCTTCATGCGGCAGTTCCTGGTGCAGACGCTGCCGGACGAGCTGATCGAGGCGGCGCGGGTGGACGGGGCCTCGTCGGCACGGATCTTCTGGTCGATCGTGGTGCCGATCGCCCGGCCGGGGATGGCGGTGCTGGGGCTGCTGACCTTCATGGCCGCCTGGAACGACTTCTTCTGGCCGATCGTGGCGCTGTCCTCGCAGAACCCGACGGTGCAGGTGGCCCTGCGCCAGCTGGGCGGCGGGTACGTCCAGGACCAGTCCGTGATCATGGCCGGCACGCTGCTGGGCACGCTGCCGGTGCTGCTGGTGTTCGGGCTGCTGGGGCGGCAGATCGTCGGCGGCATCATGCAGGGCGCCGTCAAGGGCTGAGTTCGCTTTTCTTCTTCTTACGACCGTTGGGAGCCATGTTCCGATGACCGCCGTCGACGCACGTCCGCAGGGCCAGGTGGAGTCCGGGCTGCTGTTTCCCGCCGGGTTCCGGTGGGGTACCGCGACCGCCGCGTACCAGATCGAGGGGGCGGCGGCCGAGGACGGCCGTACGCCGTCGATCTGGGACGTCTTCAGCCGTAGGCCGGGCAAGGTCCGCAACGGCGACACCGGGGACATCGCGGCCGACCACTACCACCGGATGCGCGAGGACGTGGCGCTGATGCGGGAGCTGGGGGTGAGCGACTACCGGTTCTCGGTGTCCTGGTCGCGGGTGCAGCCGACCGGGCGGGGGCCGGCCGTGCAGAGGGGGCTGGACTTCTACCGGCGGCTCACCGACGAGTTGCGGGAGGCGGGGATCCGGCCGGTGGCGACGCTGTACCACTGGGATCTGCCGCAGGAGTTGGAGGCGGCGGGCGGCTGGCCGCATCGGGAGACGGCGGAGCGGTTCGCCGAGTACGCGGGGCTGGTGGCGGGTGCGCTGGGTGACCGGGTGGCCACCTGGACGACCCTGAACGAGCCGTGGTGCGCGGCGTTTCTGGGCTACGGGTCCGGGGTGCACGCCCCGGGGCGTACCGAGCCGGCGGCGGCGCTGCGGGCGGCGCACCACTTCAATCTGGGGCACGGGCTGGCGGTGCGGGCGCTGCGGGCGGCGCTGCCCGGGGCGGCGGAGGTGTCACTGACGCTGAACCTGCACGCGATCCGGCCGCTGAGCGGATCGGCGGCGGACCTGGACGCGGCGCGGCGGATCGACGCGCTGGGGAACCGGGTGTTCCTGGACCCGGTGTTCCACGGCCGGCTGCCGGAGGACCTGGTGGCGGACACGGCGGGGCTGACGGACTGGTCGTTCGTCCGGGACGGGGACCTGGCGGTTGCCTCGGAGCCGATCGACTCGCTGGGCATCAACTACTACTCCCCCACGGTGGTGGGGGCGGGGACCTCGGAGTCGCCGTCACCGTGGCCGGGTGCGGAGGACCGGGTGCGGTTCGTGCCGGCGCCGGGGCCGCGTACCGCGATGGACTGGACGGTGGACGCGGACGGGCTGTACGAGCTGCTGACCCGGCTGCGGGACGAGCTGCCCGAGGTACCGCTGGTGATCACCGAGAACGGGGCGGCGTACGACGACTACGCGGACCCGTCGGGCGCGGTGCACGATCCGGAGCGGGTGGCCTATCTGCACGCCCATCTGGCGGCGGTGCACCGGGCGTTGGCGGACGGGGTGGACGTACGCGGCTACTTCCTCTGGTCGTTGCTGGACAACTTCGAGTGGGCGTACGGCTACGGGAAGCGGTTCGGGATCGTGCACGTGGACTTCGCCACCCAGCGGCGTACCCCGAAGGACAGCGCCCGGTGGTACGCGGAGGTGGTGGCCCGGGGCGGGCTGGCCGGGCCGCCGGAGGGGTGAGCGGGCGGGTCAGCGGGTGGGGGCCGGGTGGCTGCATCCGGCCTCCTGCCGCGCTTTGTGCCGGGCTTTTCGGGCCATGGGGAGGTAGCGCAGCCGCTCGGGGAGGGCGGGGACCGTGAGGCGGACGATCCGGCAGAAGCGGCGCAGCCGCCGTTCCTGGGCGACGGTCCAGTCGAGGCCGAGGGCGGCGCGGACCTCGGGCGGCATCAGTCCGACGGTGAGGAAGGCGCGGCCGGCGACCAGGGGTGGGGACAGGACCGGCCAGAGGGCCCGCAGGACGAGGCGGAGCGCCCAGGGGCCGCGGTCGGGGGGCGGGACGCGGGCGCCGGGGTCGATGAGTTCGCGGACGACGGGGGTGGCCTCGATCTCCTCGGCGAGCATGCGGTGGTAGTAGGGGCGGAACTCCTCGATGGTCTGCGGCATGTCCCGGTCGTGGATGCCCAGGATCCGGCCGACTTGGAGCCACTCGGCGTACAGCGCCCGCTGCTGGGCGCCGGTGAGCGGGCGGAAGAGGTAGCGGAAGGCGTGCTCCTGGACGGGGAAACCCGTGGCGTGCACCCAGGCGTAGGTGCCGGGGCGCAGGGCGTGGTAGCGGCGGCCGCGGGTGTCGGTGCCCTGGATGGTGCGGTGCAGTACGCGGAGCCGGCGGCCCTCACGGGCGGCTTCGGGACCCCCGTAGACCCACAGCTGGAGTGAGCGCAGGGAGCGTTCGCCGCGGCCCCAGGGGTCGGTGCGGAAGACCGAGTGGGTGTCGACTCCGGCGCCGACGGCGGGGTGGGCCACCTGGAGGGTGAGGGCGGCGGGGAGCATCAGCAGGCTGCGGATGTCGCCGACCAGGCTCCAGAGCACTCCGCCCTGGGGCGGCGGTACGGGGTCGGGGTGCCGGTCCGCCCGGGGTGCGGCCGGGTGCGGTGAGGAGGCTTCCGGGGTGGTGGTCATCTGCGCCGCTCTGTGCCTTGTGGGTCTGGTGGGGTCGGTGGTGTTCCGCTGTCCAGTATGCGCTGGTGGTGCGGGGTGTTGGCGGAGTGGACCGGTGGGCGCAAGTCCGGGGGCACCGGATGGCTACCGGAAGGTAACCGCGGCTGCTTGGATATGGCCCGCCAGGTCCGACATCCCCGCTCCCGACTGGAGTCTCCGTGCCGCGATCCGTCCTGCCCCGCTCCGTCCGCCGCGCCGGTGGGGCGGTGCTCGCCGCCGCGCTCACCGCCGCCACCATGGCGTCCGCGCCGGCGGCGAGTGCCGCGCCCGCCGCCGCCCCGGCGGTGGACGTCCTCACGTACAACACCTTCCTGTTCAGCCGGACGCTCTACCCGAACTGGGGCCAGGAGCACCGGGCGAAGGCGATTCCGGCGGCGCCGTTCTTCCAGGGGCACGATGTGGTGGTGCTCCAGGAGGCCTTCGACAACGGCACCTCGGACGCCCTGCTGCGCAACGCGGCCGGCAAGTACCCGTACCAGACGCCGGTGATGGGGCGGAGCAAGAGCGGCTGGGACGCCACCGGCGGCTCGTACTCGGCGACCACGCCGGAGGACGGCGGGGTGAGCGTGCTCAGCAAGTGGCCGATCGTCCGCAAGGAGCAGTACGTCTACAAGGACGCCTGCGGCGCCGACTGGTATTCCAACAAGGGCTTTGTGTACGCGGTGCTGGAGGTGAACGGCAGCCGGGTGCATGTGGTGGGCACCCACGCCCAGTCCACCGACCCGGGCTGCTCCGCGGGTGAGGCGGCGGCGGTGCGGAGCCGGCAGTTCAAGGCGGTGGACGCCTTCCTGGACGCCAAGCGGATCCCGGCCTCCGAGCAGGTGCTGGTGGCCGGGGACTACAACGTGGACCGGCACAGCGCCGAGTACGCCTCGATGCTCGCCGACGCGGGCCTGGTGGGCGAGGACACCCGCACCGGGCACCCGTACTCCTTCGACACCCGGGACAACTCGATCGCCTCCGAGCGCTACCCGGACGACCCCCGTGAGGACCTGGACCACGTGCTGCACCGCGCGGGCCACGCCCGGCCCGCGAAGTGGGGCAACGAGGTGGTGAAGGAGTCCACGGCGCCGTGGACGGTGTCGAGTTGGGGCACCTCGTACACGTACACCAATCTGTCCGACCACTACCCGGTGGTGGGCTCGGCCCGCTAGCGGCCGGGGGTGTGGACGTACGGGGTGGTGGTGGCGAGCCGGACGAAGCCGAGGCGTTCCAGGATCGGGCGGCTCATCTCGGTGGCGTCGACCTGGAGGTAGCGGTAGCCGTGCTCGGCGGCGATCCGCGCCCGGTGGGCGACCAGCGTCCGGTAGATGCCCCGGCCCCGCCACCCCGGGACGGTGCCGCCGCCCCAGAGTCCGGCGAACGCGGTCCCCGGGGTCAGCTCCAGCCGGGCCGAGGAGACCGGGCGCCCGTCGGCGAGAGCGACCACCGCCGCGACGGTGCCCGGGTGGGCGGCGAGCCGGTCCAGCAGCCGGCGGCGCAGGTCGGAGGCGTCGGTGCCGAACGCCTCCGCGTGGACCCGGGCCACCAGCTCCACCCCGGCCGGGTCGGTGACCGGGTGGAGCTCCACCCCCTCGGGCGGACGGGCCGCGGTGTCGGCGCCGCCGGTCTCGGCGACCAGCAGGCTCTCCGGTTCCTCGGCCGTCAGCCCGGCGGCGAGAAGCCGGACGGCGAGGTCGGCGGGCCCGTCGTGGTCGTAGTGCTTCCACTCGAAGCCGAGGCCGAGGGCGGTGTAGTGCTCCAGCTGCTCGCGGATGGCGCGGTCGGCGGTGTGCGCCTCCAGCCGGGACCAGAGCACCCCGTTCCACGCGTGCGCCGGCCCGGTCTGGCGCACCACGTCCCCGACCCGCTCCACGGTCACTCCGGGCCCGTCCGGCCGGGCCCCGCGGCGCATCTGCTCGTCGTACAGCGCTCGTACGGCGTCCTGGTCCATCGTCCGGCTCCCCCGTTCGCCGAGACCTCCGCCGACGGCAGGGGCCTGCTCGGTGACCACGGGGACGGTAGCGGATGGTGGTGCGGTGCGTCGCGAGGTTTCCCGCGGGCGGCACCGTTCGAAGAGCCGGACCTTCTGCTATAGCGTCGTGGCAGGCACTGCCGGGCGATGACGGAGCGGTTCATGGACGACGCACGCGATCGGATCGACACCACCACCGCGCATTCCGCACGGGTGTACGACTACATCCTGGGCGGCAAGGACCACTACCTCGTGGACGCCGAGGCGGGCGACGCGATGTGCCGGCACTGGCCGGCGCTTCCGGTGCACATGCGGGAGAACCGGCGGTTCATGCACCGCGCCGTGCGCTACCTCGCCCGGGAGCAGGGCATCCGGCAGTTCCTCGACATCGGCACCGGTCTGCCCACCCCGCCCAATCTGCACGAGGTGGTGCAGGAGGTGGCGCCGGAGTCCCATGTGGTCTACGTCGACAACGACCCCATCGTGCTGGCGCACGCCCGGGCGCTGCTGCTGAGCTCGCCGCAGGGGAAGACCGCCTATGTCGACGCCGATATGAACGACCCGGACGCGATCCTGGACAGCCCGCAGTTCCGCTCCCTGCTGGACCTGGACAAGCCGGTCGGCCTGACGATCATCGGGATGCTGCACTTCATCGCCCCGCCGGACGATCAGGACCTGGTACGGCGGCTGCTCGACCCCCTGCCCTCGGGCAGCTACCTGGCGCTGACCATCGGCACCGCCGACTTCGCGCCGGAGGAGGTCGGGCGGGTGGCCGAGGAGTACGCCCAGCAGAACATGCCCATGACCCTGCGGGACCTGCCCACCGCGACCGCCTTCTTCGACGGGCTGGAACTGGTCGAGCCCGGTGTCGTCCAGGTCCACAAGTGGCGGCCCGGACCCGAGCAGGACGGCGTGGACGACCGGGCCATCGCCATGTACGGGGCGGTGGCGCGCAAGCCCTGAGTGCCCGGTCGGCCGGTCACGTCACAGGAAGCGCAGCCGCGGGAGCGGGGTGCCGGGCTCATGGGCCCGCTGGGCGGCCACGTCCATCGCCGTCGCGTAGGCGTCGACCCGCTCCGGGGCGTCGGTCACCGTCACCGCGTCCAGGGCGCGCAGCACCAGATGGTCCGGGACGAGCCGGTGCGGGTGGCGCACCAGGTCCACCTGGCCGTTCAGCAGCAGGGGATGCGGCGCGGCGTCGGCGCCGATCCACTGGAGGGTCACCCCGTCCAGGCCGGGCTCCGCGGCGTAGCGGGCCAGCGCCCGGCGCTGCTCGTCCACCGCCTCGCAGTGCGCGGAGGCCCGGTCCAGAACGGCCTCCTCCAGCAGCACCCACAGCCGCCCGCCCCGATGCCGCTGCCGGGCCAGCAGCAGTTCCAGGCGGCGGTCCAGCTCGGCCTCGTCCGCCGCGGGGTGGCGCAGCGCCAGCAGATCGCGCGCGTAGCCAGGGGTGCGCAGCGGCTCGGGCACCAGCGCGGGGGCGTAGACGCGGCTGAGCGCGGCCTCGCTCTCCAGGCTCAGCAGACCCTCCAGCCGGCGGGGCACCAGATCCCCGTACCCCTTCCACCAGCCGGGCTCGCGCGCCCGCTCCAGCTGCTCCAGCAGCTCGGCGGTCTGCCGCGGATCGGCCCCGTACACCTCCATCAGCCGTCCCAGCAGGTCGGCCCGGGGAAGGGTGTGGGCCCGCTCCAGCCGCCGGACGGTCACCGTGTGCACACCGAGGCGCCGAGCCGCGTCGGCGGCGGTCATCCCCGCCCGTTCCCGATGGGCCCTGGCCTCCTGCGCCACCACCCGCAACGCGAGCACCGGGCCGTCGGGTGACCTGCTCATAGGTGCCAGGATGGCCCAGCCACCTGACCTCCGCACGGCGGCGGCGCCCACGGCCTAGGCGGGCGAGGGCATGTCCCTGACGAAGACGAGGCCGTCGTACGCGGTGAGGTGGGCGGGGTCGAGCGGGGCGTAGCCGTAGTAGGGCGATACGCGGGCGGCGGGCCGCTCCTCGCCCAGGAGAGCGGCGAGACGGGCGGTGTCGACCAGGCAGCGGTCCTCGGGGAGGGCGTACAGCATGCCCTGGACCGTTTCCGGCGGCGGGGCGTCCACCCCCTGGTGCCGGATGGTGCCGAGGTCGGTGGCCAGGAAGGCGTACGCCGCGCCCAGCCGGGCGCTCACCAGCGCGCCGGCGCTCCACCACTCCAGGCGCAGCTCGCCCAGGCGCATCGAGCTCCGGTCCCGCTGGAGGTGGGCGTTGTGGGCGTGGACCAGTACCGGCCCGCGTTCGGCGAGGGCGAGGAGGTTGTCGGCCATCATCTGGTCCCGCAGGCCGACCAGCCGCGTCAGGCGGGCGGGCGAGGTGTCGGCCATCCAGAAGTGGTAGCGGAGCAGGCCGAGGGCGGTACGCCCGTACAGGCGGGCCCGGTCCCACTCCTCGCGCGAGGTCGCCCTGATCAGCTTTGGCGCCTCCGCGTCGAGCAGCGCCACCAGGTCGTCGGCGAGCAGCCGTAGCTCCCGGGCCTCGGCGGACCGCCCCAGGGAGCGGGCGGGGTCCATCATGGCCGCGGGCTCGGTCCACCGCTCGTCGGCGCCGAGCAGGCGGTCGAGCGTCTCGGCGGTGCAGGGCAGCAGGTCGTCCGTGTCCACTTGGGCCGCAAGGTAGTCGTGCAGCGCGGTGAGGGCGGCCCGGGGGCTCTGGGCGCCGGTCATCTCCAGCGGGCCGTCGAAGCCGGCGAAGCGGACCTGCTCGGCGGCGGGCCGGTCGGTGTTGTACTCCCTGAGCCAGCGCACCAGTTCGCGGTTGGCGGCGGAGGCGCCGAAGCCATGGCTGAAGCCGCGCTCCACGGCCTCGTCCAGACCGCCCGCGCCGGAGGTGACATAGGCGTCGACGATCAGGCCCGCCAGGCAGTCGCTCTCGATCGCGAGGGTGCGGTAGCCCTCCCGCTCCACGAGCTGCCGGAAGAGCGCGTTGCGCACATCGAGCAGCAGGTCCTCGCCGTGGGTGGGCTCCCCCAGGGCGAGCAGCCGGGGGCGGCCGGGGAGCAGCTCCATGACGGCGGCGGCGTCGAGGGTGTGGGTGGTCGGTGCGATGTCGGTGGCCATGCCCTCAACGGTATCGTTGAACTCACGGTGGAGACTTCGGCGTCGGGACAGGCGGGTAGTGGAGGCAATGGTGGAGCAGAAGCTTCAAACACCTGAGCGGCTGAGGCCGGTCGATCTGGCGCGCGGGCACGGTCTGTCCACCCAGGCCGTCCGGAACTACGAGGAGGCCGGCATCCTGCCGGTCGCCGAGCGCACGGAGCACGGCTACCGCACCTACACCCCGCTGCACGCCCTGGCCCTGCGCACCTTCCTCGCCCTGGTGCCGGGCCATGGGCACCAGGGGGCGACGTCGATCATGCGGGCGGTGCACTCGGGCCCGGAGGGCGAGGTGTTCCGGCTGCTGGACGAGAGCCACGCCCAGCTCCGTGACGACCGGCGGACCCTCCAGGCGGTGGAGCGGGCGTTGCGCGAGCTGGGGTCCGCCCCGGCGGCTTCCCGGCCCGACAGGTGGCCCGACTCCGGCGGCATGTTCATCGGGCCGCTGGCCGAGCGGCTCGGGATCGTGCCGGCGACGCTGCGCATGTGGGAGCGTGCCGGGCTGGTGCGGCCCAGGCGCGACCCGCGGACCGGGTACCGCGTCTACGACGAGGCCGATGTGCGGGACGCCCGGCTGGTGCACCAGCTCCGACGGGGCGGCCATCTGCTGGAGCAGATCGCCCCGCTGATCACCCAGGTACGGGCGGCCGGCGGCCTCGCTCCGCTGGAGGGCGCCCTGCAGGACTGGCACGGCCGGCTGTCCGCGCGGGGGCGGGCGATGCTGACCGGGGCGGCCGAGCTGGACGCGTACCTCCGCGAGCGCGAGCGCGGGTGACCAGCCAGCGGCCGGCCCGCCTACTCCGGCCCGCCGGGGCGGCGGCGTGCCAGTACCAGCAGGCTCAGGCCGAACATCAGGACGCCGAGCGGGACATGGACCGACGGTATGCGGGCGATGCCCAGCACCACCTGCGCGGAGGAGAGGGCCAGGAACCCCGAGGCGAAGGCGATGGGCCGGGGTGAGCCTCCGCCCGGCCTCCAGGCCAGGACCGCGGCGAGCACGTACAGCATCGACGCGCCGTACGTCACCCGCGCGCCGACGCTGTGCAGCACCTCGCCGTGGTGCGCGGTCAGCAGCAGCCCGGCGCTGACGGCCTGGAGGAAGAGGGTGCCGGTCTGGAGCGCGACCGCGACCCTGAGGAAAGTGGTGGGGGTGGGGGTCGTGGTGCGGGGGGTCTCCGTCGTCTGCACGTTCATGATGTGCGCCCTCTCTGCTGCCTCATGCCAGCGGATCGTGGATACGGTTGCGCTACTCCGACGACGCGGGTCGGGAAAATGTCAGGGGGCGGTCATCGTGACCACGGAGACGGGTGCGGTCCTCGGTGAACGACGGCATCTGACCAACCTGGCCTACCGGCTGCTCGGCTCGCTGGCCGAGGCCGAGGACGCCGTGCAGGAGACCTACGCCCGCTGGTACGGGTTGCCGGCGCGGCAGCGGGAGGCCATCGCCTCGCCGGGCGGCTGGCTGACGACGGTGGCCACCCGGATCTGCCTGGACGTGCTCGGCTCGGCGCGCGTCCGGCGTGAGCGCTATGTCGGCGCCTGGGTGCCGGAGCCGCTGCCCGACCGCGCGGAGTGGACGAGGCGGGCGGTGGATCCCGCCGACCAGATCACCCTGGACGAGTCGGTGCACATGGCCTTTCTGGTGGTCCTGGAGTCGATGACCCCGGCCGAGCGGGTGGCGCTGGTCCTGCACGACGTCTTCCGCTACCCCTTCGCCGAGGTGGCCGGGATCCTCGACCGGTCGCCGGGGGCCTGCCGTGAGCTGGCCTCGTCGGCACGGCGCCGGGTGCGCACCGCGCGGACCCCGTCGTCCGGACAGGCCGCCGACCTGGTGCGGGGCTTCCGGCAGGCCTGGGAGGCGCGGGACATCGAGGCCCTGGTCGCCCTCCTCGCCCCCGACGCCACGATGACCGCCGACGGTGGCGGAGTGGTCGGCGCCGCGCTGCGCCCGGTAGAGGGCGGCGAGCGGATCGCCCGGTACCTGGTCCACTTCGCCGAGAAGGTCGGCGGGCTGACCCTGCTGGAGCGCACGGTCAACGGTCAGCCGGGGCTGGTGGCCCAGCGCGACGGGGTCACGGTGACGGTGGCGGCGTTCTCCGGCTCCGGCGGCCGGGTCACTCGGATCTGGGCGGTACGCAACCCCGAGAAGCTGGGGGCGTGGATCTAGGTGCCCCCGTGCGGTGGCGGGAGCATCCGTCTTTCACACTCCTGGTGAGACAGCAATAATGTTCCACCCGTAGAGCCGTAAAGCCATAGAGCCCTATCGCCGCATTGCCGTAGAGCCGTATTGCCGTAGAGCCGGAAGAGAGGCCCGACCATGGCGACCGAGACCGAGGGACAGCCGACGCAGCCGATGCTGACCGTCGACGAGCTGGCCGCTCGGGCCGGGATCACCGTCCGGACCATCCGCTTCTACAGCACCCGGGGGCTACTCCCGCCCCCGGTGATCGGGCCGCGCCGGGTCGGCAGGTACGGGCCCGAGCACCTGGCCCGGCTGGCGCTCATCGAGGAGTTGCAGCAGCAGGGTATGACGCTGTCGGCGATCGAACGGTATCTGGAGCAGTTGCCGCCCGACCTCAGCGCCGACGATCTGGCCATCCACCGGGCCCTGGTGGCCACCTGGGCACCGGACGCGGCGGAGGACGCCAGCCGGACGGAGCTGGAGCGGCGGCTCGGGCGCGAACTGTCGGCGGAGGACGTGGACCGGCTGGTCGCCATGGAGGTGCTGGCCCGGACCGAGGCGACGGACGTGTTCCGGGTCGACCTGGGGCTGCTGCGGCTGGGGGCGCGGCTGCTGGATGTGCCGATAGCGCACGAGACCATCCTCGCCGCCCGTACCGTGCTGGTGGAGCACACCCGCTCGGCCGCGCAGGAGCTGACCCGGCTGTTCCGCGACGAGGTGTGGGGCCCGTACCGGGAGCGGGAGGGCGACCCGGAGCATCTGGCCGCGATGAAGTCACTGTCCGCCCATATGCAGCCGCTGGTGGTGCAGGCCCTGGTCACCGCCTTCCAGCGCTCCCTCAAGGACGAGCTGCGGTCGGCCTTCCGAGACGAGTGAGGATCCCGCCACCTCCGCCCACACGGTCTTGGTGAATCGGTCGCGCACCTCCCACCCCCAGTCCTCGGCGTAGGCGGCGACCATGAGCAGCCCCCGGCCGCCCTCCTCCAGGCCGCCCGCGACCGGCAAGCACGGCACCCGCTCCGGCCGGGCGTCCGTCACCTCGATCCGCAGGCACTGCCGAGCGAGGGACAGGCGGAGCCGGAAATCCCGCCCCGGCAGCCGCCCATGGGTGACGGCGTTCGACGCCAACTCGCCCGTGATCTGGGCGACGGCGTGTGCGGCGTCCGAACCGTGCGGCAGCCCGGTCCACTCGGTGAACTGCTGCACGGCCAGCCGCCGGGCCAGCCGCGCCCCTCGCCGGGTGCTGCTGAACAGCATGGTCAGGTGGTGGCCCGGCGCCGCCAGCTGCGGCACGGGCCGCTGATCGGTGCTCTGTTGTGCGGTCATGACACCGAGCCTGGCCCGGCAAGCTGCTGCAACACCTGCGCAAGCTGGCGGGGTTGAGCCAGCCGCAGCTCGGGGACGTCATCGGCTACTCCGTGGACCTGGTGGCCTCGGTCGAGCAGGGCCGGCGCCCGGCCAAGGAGGCGTTCACCGTCGCGGCGGACCGGACGTTGAAGGCGCGGGGCGTATTGCTGGTCCTCCAGGACGAGGTGGACCGCGCCAAGCTGCCGAAGTTCTTCCGCAACTTCGCGCTCATCGAGGCCGAGGCGCTGAGCCGCTTCTCGTACGACCCGCTGCTGGTGCCCGGGCTGCTACAGACGGAGGCGTACGCACGGGCGGTCTTCGCGGGCCACTGCCCGCCGCTGGACGAGGAGATCATCGACCAGCACACCGAGGGGCGGCTGAGCCGGCAGAAGCTGCTGACCCGGGCGCCAATGGCGGAGCTGTCCTTCATCATCGCCGAGGAGGCGCTCCGCGACCCGGTCGCCGACATGGACATCATGCGCGACCAGTGGCGGCATCTCCTCCAGGTGGGCACCTTGCGGAACGTCGGTGTCCAGGTGATGCCTGCCGGGCGGGGGTTCCACTCGGGAAAGAACGGCGCGTTCGTACTGGTCGAGTCCGCGACCCATCAGCAGCTCGGGTACTTCGAGTCGCAGGGCGTCGGCTGCGTCGTCTCCCAGGCGTCGGACGTCAGCACCTTCGCACTGCGGTATGGCAAGCTGCGTTCGCAGGCGCTGAACGTCGAGGAGTCAGCCCGGCTCATCGAGCGGATGGTGGGAGAGGCATGAGCATGGAGCAGGTGGCCGTCGGCATGGACGGACTGAGCTGGTTCAAGAGCAGCTACAGCGGGTCCGACGGCGGCGACTGCGTCGAGATCGCCACCAGCTCCACCACCATCCACGTCCGCGACTCCAAGACCACCGAAAACGGACCGGTCCTGCGCGTCGGCCACGACCAGTGGAACGCCTTCCTGGCACTGGCGACGACGTAGCCGACAGCTCATCCATGAGGTGACGGGAGACGCTATGAGTGTGCAGCAGATGGCTGACAACATGGACGAACTGAGCTGGTTCAAGAGCAGTTACAGCGGATCAGGCGGCGGGGACTGCGTCGAGATCGCCACCAGCTCCACCACCATCCACGTCCGCGACTCCAAGACCGCCGAAAACGGACCGGTCCTGCGCGTCAACCACGACCAGTGGAACGCCTTCCTGGCACTGGCGGCACGGTAGTCGGGGTCACCTTCGCGTTGGCGGGGCCGACCGGGGCGTACGACGGCCGGTCGGCCCTCACTCACGTCGCGGGCAGGCCGCAGCACCCTGGGCAAGTGGCTGGACGAAGATGCCGATTCACAGGGCGATCACGATCTTACCGTGAACATGCCTCTCGGCTTGCGTCGTCACCGCCTCGCGGATCCGCTCGACCGGGAAGGTCGCCGCGATCGGCACCGTGATCGCGCCGGAACCGATCGCGTCGGTGATCCGTTCCAGGGCGCCCGGGCCCGCATCGAGGGCGCCCGCCGTGCGCACGCCGGGCGGTGGGGCGGGGCCGTCGGCCACGACGGAGATCCGCTCGGGTGCCACGCCGAGGCCGAGAGCGGCCTCGGCGGCCTCCCTTCCGTACAGATCGGCCGCGGCGGTGATCCCCTGGGGCGCCAGGGCCCGCACCCGGTCCGCCAGGCCGGGGCCGTACACCACGGGTTCGGCGCCGAGCCCGCGCAGGAATCCGAAGGTGCCCTCGGAGGCGGTGCCGAGCACCCGGGCGCCCGCGAGCTTCGCCAACTGCACGGCGTAGATGCCCACGCCGCCCGCCGCTCCTCCGATCAGGACGGTGTCCCCGGCGCGCAGACCGATCGCGGCGAGCGCGGCGGAGGCCGTCAGACCGGACACCGGAAGCGTGGCCGCCACCTCGTCGCCGATGCCCTCCGGGGTGTGCCACAGATGTGGCGCGGGTGTCTTGACCAGCACGAAATCGGCGACGGACCGGCCGATCGCAGCCCCGTACACCCGGTCGCCGGTCGCGAATCCGGTGGCTTCGGCGCCCACCTCGTCCACCACTCCGGCGAAGTCGCTGCCGAACCCGGCCGGCAAGGTGATGCCGAACCGCGCCGCCATGTCGGGCTGTGTGGTGATCTGCCAGTCCATCGGGTTCAGTCCAGCGGCCGTGACCCGGACGCGGACCTCGTCCGGCGCGGCGTGCGGCTCGGGCATCTCCCGCAGTTCGAGGACTTCGGGACCGCCGAATCGCCCATAACGGACAGCTCTACTCATCGGTGACCTCTCTTGGCAGTGATGGGACTTGGTCTCATGGACCGTACACCAGTGATGGGACCAAGTCCCGTACACTGCTCCCATGGTTCGCTGGCAACCGGACGCACCCGGACGACTCGCCGCCGCCGCCCTCGACCTCTTCGAGGAGCACGGCTACGAGAACACGACCGTGATCGAGATCGCGGAACGCGCGGGGCTCACCAAGAGCACCTTCTTCCGCCACTTCCCGGACAAGCGCGAGGTGCTTTTCGACAAGGGCACGGTGACCGGTCTGCTCGCCGAAGGGATCGCCTCGGCGGCGCCGGAGGCCGGGCCGCTCGACGCGGTGGCGGACGCCGTCGAAGCGCTGGGCCGGACGTTCTTCACCGCCGACCGCCGCGAGTTCAGCGGCCGGCGCCAGGCCGTGCTGAACGCCCATACGGAACTGCGGGAACGCGAAGCCCTGAAGAGGCTCGACCTCACCGCCTCGATGATCGAGGCCCTCCACCGCCGCGGAGTGCCGATCCTGAACGCGCGCGTGGCCGCGCAACTGGGCACCCTGGTCTGGGAGATGGCCTACGACCAGTGGATCGAGACCGGCAACGGCGAGGACTTCGGCCCGCTGGTACGGCAAGCGCTCGCCGACGTACGCGCAGCCGGAGCCGAAGGCCAGGTCCGGTCCGGCGGATCATGTTCGGGCAGAAATCGATAGGTTGGCCGGCCGCATGCCTTCTGCACTTGTTGTCGGCTACGACCCGCAAGCGATACCCGCAGGGCGTTGGAACACGGCCTTGGCTAGCAACCCGCCTCGGTGCCGCTGTTCGCGTACGACTCGACACCGACGGAGTAGCCGGCACCCGTGGTGAGGTCGGGGCGACGTCCGTGACCGTCCTCCGCCAGACCTTCGGCGGTGAGGAAGGCTATCCGCAGGGCCATGGCGTCCTTGGTGAAGCACAGCTCGCCCGGCGGGGTTTCGGGGGCCGCTCCCCATCCGTCCTGTACCGCCACCGTGCGGTAGTGCGCGGCCGCTTCGGCCCGCGTGCCGGGGAAGGCGTAGGTGCGGTCGGCGTAGACCACGACCTCGCCGCTGTCCGCCCAGCAGCCGGCGTCGACCTCCTCGAAGCCCCGAGGGACGGTGGCGCCGTCGGGACGGGCGCCGAGGATGTCGAGCGCCGCTGTCTCCTTCACCCGGGCCTCGTCGGTCCCCTCGCAGTCCTGGGCGAGATCCAGCAGCTCGCAGCCGGTGAGCGTCGTGGCCGCGAGCGCGATCGCCAGGAGCAGGGGTATCGGGCGGGTGACGGCCGTGCGCGGAGGCAAGGGGGCTCCTGGAGAGGGCCGGGGGCGGGTGGGGACCCGCCGGACAGCAGAGTCATCGGTGCCGGCTCCGGAGCGGGCACGGCCCCGTTCTACCAGCAGCCGCCCACTTAGCCTCCTTCGCACCGACGGCATCTCCCGGCATCGGGTAGCCGCTACTCCCCCCCAGCGCACGGCCCCGGCCACCTGAGGTGGCCGGGGTCATGCGTCTCTTGGGAGGGACCGTGCGCCTCAGTCGTGGTAGGTCTCGCCGCGCTCGGCCTTGGCGACGAGGGACGCCGGGGGCTGGAAGCGCTCGCCGTAGAGGGCGGCCAGCTCGCGGGCGCGGGCGACGAAGCCGGGCAGGCCGCCGTCGTAGCCGTTGATGTACTGGAGGACGCCGCCGGTCCAGGCGGGGAAGCCGATGCCCATGATGGAGCCGATGTTGGCGTCGGCGACCGAGGTGAGGACGTTCTCGTCCAGGCAGCGGACGGTGTCGACGGCCTCGGCGAAGAGCATGCGCTCCCGCATGTCCTCGAAGGGGATGGAGACGTCCGGCTTGGTGAAGTGCTCACGCAGTCCGGGCCAGAGGCGGGTGCGGCGGCCGTCCTCGCCGTACTCGTAGAAGCCGCCGCCTCCGCTGCGGCCGGGGCGGCCGAACTCGTCCACCATGCGGTCGATGACCTCGTCCGCGGGGTGGCCGGGCCAGACGCCGCCGGACTCCTCGATGGCGCGCCGGGTCTCGTCGCGGATCTTGCGCGGGAGGGTGAGGGTCAGCTCGTCCATCAGGGAGAGGACCTTCGCCGGGTAGCCGGCCTGCGCGGCGGCCTGTTCGACGGAGGCGGGCTCCACGCCCTCACCGACCATGGCGACGCCCTCGTTGATGAACTGGCCGATCACCCGGGAGGTGAAGAAGCCCCGGGAGTCGTTGACCACGATGGGGGTCTTGCGGATCTGGCGGACCAGGTCGAAGGCGCGGGCCAGGGCCTCGTCGCCGGTGTGCTCGCCGCGGATGATCTCGACCAGCGGCATCTTGTCGACGGGTGAGAAGAAGTGCAGGCCGACGAAGTCCGCGGGGCGCTCGACACCCTCGGCGAGGAGGGTGATGGGGAGGGTGGAGGTGTTGGAGCAGAGGAGCGCGTCGGGGGCGACGACGTCCTGAATCTCCTGGAACACCTTGTGCTTGAGGGCGGTGTCCTCGAAGACCGCCTCGATCACGGCGTCGCAGCCGGCCAGGTCGGCCGGGTCGGCGGTGGGGGTGATCCGGGCCAGCAGCTCCTCGCGGGCGGCCTCGGTGGTGCGGCCCCGGGAGAGGGCCTTGTCCAGGAGGCGGGTGGAGTAGGCCTTGCCCTTCTCGGCGGCCTCGGCGGAGACGTCCTTGAGGACGACCTCGATACCGGCCTTGGCGCAGGAGTAGGCGATCCCGGCGCCCATCATCCCGGCGCCGAGGACGGCGACCTTGGTGACCTTGCGGGGCTCGACGCCCTGGGGGCGGCTGCGGCCGGCGTTGACGGCCTGGAGGTCGAAGAAGAACGCCTGGGTCATGTTCTTCGCGGTCTGGCCGGTGACCAGCTCGGTGAAGTACCGGGACTCGATGGTCTGGGCGGTGGCGAAGTCGACCTGGGAGCCCTCGACGGCGGCGGCCAGGATGTTGCGCGGGGCCGGATAGGGGGCGCCGCCGGTCTGCTTGAGCAGATTGGCCGGGAAGGCGGGGAGGTTGGCGGCGAACTTGGGGTGCGAGGGGGTGCCGCCGGGGATGCGGTAGCCGGGGACGTCCCAGGGCTGCTGGGACTCGGGGTGGGCGTCGATGAAGGCGCGCGCCTGGGCGAGCATCTCCTCGGGAGTGGCGGCCAGTTCGTGGACCAGGCCGCCCGCCAGAGCACGCTGGGGGGTGTACTGGGTGCCCTGGAGCAGGACCTTCAGCAGGGCGTCGGCGATGCCCATCAGACGGACTGTGCGGGTGACGCCGCCTCCGCCGGGCAGCAGGCCGAGGGTGACCTCGGGCAGGCCGATCTTGGAGCCGGGGGTGTCCAGGGCGATCCGGTGGTGGCTGGCGAGGGCGATCTCGTAACCGCCGCCGAGCGCCGCGCCGTTGATCGCGGCGACGACGGGCTTGCCGAGGGTCTCGATACGGCGCAGGGCGTCCTTGATCGCCATACCGCCGTCGAAGATCCGCTGGGCGTCGGCGGGGCCGGCCTTGATCATGTCCTTGAGGTCGCCGCCGGCGAAGAAGGTCTTCTTGGCGGAGGTGTAGATGATGCCGCGGATGGAGTCCCGTTCGGCCTCGGCGCGGTCGGCGACGGCGGTGAGGGAGTCGCGGAACGCCTGGTTCATGGTGTTCGCGGACTGGGCGGGATCGTCCAGGACGAGGGTGACGACGCCGGTCTCGTCCTGCTCCCAGCGGATGGTGGTGCTCTCGGTCATGGCTGCTTCTCCGTGAGGGGTGCGGACGGGGCGGTCAGAGGCGCTCGACGACGGTGGCGATGCCCATACCGCCGCCGACGCAGAGGGTGGCGAGGCCGTACCGCTTGTCCTGGCGCTCCAGCTCGTCCACGAGGGTGCCGAGGATCATCGCGCCGGTGGCGCCGAGGGGGTGGCCGAGGGCGATCGCGCCGCCGTTGACGTTGATCTTGTCGAGGGAGAGGCCCATGTCCTTGGCGAAGCGCAGCACCACGGCGGCGAAGGCCTCGTTGATCTCGACCAGGTCGATGTCCTCGATGGTCAGCCCGGCCTTGGCGAGCGCCTTGCGGGTGGCTGGGGCGGGGCCGGTGAGCATGATGGTGGGCTCGGAGCCGGAGACCGCGGCGGAGACGATCCGGGCGCGCGGGGTGAGTCCGTAGCGCTCGCCGACCTCCCGGGACCCGATGGCGACGAGCGCGGCGCCGTCCACGATGCCGGAGGAGTTCCCGGCGTGGTGGACGTGGTCGATCTTCTCGACCCAGTGGTAGCGCTGGAGGGCGACCGCGTCGAAGCCGCCGAGGTCCCCGATGTCGGCGAAGGAGGGCTTGAGCCCGGCCAGGGAGTCGGCGGTGGTGCCGGGGCGCAGATGCTCGTCGCGGTCCAGGACGGTGAGTCCGGAGCGGTCGCGGACCGGGACCACGGAGCGGTCGAAGCGGCCGTCCTTCCAGGCGGCGGCGGCCCGCTCCTGGGAGAGCGCGGCGTACTCGTCGACGTCGCGGCGGCTGAAGCCCTCGATGGTGGCGATCAGGTCGGCGCCGATGCCCTGGGGGACGAAGTGGGTGTCGAGGTTGGTCATCGGGTCGTTGAACCAGGCGCCGCCGTCGGAGGCCATCGGCACCCGGGACATCGACTCCACCCCGCCGGCCAGGACCAGGTCCTCCCAGCCGGAGCGGACCTTCATCGCGGCCATGTTGACCGCCTCCAGGCCGGAGGCACAGAAGCGGTTCTCCTGGACGCCGGCGACGGTGTCGGGCAGTCCGGCGGCGATGGCGGCGATCCGGGCGATGTCGGAGCCCTGGTCGCCGACCGGGCCGACCACCCCGAGGACGATGTCGTCCACGGCGGCCGGGTCGAGCCCGGGGAAGCGGTCGCGGAGCTCGCGGATGAGGCCGACGACCAGGTCGATCGGCTTGGTGCCGTGCAGGGAGCCGTTGGCCTTGCCGCGTCCGCGCGGGGTGCGGACCGCGTCGTAGACGTACGCTTCGGTGCTCACGGGGGTCACGCCTTTCGGGAGGGGTTGTCCAGCAGGGAACGGCCGATGATCTCCTTCATGATCTCGGTCGTGCCGCCGTAGATGGTCTGGATGCGGCCGTCCGTGAAGGCCCGGGCGACCGGGTATTCGGCCATGTAGCCGTAGCCGCCGTGCAGCTGGAGGCAGCGGTCGGCGGTGCGCTTCTGCAGTTCGGTGGACCACCACTTGGCCATCGAGGCGTGCACCGCGTCCAGTGTCCCCTGGGCGTGCTCGGTGATGCAGCGGTCCAGGAAAGCGCGGGTGACGGCGCACTCGGTGGCCATCTCGGCGATCTCGAAGCGGATGTGCTGGAGCTTGGCGAGCGGCCGGCCGAAGGCCTCGCGGCCCAGTACGTACTCCTTGGTGATCTCCAGCAGGTGCTCGGCGCCGGCGATGGCGGCGACGGCGATGGCCATCCGCTCCTGGGCGAGGTTGGTCATCAGATGGATGAAGGCGCCGTTCAGCTCGCCGAGCAGGTTGTCCTTGGGGACGCGGACGTCGTGGAAGAAGAGCTCGGCGGTGTCCTGCGACTTCTGGCCGATCTTGTCGAGGTTGCGGCCGCGCTCGAAGCCGGCCATGCCGCGCTCCACGACCAGCAGCGACAGTCCGTGCGCACCGCCCTCGGGGGTGGTCCTGGCGACGACGATCACCAGATCGGCGAGGATGCCGTTGGAGATGAAGGTCTTGGAACCGTTGAGCAGCCAGTGGTCGCCTCGGTCCTCGGCGGTGGTGCGGATGGCCTGGAGATCGGAGCCCGCGCCGGGCTCGGTCATGGCGATGGCGGTGATGGTCTCGCCGGTGCAGAAGCCGGGCAGCCAGCGGCGCTTCTGCTCCTCGGTGGCGAGGCCGGTCAGATAGGGGCCGATGATGTCGTTGTGCAGGCCGAGGGCGAGTCCGGGGGCGCCGGCGCGGGTGAACTCCTCGGCGAGGACGGCGCTGTAGCGGAAGTCGGGGATGCCGCCGCCTCCGTACTCCTCGGGGACGGCCATGCCCAGCAGGCCCTGCCGGCCGGCCGCGAGCCAGGCCTCCCGGGAGACGATGCCGTCCTTCTCCCAGCTCTCGTAGTGCGGTGCGACCTCCTTGGCGAGGAAGGTGCGGACCGTCTCGCGGAACGCGTCGTGCTCGGGGGTGAACAACTGGCGCTTCACCGGGGCCTCCTGTCGGGGACGGTGGATTCGGTGCCCTGGTCGGCCCCGGTGGGCCGGGCCGCGGCGGGCAGGGCCCAGTCGCGGGCCACTTCGGCGGTGTGGGCGCCGGGGACGGCGGGCGGGCGGGTGACGGCGCCGGGGGTGGCGGAGAAGCGGGGCGCCGGGGCGGGCTGGGTGATGCCGGAGTGCTCCAGATAGGTGCCGCGGGCGGCCAGATGGGGGTGGCCGGGAGCCTCGGTCATCGAGAGGACGGGGGCCACACAGGCGTCGCTGGACTCGAAGACGGCCGTCCACTCGGCGCGGCTGCGGGTGCGGAAACGGGCGGCGACGGCCTCCCGCAGCTCGTCCCAACGACCGAGGTCGTCCCGCAGGGCGGCGGCCTCGCCGAGGCCGAGCAGCCGGGCGAACTCCTCGTAGAACCGCTGCTCCAGCGCGCCGACGGCCATATACCGCCCGTCGGAGGTCTCATAGGCGCCGTAGAACGGGCAGCCGCCGTCGAGGAGGTTGGCCCCGCGCCGGTCCTGCCAGGCTCCGGCGGCGAGCATGCCGTGCAGCATGGTGGCGAGGTGGGCGGCCCCGTCGGCGACCGCGGCGTCCACCACCTGGCCGGTGCCGTGCTCGGTACGGGCGTGGTGCAGTGCGGCGAGGACGCCGGCGACCAGGTAGAGGGAGCCGCCCGCGTAGTCGCCGAGAAGGTTGACCGGGACGGTCGGCGGCTCGTCGGCGCGGCCGACCATGGAAAGGGTGCCGCTGACCGCGATGTACCCGATGTCGTGGCCGGCGCGCGGGGCGAGCGGGCCGTCCTGCCCCCAGCCGGTCATCCGCCCGTACACCAGCCGGGGGTTGCGGGCCAGACAGGGCTCGGGGCCGACGCCCAGGCGCTCGGCGACGCCCGGGCGGTATCCCTCGATGAGGATGTCCGCGCGCTCGGCCAGGTCCAGCACCCGGGCCGGACCCTCGGGGGCCTTGAGGTCGACCAGCACCGAGCGCTTGTTGCGGTTGGTGAGGTCGCGGGCGGGGTCGATGCCGATCCCGGCCCCACCGGGGCGGTCCACCCGCACCACATCGGCACCGAGGTCGGCCAGCAGCATCGCCGCGAACGGACCGGGGCCGATGCCGGCCAGCTCGACCACGCGCACTCCGCCGAGCGGGCCGTGGGATTCCGTCGTCGGGGATCCGGCTGTCATCGGGCTGCGGTCACCTGCCTCTGGTCGCGGCCCGTCGCGGCGCCGACTGATGTGACACAACTGCTGTAACAGTGAAGATGTTAAGAACAGGTTCCACCCGGCACAAGCCCTTGGCCGGTACGTGGCGCAACCACGCCACGGGCGGGGGTATCGCGTTAGCCTCGGCGTGCCCGCGCCGGGCGGTCGAGGCCGGCGCGGCGCCCGGGGCCCGCGCGGCGCGGGCCCGCACCATCCACGTACGGAGGGCTGATGGACTCAACGCACGGCACGGAACGGGCGTACGACCTGGTGCTGTTCGGCGCGACCGGCTTCGTCGGCGAGCTGACCGCCCGCTATCTCGCCGCGCACGCCCCGGCGGACTGCCGCTGGGCGCTGGCCGGGCGGAACACCGGCAAACTGGAGCGGCTGCGGGAGCGGCTGGCCGCCGACCACCCGGGCTGCGCGGAGCTGCCGCTGCTGCGCGCGGACTCCGCCGACGACGCGGCCCTGCGCGAACTGGCGCGTTCGGCGCGGGTGGTGGCGACGACCGTCGGGCCGTACGTCTGGTACGGCGAAGGCCTGGTCGCGGCCTGTGCGGAGGCGGGCACCGACTATGTGGACCTCACCGGCGAGCCGGAGTTCGTGGACCGGACCTATGTCCGCCACCACGAGCGGGCCCGGGAGAGCGGGGCGCGGCTGATCCACGCCTGCGGTTTCGACTCGGTGCCGCACGATCTGGGCGCCTACTACACCGTGAAGCAGCTGCCGGAGGGCGTCCCGCTGCGGGTGGACGGCTTCGTACGGGCGAGCGCGGCGTTCTCCGGTGGCACCCTGGCCTCCGCGCTCACCGCGATGGGCCGCGGCGGGCACACCCTGCGGGCGGCCCGGGAACGTAAGTCGGTGGAGCCGCCGCCGGTGGGGCGCCGGGCCAGGGGCCCGCTGGGGCCGCCGCGGTTCAGCCGGGAGACGGGGCTGTGGGCGCTGCCGCTGCCGACGCTGGACGCGGCGGTGGTGGCCCGCTCGGCGGCCGCGCTGCCGCGCTACGGCCCGGACTTCCGCTACCGGCACTACGCGGGGGTGGCCTCGCTGCCGGTGGCGCTCGGCTCGACGGTGGCGGCCGGAGCGCTGCTGGCGGTCGTCCAGGTCCCCCAGGCGCGCAAGTGGCTGATGGACCGCTACCAGGCGGGCAGCGGCCCGGACGAGGAGCGCCGCGGGCGGAGCTGGTTCTCGGTGCGGTTCGTCGGGCAGGGCGCTGGGCACCGGGTGTTCACCGAGGTGTCGGGCGGCGACCCGGGCTATGACGAGACGGCGAAGATGCTTGCCGAGTCGGCGCTCTGCCTCGCCTTCGACCCGCTGCCGGAGACCGCCGGGCAGACCACCTCGGCCGCCGCGATGGGTGACGCGCTGATCGACCGGCTGGTCAAGGCGGGGGTGCGGTTCCGCACGGTGGACGTGCGCTGAGACTCCGCCGAAGGGCGAGGCGGACGGCTCGGGTTCCGGTCCGGCGGGCGGCCCGTTCGGCGGCGGCGTGCCACCAGCCGGGCGGGGCCGGGCCGGTGATCCCGGAGGTGGGCTGACCGGGGAGGAGCCCGAGCCGTCGCAGCGCGCCGGCCCGGACGCGGACCTGGAACCAGCCGTGCCAGTGGCCGTCGGGGCCGGCACCGCAGGAGTGGTCCCAGCCGATCTCGTCCGGCGCGAACGGCATCCAGTCGATGCCCCGGTCGCGCAGTCAGGCGCGGGCGGCCGCCATCGGGTGGAGGCGGCCCCGGTTCTCGTAGACGGCGATGACGATCCAGTCCGGGTGCGGCGTGTCCATGGCGGTCGTGCTGCACCAGGGCCGCACAGCTGTCACGGGCCGGCCTCTCCCCTCAGCCCGCCACCGCCTCCTTCAGGGCGCGGCGGCACAGCGCGTCGGCGTGCCGGGTGGTCTCCGGCAGCCGGAAGCGCGGCGCCAGGTGCAGCACCTGGGCGCAGGCCTGCTCCAGACCGACCCGGTGGCCCACCGAGACGAAGACCGGCTTCACACCGGGCTGGGTGCGCAGGGCGCGGCCCACCTCCTCGTCCTCCGCCAGCAGCGGGCTCGCGGCACCTCGCTCCTCGCCCGGCTGCTCGTACCGGAAGGCGAACGGGTTCTTGGCGACGCCGATCACCGGCAGGTCGGTGAGCACGCCGAGGTGGCTGGCGAGACCGAAGCGGCGCGGATGGGCCTGCCCGTACCCGTCGCACACCACCAGGCCCGGGCCGGACTCCAGCCGTCCCAGCGCCGCGAGCACCGCGGGTATCTCACGGAAGGCGAGCAGCCCGGGTATGTACGGGAAGGCGACCCGGCCGATCGCGGTGGCCTGCTCCACCACGGTGAGCGTCGCGGCGTCGAGCACCACCGCGGCGGCGGCGACCAGATCCCGGTCGTCGTCGTAGGCCACGTCCACTCCGGTGACCAGCCCGGTACCCGGCGGCGGGCCCACTTCGCCGAGCACGACCCGGTCGCGCAGCGCGTTCTGCACGTCCAGGGCCTCGGCCTCGGTGCGGGGCCAGTCGGCGGGCTTCTCGATGATCGTCATGATGGCGCCACCCTACGGCCCGCCTCTGACAGCCGGCCCCGGACGGCTTCGCCTCGGCCGTACCCCGCCGTGGCCACGATCGCCGGAAAGACCTCGGCCGCACCCGTGACGCGGAGGCCCGTGACACAGTTCACAGCGGGGAAGAGTGCACGTGCCGCTCGCGTTCGTCGTCCTTCCCTTTGTCAGGGAGGCGTAACGCCGCACCAGCGCGCACGAGGGAGCCGGCTGTGTCCACCGTCATCGAGCAGGCCGTTCAGGCGCGACTCGTCGCCCCCGCACCGCGGATGGACACCGTCCCCGCGACGCTGCGCTACGACTCCGAGGACCCGTTCGCGGTGCGGATGACCTTCCCCGCGCCGGCCACCCTGGAGGGCGTGGAGGCGGTCTGGGCGTTCGGCCGGGAGCTGCTGGCCGACGGGGTGGACCAGCCGACCGGTTTCGGTGACGTGCGGGTGGCGCCCTTCGGCTACGACCGTACGGTGGTGGAGCTGCACGCCCCCGAGGGCGTCGCCGTGCTCCATGTCCGCACCGCGGAGCTGCGGCGCTTCCTGCGGCGCACCCGGCATCTGGTCCCGGCGGGCGACGAGCACCGCTTCCTGGACCTGGAGCACGATCTGCACCGGCTGCTGCGCGACGCCTGCTGAGGGCGGTCCGCCTGCCCGACCCGGGAGGCACTGCCACCGCGCACGATTAATTCGATTGCCGCGTTCCCGGGACGTGCGTACCTTTTTCCTTGGTCCTGTTGTCGCCGATTGGAGAAGGACGTTGCTCGTCTGAGGTCCGAGACACCGTGTCGCACACCCGCGTCAGGCGGAGTGCGCACTGTTGCAGCGACCTCGGCGTATCCGCCGTCCTCCGCTCTCCCTTCCGCGCCCTCCCCCGCGGTGTCTCACCCGTTGCCTCTTTCTCTTCTCATGCAACCGGGAGACCCGTATGTCTACTTTCCCCACCTTCATCACCTGCACCGACCTGTCGTTCTCCTGGGCCGACGGCACCGAGGTGCTGGACGGCTTCCAGCTGGCGGTCGGCCCCGGCCGTACCGGGCTGATCGGGGTCAACGGCTCCGGCAAGTCGACCCTGCTGAAGCTGATCGCCGGTGAGCTGGCCCCCGGCGGCGGCACCGTCCGTATCGCGGGCGAGGTCGGCTATCTGCCGCAGAACGCCACGCTGGACACCGGGCTCCGGGTCGACCGGGCGCTCGGTATCGAGGCCACCCGGGCCGCGCTGCACGCCATCGAGGCGGGTGACGTCCGCGAGGAGCACTTCGCCGCGGTCGGTGACGACTGGGACGTCGAGGAGCGTGCCCTGGCCGTACTCGACCAGCTCGGGCTGGGCCATATCGGGCTGGACCGCACGGTCGGCGAGATGTCCGGTGGTGAGTGCGTCCTGCTGCGGCTGGCCGCGCTGCTGCTGGCCCGGCCCGACGTGCTGCTGCTGGACGAGCCGACCAACAACCTGGACCTGTACGCCCGGCGGCGGCTGCACGCGGCCGTCGAGGCGTGGTCCGGGGTGCTGGTGGTGGTCAGCCACGACCGTGAACTGCTGGAACTGGTCGACCGGATCGCCGATCTGCGGGACGGGGAGGTGGCCTGGTACGGAGGCGGCTACTCCGACTACGAGGAGGCCGTCGCCGCCGAGCAGGAGGCGGCGACCCGTATGGTGCGGGTCGCCGAGGCGGACGTCCAGCGGCAGAAGCGCGAACTGAGCGACGCCCGGGTGAAACTGGCCCGCCGCAAGCGGTACGGGCAGAAGATGTTCGACACCAAGCGCGAGCCGAAGATCGTCATGAACGCGCGCAAGCGGGCCGCCCAGGAGTCGGCCGGCAAGCACCGGATCATGCACCAGCAGAAGCTGGCCGAGGCCCGTGAACGACTGGACGAGGCGGTGGAGGCGGTACGCGACGATGACGAGATCCGCGTCGAACTGCCGTACACCGCGGTCCCGCCGGGGCGCGAGGTGCTGCTGCTACGCGAGTTGGAGCTGCGCCACGGGGCCCGGGTGCGCGGTGGGCTGGAGCTGCGCGGCCCGGAGCGGATCGCCCTGATCGGGCGGAACGGCTCGGGCAAGACCACGCTGCTGCGGACCATCGCAGGCGAGCTGGAGCCGGTGTCCGGGGAGGCGGTGGCGCACGTTCCGCTGCGTTATCTGCCGCAGCGGCTCGATGTGCTGGACGACTCGTTGAGCGTGGTCGAGAACGTGGCGCGGTACGCGCCCGAGGCCGGCAACAACCGGATCCGGGCCCGGCTGGCGCGCTTCCTGTTCCGGGGTGCGCGGGCCGACCAGCCGGCCGGCACCCTCTCCGGCGGCGAGCGGTTCCGAGCGGCCCTGGCGGCACTGCTGCTCGCCGAGCCGGCACCGCAGCTGCTGATGCTGGACGAGCCGACGAACAACCTGGACCTGGCCAGCGTGCGGGCGCTGACGGCGGCGCTGGAGGTGTACGAGGGCGCGCTGATCGTGGCCGGTCACGATGTGCCGTTCCTGGAGTCGATCGGGGTGACCCGCTGGCTGCTCATGGAGGACGGCGAACTGCGGCCGACCAGCGCGGAGGAGGTGGCGGAGAGGGTGGACGGCGCATGAGCCAGGTGGTGGTGCGAGGGCGGTGCCGCGAGCAGGCGGCGGGCCGGGGCTGCCCGGGCCGGGGCTGCCCGGGTCGCGGCGGCCGGCAGGGACACCGCCCCGGCCGCGCCCAGCACCGTACGCCGGGACAGCGGCGCACCGCTCGACGGCCGTCCTCGGGTGTGGGGTGGT
>NZ_JBEYXH010000005.1:0-89427 GCF_040644755.1 Streptomyces sp. NPDC046887
TTTTACTGACCCGGCCCCCACCGATATATACCCCCCAACCCTAACACTCTTTCCCTCCCCGCCGCTCTTCCGATCGCTGCTGCCCGGGGTCGGCCCCGGTCAGTCGGTACGGGCCGGGGCCGCCGCTCCCGGGCCGGTCCGGTCGCGGCGGGCGGTGACGGCGCCCACCGCCGCGTCCACCACCAGGAAGGCCAGCAGGCTCAGACCCAGCATCGGGACGAACCAGCCGGTCAGCGCGGCGACCGCGGCGAGCGGCAGCAGCAGGGGCGCGGGCACCCGGCGCCAGGCGCCCCGCCGGGCCGGGCGGCCGGGGCCGGAGCTCCGCCCCTTCACCGGGCCGCGCTGCCACCACATCCGGTAGCCCCAGACGATCAGCAGGACCAGGGCCGCCATCAGGGCGGCCAGGGCGAGCTGGTTGGGCAGGCCGAACAGCACGCCCATATGGGCGTCGATGCCGTAGCGGGTCAGCTTGGCGAGCAACGGGAAGTCGGTGAAGCGGAGTTGGTCGGTGATCCGGCCGTCCGCCGGGTCGACGGCCACCGAGTCCAGCTGGACCGGGAAGGCGGTGTCGGTCTGCTTGACGACATAGGCCTGGCCCTCGGCCGGCAGGGTGACCGCGATGCTGCCGCCGTCCACCCCGGCCGACCGGGCCGCCTCGACGGCCCGGTCGATGCCGATGTCGGGTCCGGCGGAAGCGGCCGGGTCGGGCTGGTGGCCGGCGCCGTGCCCCTCGTGCCCGCCGCCGCCCGGGGCGGCCCCGTCCAGGGTGGTGGAGACCGCGGGGGTGGCCCCGCCGAGCTGGGAGCGGACCGCGTCGATGTTCTCGCCCGCGTACCGGGACCAGGTCAGTCCGGTGGCGGACAGCAGCACCAGCCCGGCCACCGCCCACAGCCCGACCGCGCCGTGCCAGGACAGGGTGCGGCGGCGGCCGGTGAGCCCGCGTTCGGGTACGGCGAGGGAGCGGCGCGCGGTGCGGCGGCGGCCGATCCACAGGGCGAACCCGCCCAGCGCCACCACCCACATCCAACTGGCCGCCATCTCGCTGTAGTTGCGGCCCAGCTCGCCCAGGTGCAGATCAACGTGGAGGCGGGAGAGCCAGGTGCGCAGCGGCAGGGCGCCGCTGCTGCCGTAGCTCGGCAGGTCACCGCGTACCTCGGCGGTGTACGGGTCCACGAAGACGGCGAGTTGGACGCCCTCGGCCAGCTCGGGGTCGGCCATCAGCACCCGGGTGGTGGCGCCCGCCTCCGGTGCGGGCCAGACGGCGGTCACGGTGTTGTCCGGGTGGGCGGCGCGGGCGGCCTCGACCTGTTCGCCGAGCGGCACGGTCTTCTCGCCGACCGGGACGTACAGCTCATTCCGGTAGACGACCTTCTCGGCCTGGTAGGAGAGGGCGTAGAGCATGCCGCTGAGCGCGGCGACCAGCAGCAGCGGGGCTATCAGGATCCCGGCGTAGAAGTGCAGCCGGAGGAGGAGGGGGCGCAGGGCCGCCCAGGTTCCGGAGCCCTGGGTGGCGGATTCGGGGATGGGGGCGGGTTCGGGGATGGGGGCGGCGGGCGTGCCGGAGGGCATGCGGGCGTCGTCGATGGACATGACCGTCCTGGGTGTCGGCGTGGTCTGCGCCCGGCGCGGGCCGGTGTACGGGTGTCGTCACCGGCAGGGCACGCGGGTCGGCAGGGGGAAGCGGCCCCGGGCGGACGCGTCAGAGGTACGCGGCGGCGGGGACCGTGGCTCGGGGTGCGGGCAGGACGGGCGGCCCGCGCCGGGAGAGGGTGTGCGCCAGGGCCACGCCGCGGTGGCGGCGAGGGGTACGGGCCCGGGGCCGCGGCGGCCGCGCGGGCTCCGGCGGCACCACGGCGGTGGGCCGCGGCCGCAACGGGGCGAAGGCGAGGTCGGCGAGCGTCCGGGCGAGAAGGAAGAAGGCGGCTTCGCCCCGGGCGAGCCAAAGCGCGCAGACCGCGGCGGCCAGCAGATGGGCGGCGGCCATCCCCGGGGTCGTACCGGAGTGGAGGGCGGCGGCCAGTTCGCCGAACGGGCCGCCGGCGGCGGAGCCGGTGACCGCCATCGCCTCATGGGCGTGGGCATGGGCCGCGTGCGCGTGGGCGGGGAGATGGCCGTGGCCCTGCCCCAGGCCGAACACGGTGTGCAGCCCGGCCTGGGCGGCGACCAGC
This sequence comes from Streptomyces sp. NPDC046887, assembly GCF_040644755.1. Classification (NCBI taxonomy): domain Bacteria; kingdom Bacillati; phylum Actinomycetota; class Actinomycetes; order Kitasatosporales; family Streptomycetaceae; genus Streptomyces; species Streptomyces sp. NPDC046887. The sequence continues at coordinate 2,169 of NZ_JBEYXH010000005.1, forward strand.
GCCGCGCCGATGCGGACCGCGCCCCGCCGCCGGCCGGCCGCGGTCCAGGCCAGGGCGCTGGTGGCGGCGAAGGCGAGGAGCAGCGAGGTCGGCGGGACATTGTGCGCGGACATGGACGAATGCCCCACCGCGGCCAGAGTGACGCATACCGCCGCGAACAGCGCGGCTCGTAGGGCGCGCAGGGGCGACCGGGTATCCGTCATGGTGCGCCCATGCTGCCATCCCGCCGGATGTGTGGTGGAGCCACCCGTTCCGCCGCCGACGGAGGGGGCCGGGCCGGAGTGCCGGTTCCACCGCTGGCGAAAGGGCTGTTCGGGGCGTGGGTGGCGATGGCAGGCTCGGCGGGGTGAAGCTTCTGATACTGGGTGGTACGGAGTTCGTGGGACGGGCGGTCGCGGAGGCCGGCAAGGCGCGGGGCTGGCGGGTGACGGTGTTCCACCGGGGCCGCCATGAGCCGCCCGCGGGGGTGGAGTCGCTGCACGGCGACCGGACGGCCGAAGGCGGACTGGCGGCGCTGGCCGAGGGCGACTGGGACCTGGTGGTGGACACCTGGTCGGGCGCGCCGGTGGCGGTACGGGACGCCGCACGGCTGCTCGCCGGGCGGGCGCGCCACTACACGTACGTCTCCAGCCGCAGCGTCTACGCCTGGCCCACGCCCGCCGGGCTCCCGGAGGACGGGCCGCTGGTGGACGTGGCCGACTCGGCGGCCGATATGACCGACGACGGGCCGTACGCCGAGGTCAAGCGGGGCGGCGAGCTGGCGGCGGAGCGGGAGTTCGGGGCCGAGCGGGTGCTGCTGGCCCGGGCGGGGCTGATCCTCGGGCCATGGGAGAACATCGGCCGGCTGCCGTGGTGGCTGGGCCGGATCGCCCGCGGTGGGCCGGTCCTCGCGCCGGGCCCCCGTGAACTGCCCGTGCAGTACATCGACGTACGGGACCTGGCCGCATGGCTGCTGGACGCGGCGGCGGCCGGCCGGACCGGCCCGTACAACCTGGTCTCCCCGACCGGGCACGCCACCATGGGCGGGCTGCTGGAGGCGTGCGTCAAGGCCACCGGCTCGGACGCGGAGCTGCGCTGGACCGACCCGGAGGCCGTTCTCGCGGCCGGTATCGAGCCCTGGAGCGGGCTGCCGGTGTGGGTGCCGCCCGGTGAGCTGTACGACGCGATGCACCGCGCCGATGTGAGCCGGGCGCTCGCGGCGGGGTTGGTCTGCCGGCCCGTCGAGGAGACGGTCGCCGACACCTGGACGTGGCTGCGGGACCTGGGCGGCACGGCCCCGCAGCGGCCGGACCGGCCCAAGGTCGGAGTGAGCCCCGAGCAGGAGGCGGCGGCCCTGGGCCGCTGACCCGACCCGGAGTACGCACTCCGCGGTACAGGTTCGCACCAGTCCCCTGCGGTGCTGAACGCCGCATGCGTCCCGTCCGTATGGAACGGCGCGGTTCCCCCCGCCCAGGATTGGAGTTCCATGGGACGCAACAGAAAACGCTCGAAACTGGCCAACCGGGCGATCGCCGCCTCGGCTGCCCTGGTACTGGGCGGCGGCGGGGTGATCGCGGCCAATGTGTACGCCTCCGCGGGCCAGGGCTGGGGCCGGGCGCCGCAGCAGCAGCGCCCGGTCACCACCGCCGCCCGGCAGTTGTCGACCATCGACTGCCCCGAGGTGGCCAACGGGCTGCGCGCGGTGCCGGACCGGGCCCGGGTCGAGGTGGACCAGGAACTCGCGGCGATGGACAGCCAGATCACCCAGGCCTACCAGCGGTTCGCCGAGGAGAAGGACCAGGTCCAGCGGGACGGGTCGTATGCGGACAACGCGATCCTGCGCCCGCTGAAGGACAAGCGGACCGCCGCGATCGGGCGGATCGTGATCGCCATCGACCGGGTGGCCCAGCGCCCCCAGGGCCTGGAGGCGCTGGCCTCCTGCACCCTGCGCTCGGACGACAGCACCCAGGTGAAGGACCAGAACGGGCAGGGGCAGGGACAGGGACAGGGACAGGGACAGGGACAGGGACAGAACCAGGGTCAGGGGCAGAATCAGGGCCAAGGCCAAGAGCAGGGCCAGGGGCAGGGGCAGCCGCCGGGCCAAGGTCAGGGACAGGGCCAAGGTCAGGGACAGGGCCAGGCCGGGAACGGGCCGGTCGCCTCCGACTTCGTGGACATCCAGTCCGTACGGCCCAACGTCCGCCAGCCCCGCAAGCTGCGCGGCGCCTCCCGGGGGACGTTCACCACCGACTGCGGGCGCAACGAGAACGGCAAGTTCAACCCGGACAACGTCATCGTGGCGCCCGGGGTGAGCAACGGCGCCCACCATATGCACGACTACGTCGGCAACCAGGCGAACGACGCCTTCGCCAGCGACGACGACCTGGCGGGCGGCGACACCACCTGCCGCAACCAGGGCGACCGCTCCACCTACTACTGGCCGGTGCTGCGACTGCAGAACGGGCAGAACGAGAACGACGCCGACGCGGACGGCGGCGGCCGGGACCGGAACGTGGGCGAGATCCTCACCCCCGCCCAGGTCACCCTGAACTTCACCGGCTCCCCGGTGTCCCGGGTCACCGCCATGCCGCGCTTCCTGCGGATCATCACCGGTGACGCCAAGGCCTTCACCAACGGCACCGCCAACGCCAACGCCTCCTGGAGCTGCACCGGCTTCGAGAACCGGCAGCTGAAGGACAAGTACCCGATCTGTCCGCAGGGCAGCGACGTGGTGCGCACCTTCAGATTCCAGAGCTGCTGGGACGGGCAGAACACCGACAGCGCCAACCACCGCACCCATGTCGCCTTCGCCGGTGCCAACGGCCGCTGCCCGCAAGGCTTCCGGGCCATCCCGCAGCTGGTGCAGCGGATCGTCTACGACGTGCCGCCGGGCACCGTCTTCGCGGTGGACTCCTTCCCGGAGCAGTTGCACAAGCCGGTGACCGACCACGGGGACTTCATCAACGTCTTCGACGACCGGCTGATGCGCCAGCTGGTGAACTGCGTCAACAGCGGACGCCGCTGCGCCTGACCGGGCCCGGTCATACCCTGCCCGTTGCGCCGCGAGGGGCCCTGGTGAGCGGTCACCAGGGCCCCGTACGGCTGCGTACCGATGCGTACCGATGCCGGGCACCCCTCGGGCGGGACCGCCCGGCCGGTGCTCCGACCGGGCGGGCCCCGCTGTTTCGTCGGGGACGCTCCTCAGACCTGCGCGGTCAGCTCGTGCCGTGCCCCTGGTGACCCTTGTGCTCCTCGCTCCCCCCACTGCCACCGCCGGGCTTCTCCTGGTGGTGCGGCGAGGCGGTCTCCACCGCACCCCCGAGCCGGCCGCGCAGCGCTTCCACCGCCTTCTCGTCGCCGACCGCGACCCACTTGCGGCCCACCAGATACGAGCCGCCGTAGTCGTTGGCCTCGTTGATCCACTCCCGCTGGCCGCGGTCGGTGGCGAAGGTGGCCAGCACGTATTTCCCGTCTCCGGTCGTGCAGTTGGCCTGGCGGATCTCCTCCGCGTCGGTCTGGATGTTCGGCTCGCAGTCCACCTTGGCGGCGAGCTGCTCCAGGGTGCCGGTGGCCGGGCTGGGCGAGGCCGGGGCGCCGCCCGCGGGAGCGCCGCCGCCCGCGTCGCAGGCGCCGAGTATCGGCAGGGCGAGGGCCGCGAGCGCGGCGGTCAGCAGGGCCGGACGTGTTCGTTCGGTACGCATCCGGCCATGGTGCCGCCTCGTCCCCCCGCCCCACAGGGCAACCGCGGGTAACGTGCGGCAGCGCACGTACCTGACGGACAGCCAGGGACCAGCCCAGGGGGGCCAGCGGAAGGAGCGCCGCCGTGTACGAGCTGCCGGAACCACCCCTCACCCGAGGACGGCCGTCGAGCGGTGCGCCGCTGTCCCGGCGTACGGTGCTGGGCGCGGCCGGGGCGGTGTCCCTGCCGGCCGCCGGGAGCGGCGCCGGAGCGGCTTCGGCGGCTCCCCGTACCGCCGTCCCCGAAGCGCCGGACGGCGGGATGGCCGCGGCCCGGGCGGCGCTGCGGCGGCTGCTGCCGGACCGGTACGCCGAGCAGTTCCGGCTGACGGGCCTGGGGGCGACTGACGGGCACGACCGCTTCCGGGTGACCGGGGCTCCGGGGCGGATCGAGGTGGCCGGGACCGGTCCGGCGGCCGTGCTGACCGGCGTCCACTGGTATCTCAAGTACGCCTGCGGGGCCCATCTCTCCTGGGCGGGCGGGCAGACGCGGCTGCCGGACACCCTGCCGGGCCCGGACCGGAGCCGTACCGCGCTGGACCGGGAGGCCACCGTGGCGCACCGGTTCTTCGGCAACGACACCCATGACGGCTACACCTCCCCGTACGCCGACTGGGCGCGCTGGGAGCGGCTGATCGACGTCCTCGCCCTGCACGGCTTCAACGAGGTGCTGGTCACCGTCGGGCAGGAGGCGGTGTACCACCGGATGCTGCGGGAGTTCGGTTACGCGGACGCGGAGGCCCGGGCCTGGCTGCCGGCGCCCTCGCACCAGCCGTGGTGGCTGCTGCAGAACATGAGCGGCTACGGGGGCCCGGTGGAGCCGGAACTACTGGCCGAGCGAGTGGAGTTGGGGCAGCGGATCATCGGGCAGCTGCGTGAGCTGGGGATGGCGCCGGTGCTGCCGGGCTTCTTCGGCACGGTCCCGGACGGCTTCGCCGCCCGCAACCCGGGCACGGACGCCCGGACCGTGCCGCAGGGCGTCTGGGCCGGGTTGAAGCGACCCGACTGGCTCGATCCCCGAACTCTCGCCTTCCGGTCGGTGGCGGCCTCCTTCTACCGCCATCAGGCCGAACTCTTCGGCGAGGCGGGGCTGTTCAAGATGGATCCGCTGCATGAGGGCGGTGCGGCGGGGGACGTACCGGTGGCGGCGGCCGGGCGGGCGATCGAGGCGGCGCTGCGGGCGGCCCGCCCGGAGGCGGTGTGGGTGCTGCTGGGCTGGCAGGCCAACCCGCGCCGGGAGCTGCTGGACGTACTGGACCGGCGGCGGACCCTGGTGGTGGACGGGCGCTCCGACCTGGCGGCGGTCACCGACCGGGAGCGGGACTGGGGCGGCACGCCGTACGCCTTCGGCACCATCCCCAACTTCGGCGGGCGGACCACGCTGGGCGCCCGGACGCACGCCTGGACCGAGCGGTTCACCGCCTGGCGGGACCGGGCCGGGTCGGCGCTGGTGGGGACGGCGTTCCTGCCGGAGGCGGGCGAGCGGGACCCGGCCGCGTTCGAGCTGTTCTCCGAACTGGCCTGGCGGCGCGAGCCGGTGGACCGGGCGGCCTGGTTCGACGGCTACGCGGAATTCCGCTACGGCGGCGGCCGGGACGAGCGGGCCCGGGAGACCATGGCGGTGCTGCGGGAGACCGCGTACCGGATCACCAGCCGGGACGGCCGCCCGCATGACTCGATCCTGGCGGCCCGGCCCAGCCTGGACGCCGCCTCCGGCACCCACTACGCCACCCACTCCCCCGCTTACGAACTGCCCCCTTTCGAGAGGGCGTTCAGCGCACTGCTCGCCGTACGCGCGGAGCTGCGGGACTCGGACGCGTACCGCTACGACCTCACCGACCTCACCCGGCAGGTGCTGGCCAACCGCTCCTGGCTGCTGATCGGGCAGCTGCGGGCGGCCCATGGCCGCGGCGACCGGGCCGCGTTCGGGGAGCTGTCGCGGTGGTGGCTGCGGTTGCTGCGGCTGGCCGAGGAGACGGCGGGCTGCCACCGGGCCTTTCTGCTGGGGCCGTGGCTGGCCGAGGCGCGGCGGGCAGGGCAGGAGCGGACGGCCCGAGCGCTGCTGACCAGTTGGGCGGACCGGCCCACCGCCGACGGCGGCAAGCTGGCCGGATACGCCAACCGGGACTGGTCCGGGCTGCTCGGGGAGGTGTATCTGCCGCGCTGGCGGGCGTACCTGGACGAGCTGGCGGACGCGCTGGCGGCGGGCCGGGCGCCGCGCGCCTTCGACTGGTACGCGGGCGAGGAGGCGTGGACCCGGGGCACCGAGCCGTATCCGGTGCGGCCGACGGGTGACCCATACCGGACCGCGCGGCGGGTGTACAAGACGCTGGCCCGGGCCCCGTACCAGGGCGAGGTGGCGGTACGCGCCGAGGACCGGGCGCTGGCGGTCACCTTCCGGAACGCCTCCGGGCTGCGGGCCACCGGCCCGGTGCGGCTCACCCTGGCCGTCCCGGCCACCGCCGGTAGCCCGGACGCGGCCCTGGCCCCGCTGGCACCGGCCGCCTCGGCCACCGTCCGCTTCCCTCTCGGCACCGCCCCCGGCCCCGGGCCACTCCGCTGGGAGGTCCGGGCGGAGTTCGGGCCCGAGGGTGAACGGCCCGTCACCGCCGTCCACGCGGGCGAGTCACCGCCGAGCTGAGCCCCCGGCGCTGGTCGGGGCTGGGCCAGGTGACCGAACCGTCCATCGCTCGTTCTGCTGAAAGTGAGCACCCAGGACATCGCCGCCCCCTCCCCCGCGCCCTCCCCCGTCGACGTCGGCCAGGCCGAGGCGGCGCTCGTCGAGCACTACCCGGACCTCGTCCGCCTGGCCTATCTGGTCCTGCCGTCGGGGCTCGGGCGCAATCGCCGGGTGCTGACCGCGCACGCGCTGGTGCAGCGTTCGCTGCCGCGCCGCCGCACCACCCCGGCGAGCGGCGCCATGCCGGGGCAGCGGCGCGGCGGGAAGGCGGCCGGGGGCGCGGTGGACGCCGGGTACGCGCTGATCCGGGTGGAGGTGGTCCGCCAGGCGCTGGACGCGGGGGTGCCGCTGGGCTGGCGGGCCTGGCCGAAGCGGTCGCAACTGCCGCCGCTGCTGCCCCGGGTGTGGGGGCTGCGGCTCTTCCCGCGCGCGGGCGGGGCGGAGGAACTGGCCCTGGATCAGCGGCTGTCGGCGCTGTCCGGGGCGGGCCGGGCGGCGTACGCGCTGCGCGGTCTGGAGCGGCTGGGCGACGCGGAGGCGCACCGGGTGCTGTCGGCGGCCGGGGTGGCCGATCCGGCGGCGGCGGTGGCGGAGGCGGACCGGCTGGGCGCGGAGGCCGGACAGGCGCTGCTGCGCTCGCCGGAGTTCGACCCGTGCTCGCTCCAGGCCCGGCCGACCGATCTGATGCGGCGGCGCCAGCACGGGCGGGCCGCGCTCGCCGCGCTGGCCGCCGCCGTGGTGGCGGGGACGCTGCTCGGGCTGCCGGGTGAGGGCTGGGGTCCGGACGGGGCGGCGGCGCCGCCGTACGCGCGCAACGCGGCGGTGGAGGCGGCGCTCGACCCGGTGAACCTGCGGAAGGTGGCGCCCTCGGTGTGGCAGCGCTCGGCGCGTACCGACTTCTCGGTGTGGCCGGCGCGCGGCGGGCTGACCCGGGACACCGCGCTGCTGCGGCGGGCGCTGGCGGTGTGGACGCGGCCGGGTGGCACGGTGGCCGCGTCGGCGACGCCGGGGACCCCGCCCGGTCCGCCGATGGGGCCGCCGCAGCTGCTGTTCGCCGGGGAGGTGGACCGGGCGCGGGTGGTGCTGTTCCACGACGGGCTGCGGGTGGTGCGGTACGCGGAGCCGGTGGACGGCGCGCCGGCGGGCGGCCCGGAGGTGGCGCTGGACTTCGCCCGCGCCGACGGGGCGGACGCGGTGGGGGCGAGCGCCCTGGTGGTGGGCCGTACCGACGCCAACGTCCGCTATCTGACGGCTCCGTGGGTGAGCGGGGTGAGCGCCCGGGATCTGCTGGGCGGGGTGGTCGGGGAGTCCCGGCCGGTGCGGCGGGACGCCCAGGGGGTGACCGATCCGGTGCCCAGCCCGGTGGCCCCCTCGCAGTGCAAGGTGTGGGATGTGCTGGAGGTGCGCGAGGGCGGTGGGACGCGGACGCTGACCGATCTCGGGGAGCTGCTGCCGGCCCGGCTGACCTCCGGGCCCCCGTCGGCGCCGGTGGACGTGTCGGACGCCCGGTCCCGGGCGGAGTGGGCGCGGACGGCCTGTCTGCTGCCCTCGGTGCGGGCGGCGGGGGTGCGGTCGGTGAACTCCTGGCGGTACGCGGAGCAGACACTGCCGGGCGAGGTGGGCCGGGCGGCCTGGCTGTGCACCCGGGCGGAGACCTGGCGGGGCAGCGGGGTGAAGGTGCTGGCCCAGTTCCAGGCGCCGGGTACGGGTACGGGGGTGCCGGCCGCCAAGGGCGACGACTCCCCGGCCTGCGGTGCGCGGGCGCCGCAGGTGCTGGCGGGGGTGCTGTGGCGGGTGCCGGGCAGCGGCGCGGACGCCCCCTGGTACCTGCTGGCGGCGGGCAGCCAGGAGGTGGCGACGGTGTCCGCGTCGGGCGGTGCGACCGGTACGGGTGAGGGGCGGCGGATGGCGCTGGAGCTGGCCGCCAAGCCGACCGAGCCGGTGGAGCTGGCCGGGAAGCTGGAGAGCGGCAAGGACATCGTCTCGCTGCGCTGACCCCGCTGTGACGTCCCTGGAGGCGTGCGCCGGGAACCCGGTGCACGCCTCTGGTGCGTTTCCCTACCCCTCAGTACATTGACGCCATGTCTAACACGCATGCGGCGGGCGGTTCCTTCGATGTCCAGGATGGGGATCGCGTCGAACTGAAGGCCCGGAAGGTCTCCTTCGACTGGGCGGACACCCCGCTGCACTGGGTGCCCGGTGATCCGTTCACCACGCACACCATCAATGTGCTCCATCTGCTGCTGCCGGCCGGCGAGCGCTGGTTCGTCCATGTCTACCGGCAGGTGCTGCCGTACATCAGGGACGAGCGGCTGCACGCGGACGTGATCGGCTTCATCGGCCAGGAGGCGATGCACGCGCAGGCGCATGACGATGTGCTGCCGCAGCTGCGCCGGCTGGGGCTCGACCCCACCCCGTACACCGCCGAGGTGGACTGGCTGTTCGAGAAGCTGCTCGGCGACCGGACGCTGCCCCCGGGGAAGGCCCGGCGGTGGTGGCTGATGGAGCGGGTGGCGCTGATAGCGGCGATCGAGCACTACACGGCGTTCCTCGGCGACTGGGTGCTGAACGCAGAGGCCCTGGACCGGCGGGGCGCCGACCCGATGATGCTGGACCTGCTGCGCTGGCACGGCGCGGAGGAGGTCGAGCACCGGTCGGTCGCCTTCGACCTGTTCATGCATGTGGACGGCGGCTACCGGCGGCGGGCCAGGACCTGGGCCACCGCCTTCGCCGCGCTGGTGTTCCTCTGGCAGCGCGGGACCCGCTTCTTCATGGCCAACGACCCCGAACTGACCGCCGGTTCCTCCCGGCGGGCCACGGTCGGCGACTTCGTCCGGCGCGGGCGGCAGGGCGTGCTGCCGTCCACCCCCGCGATGCTGCGCTCCATACCGACCTACCTCAGCCGCTCGTACCACCCCTCCCAGGAGGGCAGCACCGCCCAGGCGGTCGCCTATCTCGCCTCCTCCCCGGCCGCGAACGCCTCCGGTTCGGAGGGAGCCCGGTGACCCCCCGTCTCCCCACCATGGTCCTCGCCGCCGGAGCGGCCGTCCTCGCCCAGCGGGCCCTGCGCCGGCGCATCCAGGCCGCCCCGCTGTGGCCGCTGCCCGCCCTGGACGAACCGATATCCGGGCGCGGCGACCGCTCCCCCACCGTCCGCCGCCGGCTCCGGATAACCGAGCGGACCACCCCCGCCGAGGGTGTCGTCCAGCTGCGGTTGGAGGGCCGGCAGCTTCCGCCGTGGCAGCCCGGCGCCCACCTCGACCTGGTGCTGCCCTCCGGACTGGTCCGCCAGTTCTCCCTGTGCGGCTACCCGGCCGACTCCGGCTCCTACACCGTCGCCACCCGGCTGGTGCCCGGCGGCCGGGGCGGCTCCCAGGAGGTGCACGATCGGCTCCACGAGGGCGCCGAGGTCGAGTTCCGGGGCCCGCGCAACCGCTTCCCGCTGGTGGCGTCGGAGTCGTATGTCTTCGTGGCCGGCGGCATCGGCATCACCCCCGTCCTCCCCATGGTCCGCGCCGCCGAGGCCGCCGGCGCCGACTGGCGGCTGCTCTACTGCGGCCGCTCCCGGGCGACCATGCCGTTCCTGACCGAGCTCACGGCCCTGGGCAGCGGCCCCGGAGACCGGGTCACCGTAGTCCCCGAGGACGAGTCGGGCCTCCCCGATCTGACCTTCCTCTCCTCCCTCTCCCCCGCCACGGCCGTCTACTGCTGCGGCCCCGAAGGCCTGATGGCGGCCGTCGCATCCGCCCTTCCGCCCGGCGTGGCGCCCCGCCTGGAACGGTTCGCCCCGACGGCGGGCGAGGCCGGCCGCCCCTTCACCGTCGAACTGCGCCGCTCCGGCCGCACCCTGCCGGTCGCCGCCGACCAGTCCCTGCTGTCCGCCGTACGCGCCGAACTCCCCCACCTCACCTACTCCTGCGAGCAGGGCTTCTGCGGCACCTGCCGCCAGACGGTGCTGGCGGGCGAGGTGGACCACCGCGACGAACTGCTCACCGAGGAGGAGCGGGCCGACTCCATGCTGCTGTGCGTCTCACGGTGCGCCGGGGAGCGGCTGGTGCTGGACCTGTAGGCGTCCTGAGGGCAAGCGCCTTCGGGGTTCGTCGACGCCGCGGCCGTCGCACCGCCGCCCTACGGCAGCAGCAGCCAGTCCGCTGCCAGGGCCGCCACCAGGCCCACCCCCAGCAGCCAACTGCCCAGCCTCGTGCGGCCGTTGCGGCTGAGTTCGATGACGACTCCGCAGAGCACCATGGCGAGGCCGTAGACGCCGACGACCAGGACGGAGGTGCGGGAGGCGAGGCGGAGGACCAGGACGACGGCGAGGGTGATGAGGAGGACAGAGGCGACGGTGATGCGGAGGAGGCGGGCCTGGCGCGGGGTCAGGCCCTTCTCGGCAGAGGGGGGCGCGGTGGGGTCCGGGGTGTCCTCGGGCAGTGCGCTCATGTGCCCGGAGCGTAACGGACGGTACCCGGGGATGAGGCCGGGGGGCTGCGGTTAGGCTGGTCGTATGACGAGCGGGGTGCGGCGCAGGATGGGCGTCGAGGAGCGCAGGCGGCAGCTGATCGGGGTGGCGCTGGAGCTGTTCAGCAAGCGGTCGCCGGACGAGGTCTCCATCGACGAGATCGCCGCCGCCGCGGGTATCTCCCGGCCGCTGGTCTACCACTACTTCCCCGGTAAGCAGAGCCTGTACGAGGCGGCGCTGCGGCGGGCCGCCGACGAGTTGGCGGCGCGGTTCAGCGAGCCGCGCACGGGGCCGCTGGGGGTGCGGCTGCGGCGGGTGATGCGCCGGTTCTTCGACTTCGTGGAGGACCACGGGCCGGGGTTCGCGGCGCTGATGCGGGGCGGTCCGGCGGTGGGTTCGACCGCCACCAACGCGATGATCGCGGAGGTGCGGCAGGCCGCGTACGAGCAGATCCTGGCCCATCTTGAGGTCGAGACCCCTTCGGCGCGGCTGGAGTTGTGCGTACGGTCCTGGGTGTCGCTGGCGGAGTCCACGGCGCTGCTGTGGCTGGACGGGCGCCGGGTGCCGCGCGCGGAGCTGGAGTTGCAGCTGGTGCACGACTTCGCGGCGCTGGCGGCGGTGAGCGCGGCCTATGACGAGGAGATGGCGGGCCTGCTGGTGCGCATCCTCGCCGACGAGCCGGCCGACGGGCCGTTCGGGGACCTGGTCGGGCGGCTGGCGGGGCTCGCCACCCGGATTCCGGTGCAGCGCGGGTCCATCTGAGGCGAGGCGCCGGGCGCCCGCTGCGTGATGGTCGATTCTGCTTGTCGCGCGGACGTATCAATCATTTGGCTTCAGATTCCCTTGACGGTGGTTTGCCGGTCCGCGTAGAAGTGTCGACTGTCGGCACCCCGGTCCCCGCGCACCGCGGTGCGACGTGACGGCCTCACCCCCGGCCGCCGACGTCGACCGTGTGGATACCCCATGTACCGCCGGTCGCCCCCGGAACGCGGCCCGCACCGCCTCGTCGTCCCCCTCCGATCCGAAGGTGCCCCCCTCATGTCCGACAGCACCCCGCGTATGTCCGACAGCACCCCGCGCGTGTCCGACAGCATCGCGCGCAGAAGCTTCCTCGCCTCCGCCACCGCCGTCGCGGCGACCGCCGTGGTCGGCCTCCCCTCGACCGGGACGGCCTCGCCCACCTCCCAGGCGCCGGTGGCCGGGTCAGCCGCGGTGGCGCCCGATCCGCGGCTGGCGCCGGTGAAGCACGTGGTGGTCCTGATGCAGGAGAACCGCAGCTTCGACCACTACTTCGGCACCCTCAAAGGGGTGCGCGGCTTCGGCGACCACGCCGTGGTCGACCTGCCCGGCACCGCCTCCGGGCCGTCCGGCCGTACCGTCTTCCAGCAGCCGAAGAGCAGCGGCTCGCTCTTCCCCTGGCGGCTCAGCGCCGGCAGCGGCGGTTGGAAGAGCTCGCAGTGCAAGGTGGACGGCGGCGGCCACAGCTGGACCGACCAGCACAGCGCCTGGAACGGCGGCAGGATGGACAACTGGTACGCCGCCAAGGGCCGTACCGGGATGACGCTCGGCTACCACACCCGGGCCGACATCCCGTACAACCACGCCCTCGCCGACGCCTACACCATCTGCGACGCCTACCACTGCTCCTCGCTGACCGGCACCGGGCCGAACCGCAACTACCTGTGGTCCGGTTCGATCGGCGCGGGCCTGGCGGGCGCCAACCAAGTGAACTACAACGGCGGCGACTTCCGGCGCAAGGAGCAGAACTGGCTCACCTACGCCGAGCAGCTCCAGTCCGCCGGGATCAGCTGGAAGGTCTACCAGGTCTACGACAAGAACGCGGACAAGAACTACGGCGACAACGCGCTGGAGTACTTCGGCCGGTTCATGACCGCGGATCCGGCGAAGGACGGCAAGGGCGACCAGGCGCTGTGGCGGCAGGGGGTGGCGGGGGTGCCCTACAGCGGCGGGGACGTGGCCAACGCCATCGTCGCCGCACTCCGTGCCGACGTGGCGAACGGGACTCTGCCGCAGGTCTCCTGGATCGTCACCGACTATGCCAACTCCGAGCATCCCAACGCCAGTCCGGGGTTGGGCGCGACGGTCACCAAGCGGGTGCTGGAGGCGCTGGCCGGCAAGCAGTCGGTGCTGGACTCCACCGTCTTCATCCTGACCTACGACGAGAACGACGGCTTCTTCGACCATGTCCCGCCGCCGGTCCCGGCCGACACCTCGGACGCCACCGAGTATGTGGCGGGAGCGCCCATCGGGCTGGGCTTCCGGGTGCCGATGATCATCGCCTCGCCGTGGACCCGGGGCGGCCGGGTCAACTCCCAGGTGTTCGACCACACCTCGGTGCTGCGGTTCCTGGAGCGGTGGACCGGCGTTGCCTGCCCGAACATCGGCGCCTGGCGGCGGGCCGTCTGCGGCGACCTGACCTCCGCGTTCGACTTCGCCAACCCGGTGTACGGGCCGCTGCCGGCGCTGCCCGCCGCCGTACCGTCCGGCCAGCCGGTGATGGACGGCGGTGCCTGCGACGCCACCGCCGCACCCACCGCCCCGTCCGGCACCGGCTCCCGCCCGGCCCAGGAGTCCGGCAACAAGGACGCCTGCGCCCTGCCGTACCAGGTCAACGCCTATCTCGACCGCTACGAGGGCACCGACCCCAAGGGCACCCAGAAGGTGTGGATCGCCCTGGAGAACAAGGGCGCCGAGGCCACCGCCGCCGCCCACCTCGCGGCGTACGCCAACGCCTACCGCGGCGGCGGCCCCTGGCAGTACACCCTCGGCCCGAACGGCGCCGACAGCGACTTCTTCAACATCGGCGGGGGCACGTACGGCAACGGGCGCTACGACCTCACCGTCATCGGCCCCAACCGCTTCCTGCGCCGCTTCCGGGGCGACACCTCCACCGCCACCGGCCGATACGCCCGGGCCAAGAGCTACTTCGCGGATTACGAGGGCTCGACCGCCCTCTGGTTCCAGCTGGCCAACGACCACCCCACCCAGGGCGTCACCTTCACCATCACCTCCAACAACTACCGGGCCGGCACCTGGACATACCAGGTGGGCTCCGGGAAGAGCACCAGCGACTACTTCCGCCAGCTCACCTACGCCTCCGGCTGGTACGACTTCACCCTCACGGTGAGCAACGACCCCGCCTGGTCGCAGCGGTTCATCGGCCATATCGAGAACGGCCGCACCAGCCGGACCGGTTCGACCGTCTGACCTCCCCCGTTCTCCCCACTGACAGGCCGGCCCCCTCCATGAGACGACACCGCACCACCACCATCCTGGCCCTCCTCCTGGCCGCCGCCGCGACGGTCCTGCCCGGTCCGGCGTCCGCCGGTGCCGCCCCGCCGTCCGGCCCCCGCCCCGCGGCCGGCGCCTGCCCGCGGCTCGACCCCCGCCTCACCTGGTACGGGAGCAACCGCGACCGGCTCCAGGAGCTGATCGACCGCCACGGCCGCTGCGGCACATCGGGGAGGTCCAAGCCGCTGGCGGTCTTCGACTGGGACAACACGGTCGTCAAGAACGACGTCGGCGACGCCACCACCTTCTGGCTGCTGCGCCACGACAAGGTGCTCCAGCCCACCCGCAAGGACTGGCGCACCACCAGCCCGTTCCTCACCCCGGACGCGGCCGCCGCCCTGCGCCGGGCCTGCGGCACCGCCACCCCCGCCGGCCGCCCGCTGCCCACCAGCGGCGACACCCGCTGCGCCGACGAGATCCTCTCCGTCTACAGCGACGGCGCCACCACCGCCGGGGCACCCGCCTTCGCCGGCTACGACCACCGCCGCACCGAGCCGTCGTACGCGTGGGCGGCCCAGCTCCTCTCCGGGCACACCCCCCGGCAGGTCCGCGGCTACGCGGCCGCCGCCCGCGCCGAGAACCTCCGCGCCGCGCCGGGCACCCAGCAGCGGGTCGGCACCCGGAAGGTCACCGGCTGGATCCGCTACTACGACCAGCAGCGCGACCTGATACGGACCCTGCACCGCGCCGGGTTCGACGTATGGATCACCTCCGCCTCCGCCCAGCCCGTCGTACAGGTCTGGGCCCGTGAGGTGGGGATCGGCGCGGACCATGTCATCGGGGTGGAGAACCTGCGCTCCGGCGGGCGGCTCACCCCCCGGCTGCGCGGCTGCGGCGGCGACCCGGAGGCCATCCCGTATATCGACGGCAAGCGCTGCGCCATCAACCGCACCATCCTCGGCGTACCGCCGCACCGCGCCTTCGAACGGCAGCCGGCCGACCGGCGCCAGGTGTTCGCCGCCGGTGACTCCGACACCGACGCCACCTTCCTCCACGACGCCACCGGACTGCGCCTGGTGCTCAACCGCAACAAGGCCGAGCTCATGTGCCGGGCCTACCACAACGGTGACGGCAGGTGGATCGTCAACCCGATGTTCCTGGAGCCCAAGCCCGCCCTGAGCACGCCCTACCCCTGCGCCGAGCGCGCCCGCGTCAACCCCGACGGCTCCCTGGGCCCGGTCCTGGACGACCGCGGGGCGGTGATCCCCGACCAGAAGGACACCGTGTTCTGAGGGCCCCCGGAAGGGGCGGCGGGCGATCAGTTCTGGCGGTAGGAGGGGTCGAGGTCGCGGACCTCGGCGGAGATGTGCACCGGCGGCAGACCGGGCTTGAGGAAGTCGGCGGTGAGGGCGACGGCCGCCTCGGCGAGGGCGGCCTTGGCCTCCTCGGTGCGGCCGGCGACCAGCGCGACGGTGATGTGGATCAGGGGCTCCTCGGCCCCGCCGTCGGCGATGACCGTCTGCTCGCTGCGGCGGGTGCGGGTCTTGCAGGCGGGCAGCCGCGCGCCGGCGGTCTCCACGACCACGGGGTGCAGGGCGAGCGCGTAGCCCCGGCGGTCGAAGTCCTCCTCCAGGGTGGCGGAGTAGTCGACGGTGATCTGCGGCATGGTGGTTCTCCCGGAACTCGTACAGGGGGTGTCGCGCTCGGGAAACGATACGGGGGTGCGGGAGGCGGTCACCCGTCTCCCGCACCCCCCGTATCCGGCGTATCCGGCGTATCCGGTGCGGTCAGCGGGCGAAGACCGCCACCGAGCGGGCCGGGACGGTGAACGCCCCGGTGTCCGGGCGGTAGTCGGCGGCCTTGACCACCGGGTCGGCGCCGGCCGCCTGGACCGGGTGGAGGGCGTAGCCCTTGTCCGCGAGGGCGGGAGCGGTCTGGGTCTGCCGGTCCGGGGTGGCGTTGAAGACCACGACCAGGTCGCCCAGGGCCATGGTGATCACCCCGGGGGTCTCGTCCTTGCCGGAGAGCGGGAAGGACAGCGCGGACTGGACGCGGTCGGCGGTGGGCTGGCTGAAGGCCTTCTCGGTGGTGCGGATGGTGAGCAGGTCCCGGTACGCGGCCGAGGTGGCGTTGATCTCGGGGCAGCCGGCCCTGAGGTTGGGCGAGGCGAGCAGCGGACGCGCGTACGCCCACTTGTCCTTGTTGTCGGCGGCCGGCGGCAGTCCGCGGCCGAAGCCGTTGCCGGCCCGGCAGTCCCAGTTCAGTACGTTGAACCAGTCGCCGGAGTCGTAGGAGTTGCGGTCCAGCGACTTGGAGCGCAGCAGGTCGCTGCCGGCGTGCGAGAGGGCCGGGCCCTGGGAGAGGGCGGCGGTGGCCATGGCGAGCACCTGCATCCTGGCCCGGTCCGCCGGGGCGGTGGCCGCCGGCAGCTTGAAGGCGAGCGCGTCGTACAGGGTCTCGTTGTCATGGGCGTCCGCGTAGGCGAGGGCGTCGCCGGGGGCGGCCGCGTAGCCGGCGGGGGCGCCGTTGTAGTCGACCTGGGAGCCCTTGACCGTACGCCCGGAGGTGTCGGTGAAGGTGTAGTCGGCCAGGTTGCCGGTCAGCCCGACCTTGATCAGGTCCTGGTAGTGCAGCAGGCGGGCGCGCTGCTCGGCGGGGGTGCCGTTGGCGGTGGAGGTGTTGGGGTCGGTGAACAGGCCGGAGGCGAAGCCCTGGACGCCGGGGTCGGCGTCGAAGGGACCGCCGCCGCGTACCGCGTCCCGGGCCCGGTCGGAGAAGGTCGCGACCCCGGTGCCGGCCATGTTCTTCTGGGTGGCCTGCACGAACCGGGCGTCGTCGGCGACCTCGCCGAAGTTCCACCCCTCGCCATAGAGGACGATTTTCCGCCCGTCTACGCCGTCACGAGCCGGAGTGAGGGCGTCCAGGGCCTTGCGGACGGCGAGGATGTTGGCCTTGGGGTGGTGCCCCATCAGGTCGAAGCGGAAGCCGTCGACCTTGTACTCCCTGGCCCAGGTGACCACCGAGTCCACCACCAGTTTGCCCATCATGGTGTGCTCGGGCGCGGTGTTGGCGCAGCAGGTGGAGGTGGCGACGGTGCCGTCCTCCAGCAGCCGGTGGTAGTAGCCGGGCACGATCCGGTCCAGCACCGACTTCTCGTCCTGCCCGGAGGCGACGGTGTGGTTGTAGACCACGTCCATCACGGTGCGCAGCCCGCTGTCGTTGAGCGACTTCACCATCCGGCGGAACTCGACGGTCCGGGCGGTGCCGTTCGGGTCGGAGGCGTAGGAGCCCTCGGGGACGGTGTAGTGCAGTGGGTCGTAGCCCCAGTTGAAGCCGTCCTTGGCGGCGGCCTTGGAGGTGCATTCCTGCTGACGCTCGGAGTCGGCGGGGAGGGTGGTGAGGTCGCAGTCGGGGGTGGTCTGGTCGGACTTCCTCTCCGGGATGGTGCCGATGTCGAAGGCGGGGAGGAGGTGGACATAGGAGGTGCCGGCGGCGGCGAGCTTGCGCAGATGCTTCATCCCGTCGGACGCCGTGTCCGTGAAGGCGAGATAGCCGCCGGGGTGCCGGGAGGTCCGGTCGTTGATCGAGAAGTCGCGGACGTGGAGTTCCTGGATCTGGGCGTCCCGGAGGGGGACGGCGGTGGGCTTGCGCAGGGACTTCCAGCCGCGGGGGGCGAGGGCCGGGTCGGCGAGGTCGGTGACCAGGCTGCGGGCCGAGTCGGTGGTGAGGGCGGTGGCGTACGGGTCGGTGACCGCGTTGGTGACGGTCTTGCCCGCGCTCGGCGCGTACACCGTGACCAGGTAGCGGTACGGCTTGTTCCGCCAGCTCGCCGGGCCGGTGGCCGACCAGGTGCCGGTGGCGTCGTCGCGGCGCATCGGCAGCCGGCGGCCGTCGAGCTCCAGGGCGACGGTCTGGGCGGTGGGAGCCCAGACGGAGAGGGTGGGGCGACCGCCGGCCGAGAAGACCGGGCCGAGGGCGGCCTTGGCGGCCCGCCCTCCGTACACGGAGTCGAGTACGCCGGGGAGCTGGACGCCGGTGGCGGCGAGCAGTGCCCCGTTGGTACCCCACTGGGCGGCGACGACCTGGCCGCGCAGCGCCTCACGCACCCGGGAGCGGTCGCGCGGGTCGATGGTGAAGGCGGGCAGGTCCTTGAGGTGTGGGAAGCGGGCCTTCTGGGCGTCGGTCAGGGTGCCCGGGGTGAGCCGGAGCCGCCGGCCCTCGCCGGTGAGGGCGCCGCGTTCGACGGCGAGGCCGCCGTCCTTGGCGTACACCAGGGCGAGCCCGGTGCCGGGGGTGGCCTTCGCCTTCCAGACGACCGTGTCGGCGTCGATCCACTGCGCCGCCGCCTTGGTCAGGTCGAAGACCGGGGCGGCCCCGGAGGTGGGGAGGAGGTAGCCGGTGTCGCCGGTGAGCAGCCACACCTCCTTGCCATGGGTGCCGAAGTCCAGGGAGCGGTCGGCCGGGATGTCCTTCTCGTCGCCCTTGTGGACGATGTACGAGAGCGAGGTCGCGCCCGGGGCGAGCGGCACCTCGAAGGTGGCGCCGAAGGCGTCGGTGCGGACCGGCTGGAGGGGCTTGGCCCAGTCGGTGGGTGTGGCGGCACCGGTCCAGGTGTGCAGGCCCCAGCCCTCGTACTTCCCGTCGGGGCGGTGGTAGTGGATGACGGCCTTGCTCGGGTCCTGCGGCGGGTAGGCGCCGTCGGGGGCGGTGTTCCGCTGCCCGTCCTCGCCCTGCCTGATCCACACCTCGCCGGTGGCGGCCAGATCGATGGTCCGCTGCGGCCCGTCGCTGGTGGAGCCCTTGACCACGGTGTACGGGACGCTCCCCGCGCCCTCGTCCACCTTGACCCAGGCGAACGCCCCATAGGCGTCCCGCCCGCTGAAGGGGACGGTCGCGCTCCCCGTCCTCACCTCCCAGCCGTTGTAGTCGCCGTCCGGCCGCTGGTAGTGGACGATCGCGTACTCCCGCTCCACCGCGCTCGGCGGGGCGGGGGTGACCGGCGCCCCCGCGGTGGTGGCGGCCAGGGCGCTGGCGGTGCGGCCCCTGCTGTCCACCACGACCGCCTTGTAGCGGACCGGGGTCCCGGCGGCGGTGGTCCTGGCCAGGGTGTGGGTGACCTTGTACGGGGCGTGGTCGGCGCTGCCGAGGACCTGCCAGGGCTCGTTGCCGGTCTGCGCGGCGAAGACGACCCGGTTGAGGCGGCCGCCGGTGACCTGGGCGTTCAGCTCGACGGTGCCGGTGGCCCCGGCGGCGGGCGCGGTCAGCTCGATCGCGGGCCGGGTGGCCGGGTCGGCGATCGGGCGGGCGGCCTTGAGGACGAGGGAGGAGAGGGCGGGGACGGTGACCGTGAGCGTGGCGCCCTGGGAGCGGACGGTGCCCTGGCCCCCGTACAGCGTAGAGAAGGCGGTGTCCGGCGAGTCCGTCGCCAGTTCCACCGTCTTCGCCGCCCGGGCGTTGTTGACCGCGACGACATACTCGGTCTTCGCCCGGGGATCGATGCGCGAGAAGGCGTAGACGCCCTGGCCCTGGTCGGCGTGGCGCTCGGTGCGTACCCCGTCGCGGAGGGCCGGGTGGGCCTTGGTCAGCTTCGACAGCTCGGCGAGGGAGCGGTAGAGCGGGTGGCGGGTGTCGTAGGCGTCGGCGGCATGGGTGCGGTCGGTGCCGAGCTGGTCGTCGTCCAGGTAGTCGGCGGTCTTGGAGGCGAACAGGGTCTGCCGGGCGTCCTTGTCGCCGCCGGCGCCGGTGAAGCCCTGCTCGTCGCCGTAGTAGACGACCGGGTTGCCCCGGCTGAGGAACATCAGCTCGTTGGCCAGCCGGTAGCGGTCCAGCAGTTCGGCGTCGTCGGCTGTGGCGTTGTCCTGCTTCAGGAAGGTGCCGAAGCGGCCCATGTCGTGGTTGCCCAGGAAGGGCACCGACTCATAGGCGTTGGCCTTGTCGGTGGTGTAGCGGTAGTCCTGGGCGAAGAGGGCCGACAGCTTCGCCGCCGAACCGCCTTGGGAGGCGTAGGAGCGGGCCGCGTCCTGGAAGGGGAAGTCCAGGGTGGCGTCCAGACGGCCCTGGGTGACATAGGGGGCGGTGACGGCCGGGTCGGACGAGTAGACCTCACCGAACATGAAGAAGTCGTCCTTGCCGCGCTTGGCGGCGTAGGCGTCGAGGGCGGTGGCCCACTGGGTCCAGAACTCGGTGTTGACGTGCTTCACGGTGTCGATCCGGAAGCCGTCGATGCCGAAGTCGCGCACCCAGCGCTGGTAGATCCGCTCCATACCGGCCACGACCTCGGGCCGCTCGGTCCACAGGTCGTCCAGCCCGGCGAAGTCGCCATGGGTGGAGGACTCACCGGCGAAGGTGGAGTCGCCCCGGTTGTGGTACATCGCCGGGTCGTTGAGCCAGCCCGGGACCTTCGCCTTCTTCTTGCCCTCGGGGACGACCGGCGTACGGGGAAAGGTCCCCTTCCCCGTCTTCGGGAACGGGCGCCCCCCATCCGCGTACTCCGCGTCGTCAAACGGCTTCCCGTCCCTGCTCAGATACGGAAAGGCCCCCTTCGACAGATAGCCGTAGCTCTTCTCCTCGTAGTCGATGACATCGGCGGTGTGGTTGGTGATGACGTCGAAGAAGACCTTCATGCCCTTGTCATGGGCCTTGTCGACCAGCCGCTCCAGATCGGCGTTGGTGCCGAAGTGCGGGTCGACCTGGGTGAAGTCGGTGATCCAGTACCCGTGATAGCCGGCCGAGGCGTCCTTCCCTTCCCCCTGCACCGGCTGGTTCTTGAAGATCGGCGCCATCCAGATGGCGGTGGTGCCGAGCCCCTTGATGTAGTCCAGCTTCTCGGTCAGGCCCTTGAGGTCACCGCCCTGGTAGAAACCCTTGTCGGAGGGGTCGTAACCCGTCCTGAGCCGTGAACCGGTGAGTCCGCCGCGGTCGTTGGCCCGGTCCCCGTTGGCGAAGCGGTCCGGCAGGACGAAGTAGAACTGCTCGCGGGTCAGATCGTGCCGGGCGGGCTCGGCGGCGAGCCGGGCGTCCGAGGGCGGGGCGGGCGGCCGGGGCGCGGCGGTGGCCGGCAGCGCCGGGACGAGGGCCGCGGCGGTGGCGGCGGCGAGGGCGGCGACCGCGGTACGCGGGGTACGGGCCCGGGGCCTGGGCCGGGGATGGAGCCGATTCACAACGGGTCTCCTGGTCTGGCGGGGTGCGGGAGGCCCCGCGCCGCACCGCTTGGGGTGGGCGCGGGGCAGGGTGTCAACTGGTGCAGTTGCGGGCGCCGGTGTGCAGGGCGAGGGCGGTGCCGCCGCCGAGGGTGGCGGTGAACTTGCCGCCGCCGTCGACGGTGACGGAACGGCCGCTCTGCACATCGCAGTACGTGCCGGCGGGCAGCGCGGTCTGGAAGGTGCGGTTCAGCTGGCCGGTCTCGTGGTTGATGGCCACGTAGGCCTTGCTGCCCCGCCCGAAGGCGATGGCGTCGCCGCCGTTGTCCCACCAGTGGGTGACGGCCTGGCCGCGGGCGGTGTTGCGGAAGGCGACCATGGAGGAGATCTCCCGCCAGGCGTGCTGGCACTTCCAGCCGTCGCTGTAGCAGGCGTTGACCTGGCCGCCGTTGGGCGGACCGGCGTCCTTGTCGTTCCACTCGTAGCCGGAGTGGACGTCCGGGGAGCCGTAGGGCCAGGCCAGCATGAAGACATTGGCCAGGGTGTAGGCGGAGCCGTTCTTGTAGGTGAGGGTGTCGCCCTGGCGCTCGGTGTCGTGGTTGTCCACGAAGACCCCCGACTTGCCGGACGCCATATACCCCCACCCCTCCCCGTAGTTCTTTAGATAGGCGAGGTTCTCGCTCTGGAACACCCGCTTCAGGTCCCGTGCGTAGCGGAACTCCTGGACGTCGCCGTTGCCCAGGTATTCGCTCGGGGAGACCGCCTCCCCGTCGCCGAAGATCGCCTCCTGCTTCCAGTAGGCGCTCGGGTTGGTCAGCTTGGCCTTGATGGCGGCCAGGTCGGCGGCCGGCATGTGCTTGGCGGCGTCGATGCGGAAGCCGTCCACGCCGAGGGTGAGCAGGTCGTTCATATACGCGGCGATCCGGCCGCGCACATACTCCTCGCCGGTGTCCAGATCGGCCAGCTCGACCAGCTCGCAGAACTGGACGTTGACCCGGTCCTGGTAGTTGCTGATGGTGGCGCGGCAGTCGTCCATGTCGAAGCCCGAGTAGATGCCCGGGTAGTCGTACTTGCTGTACGAGGAGCCGCCGGTGCCGGTGCCGCTGCCGGCCGACATGTGGTTGATGACGGTGTCCACGACGACCTTCACGCCGGCGGCGTGGCAGGTGTTGACCATCGACTGGAAGGCGGCGCGGTCACCGAGCCGGCCGGCGATCTTGTAGCTGACCGGCTGGTACGAGGTCCACCACTGGGGGCCCTGGATGTGCTCCTGGGGCGGTGAGACCTGGACGTAGCCGTAACCGGCCGGGCCCAGCGTGTCCTTGCACGCCTTGGCCACCGAGTTGAACTTCCACTCGAAGAGCACGGCGGTGACGTCCTTGGTGCCCGGCGCGGCGGCCCGGGCGGGTGCCGCCGCGGGGGTGGCGACGGTGAGCGCGGCTCCGGCGGTGAGGGCGAGCGCGGCGGCCAGGGCTCTGGCTGGCAGCGTCTTTGCGGCCATGGTGCCTCCTGGGGACAGGGAGGTGCGGATGCGGGTGCAGCCTCGTGCGGCAACGCGCCATGCCCGCAAGGCCGGGGTGGTACTGGAGGGCCGTCACTGCATCCTCTTGCTGCAAGAAGTCAGCAACGGTTTTCGGACGTGACCGTACGAGGCCCCGGCGGGCCGGTCAAGGCTTTGGACACGCTTGGTTTACCCGTGGGAAACATCCACATCACGACCCGGCGACGATCCTCGCCCACCTCCTGCAAGCTCTTTCGCAAGCCGTTTCATGAATGCTACGGTCCTCCCGACTCCGGTCCGGCCGACCGGAGAGCCGGGCCTGCCCGGCTCCACGCGCCCGACCGGCCGGGCCGGTCGTCACCGGGAGTGCCCGAGGCCGCGCACGACCCCGCCCCGGCCCAACCCACGGGCCAGGCCCCGGGCCCTCCCCGCGGACGGCCCCAACCCTCCGCACACCCCGCCGGCCCCGGCCCTCCCCGCACAGGAGGGCCGGGGCCGGCGGCATGAGTGGGCGAGGGGGTGCAGGCGGGTCAAGCACGCAAGTGGCGTGAGCGGTCGACCGAGACGGTTACCCGAGGGCGGGATCCGTCAGAAGCGGGGTGAGGTATGGCTTCCCACCCGGCGAGTATGGTGGCAAGTATGGCAACGAAGAAGGTGACCATCACCATCCCCGAGGATCTTCTGGACGAGATCCGCGCCGATGCTGCCGAGCGCGGCTTGTCCGCCTATGTCGCCGAGGCCCTGCGCTACAAGCGGGACCGGGACCGGCTGGTCGAGCTGGTCGACTGGCTGCAAGAGGAGCACGGCCCGGTGACCGACGAGGAGCACGCGGCGGCCCTGGCCGAGTTGCAGGACCTCGACGCCGAACACGAGCGGCGCCGGGGCGGAGCCGGGCGCGATGCGGGCGAGGCGGCGTGAAGGAGCGCACGGGCGGCCTCGGGCAGCGGGCGCTGCGCGTCTTCGTCTTCGACTGCGAGGCCCTCTCCCTCGCCGTGCGCGGCGACCGGTCGATAATCGCCTTGCTCGACCTCGCCGCCCGTGGGGAGGCGGATGTGGTGACCTCTCCTCTGACGCTCGTGGAAGCGTACGACGGCAGAACCACGGAGCGGCGCTGGGACTGGGTGCTCTCCCGGCTCCAGGTCGCCGAGATCGGCAGAGAGGAGGCCCGAGAGGCCCGTCGGCTGCTGGCGGAGACAGGTCTGCACGGTCACAAGTACGCGATCGACGCCGTACTCGCCATGGTCGCGCGTCGGCAACGGGGGCAGGTCACCGTCTTCACCTCGGACGTGGACGACCTGGAGAAGCTGGTGCCACGGTCGGTGGTCGTCAGAGAGGTATGAGTCCGCGACATGCGGCTCATACGCTGAGCCCGTGGCCAGAGGCCTAGCACTACGTGCCGGACGGTCGAGCGGGTGCTAGGGCCAGCCGCTCCCGTCCGTGCGATCAGGCCCCCGGCCGCGCCGTCGAGCCGCGTACCACCAGCTCGGGTTGGAAGACGAACTCGGTGCGCTGGACCGGGTTGCCCTGGATCTCCTCCAACAGGGCGTTGACGGCGGCGGTGGCCATGGCGTGGACGGGTTGGCGGATGGTGGTGAGGGGTGGGTCGGTGAAGGCGATGAGGGGGGAGTCGTCGAAGCCGACCACGGAGAGGCCGGAGGGGACGTCCAGGCCGCGGGTGCGGGCGGCGCGGATGGCGCCGAGGGCCATCAGGTCGCTGGCGCAGACGATGCCCGTGCAGCCCCGGTCCAGGAGGACGGAGGCGGCGGCGTGGCCGCCCTCGACTCCGTAGAGGGTGGAGTGGGTCCAGTCCTCCGCCTGTTCGGGGGGCAGGTTCAGGAACTCTTCGAGGGCCTGGGTGAAGCCTTCGGCCTTGCGGCGGGAGGGGACGTGGCGGGTGGGGCCGATGGCCAGGCCGATGCGCTGGTGACCGAGTTCGACGAGGTGGTGGACGGCCATCCGGGCGGCGGCGCGGTCGTCGGGGGAGACGAAGTGTGCGTCGATGCGCTCGTTGAAGCCGTTGATCAGGACGTACGGGACACCGCGGGCGGTGAGGCCGGCGTAGCGGGCCGGGTCGGCGGCGGAGTCGGCGTGCAGTCCGGAGAGGAAGACGATGCCGGTGACACCCCGCTCCTCCAGTTGCTCCACCAGTTCGTCCTCGGTGGCGCCGCCGGGCATCTGGGTGCAGAGCACCGGGGTGTAGCCGTGGCCGGCCAGGACCTGCTCGATGACCTGGGCGAAGGCCGGGAAGATCGGGTTGGTCAGTTCGGGGATGACCAGGCCGACGAGGCCGGCGCTGCGGCGGCGGAGGCGGGTCGGGCGTTCGTAGCCGAGGACGTCCAGCGCGGCGAGGACGCGGTGGCGGGTCGAACCGGCCACCCCGGCCTTGCCGTTGAGCACTCGGCTGACGGTGGCCTCGCTGACCCCGGCCTGGACGGCGATGTCCGCGAGCCGCGGGGCGTCCCCTCCTCGGTCGCCCCGCGGCTCGGGCCGCGCGTCGCCGCGCGGCGGGGAGAGGGTCACACCGCCCACCAGGCGGTGGTGTCGGCGGGGAGGGTGACCATGCCGTCGGCCACGGTGACCTCGGCGCTGGAGAGCAGCAGGCGGCCGGGGGCGGGGAGGCGGACGGGGGCGCCGGTGGTGTTGGCGGTGCAGGTGAAGCCGGGGCGGCGGGTGAAGGCGAGCACGCCGTGGGGGGCCGACTGGAGCCATTCGATGGACTCGCCGGCGCCCAGGGCGGGGTGGGTGCGGCGGATGGTGAGGGCTGAGCGGTAGAGCTCCAGGGTGGAGGCGGGGTCGCCGGTCTGGGACTCGATGCTGAGGGGGCCCCAGGTGGCGGGCTGCGGGAGCCAGGAGCCGCCGGTGCCGAAGCCGTAGGAGGGGCCGGACGCGGTCCAGGGGATGGGGACGCGGCAGCCGTCGCGGTAGCCGTCCTGGCCGGTGGCGCGGAAGAAGGACGGGTCCTGGCGGACCTCGTCGGGCAGGTCGGTGACGTCCGGCAGGCCCAGTTCCTCGCCCTGGTAGACGTAGGCGGAGCCGGGCAGGGCGAGCATCAGGAGGCTCGCGGCGCGGGCGCGGCGGAGGCCCAGGGCACGGTCGCCGGGGGTACGGAGCTGGGTGCCGAGGCCGGGCGGGTTGGCGAACCGGGTGGCGTGCCGGGTGACATCGTGGTTGGAGAGCACCCAGGTGGTGGGCGCGCCGACCGGGCGCATCGCGGCGAGCGAGGCGTCGATGACGGTACGGAGTTCGGCGGCGTCCCAATGGGTGCCCAGGTACTGGAAGTTGAACGCCTGGTGCATCTCGTCGGGGCGGACGTAGTTCGCGGTGCGCTCGACGGTGGGGGTCCAGGCCTCGGCCACCAGGATGCGGTCCCCGTCGTACTCGGTGAGGACCTGGTTCCAGGAGCGGTAGATCTCGTGCACGCCGTCCTGGTCGAAGAAGGGCATGACGTCGTTGCCGAGCAGCTTGAGCTGGTCGTGGGAGCCGATGTCGGGCAGCCCCTCGGCCTTGACCAGGCCGTGCGCCACGTCCACCCGGAAGCCGTCGACGCCCATGTCGAGCCAGAAGCGCAGGATGGAGCGGAACTCGTCCCGTACCGCCGGGTGCTCCCAGTTGAAGTCGGGCTGCTCGGGGGCGAAGAGGTGCAGATACCACTCGCCGTCGGCGGTACGGGTCCAGGCGGGGCCGCCGAAGATGGACTCCCAGTCGTTGGGGGGCAGTTCGCCGTCCGGTCCCTTTCCGGGGCGGAAGTGGTAGCGCTCGCGGAGAGGGGAGCCGGGACCTTCCTTCAGGGCGCGCTGGAACCACTCGTGGCGGTCCGAGGAGTGGTTGGGGACGAGGTCGACGATGACCCTCAGGTCCAGGGCGTGGGCCTCGCGGATGAGGGCGTCGGCGTCCAGCAGGGTGCCGAACATCGGGTCGATGGCCCGGTAGTCGGCGACGTCGTAGCCGGCGTCGGCCTGCGGGGAGGCGTAGAAGGGGCTGAGCCAGACGGCGTCCACGCCCAGGTCCCTCAGGTACGGCAGCCGGCTGCGGATGCCCTCCAGGTCGCCCATGCCGTCGCCGTTGCCGTCGGCGAAGCTGCGCGGGTACACCTGGTAGATCACCGCGTCTCTCCACCAGCCCGTGTGCGTGCCGGTGGTCGGGGCGGCGGGGGCGGCGGCGAGGTGCTGGGTCATGTCATCCCTGGAGGTAGAGGGGGAGGCGGGGCCCCGGCGGGCGGGCGGGGCGACTGGATGCGCGAGGGGCGGGGAGGGCGGTACGAGAACGGGGGCGGTGGCCCGTCCTCGTACCCCCTCGGTGTCAGCCCTTGACGGCGCCGGCGGACATGCCGGTCACCAGGTGGCGCTGGGCGAAGAGGAAGACGAGCGCGGCGGGGATGGCGATGAGCACCGAGGCGGCGGTCATCGGGCCCCACTGGGCGCCGTACTGGTTGACGAACTTCTGGAGTCCTCCGGCGAGGGTGAGGTTCTCGTCGCCGACCATGAAGGCGGAGGCGTAGGCGACCTCGCCCCAGGCGGTGATGAAGGAGTAGAAGGCGGTCACCGCGATACCGGGCTTGGCCAGCGGCAGGATCAGCCGCCAGAAGGTGCCGAACGGGGTGAGGCCGTCGACCTGCCCGGACTCGTCGATCTCGGCCGGGATGGTGTCGAAGAAGCCCTTCATCATCCAGGCGCAGAACGGCACCGCGATGGTGAGGTAGGTGATGACCAGGCCGGCGGCCTGGTTGAGCAGGCCGATGGCCGCCATGATGTTGTAGATCGGCACGATCAGGACGGCGACCGGGAACATCTGGGTGATCAGCAGCGTCCACATCAGCCCGCGCTTGCCGGGGAAGCGGAAGCGGCTGACCGCGTAGCCGGTGGTGGCGGCCACGAACACACCCACCACGGTGGTCAGTCCGGCGATCAGCAGCGAGTTGCCGAACCAGGTGAGGAACGGGGTGTCCCGCAGCAGGTCGGTGTAGTTCTCGAAGGTCGTCTCGCGGAAGAAGTCCGTGGTGGTGGCGTACTTCGCGGGCTTGAGCGAGGTCAGCAGCACCCAGAGGACGGGGAAGACCGCGACGACCGAGGCGATGATCAGGCCGGCGTGCAGGCCAATGGAGGCGAGCGGGGAGCGCTGCCCCCGGCGGCGGGTCTTGACCTCGGGGGTACGGCGGTGGGTCCTGGCGGTGTCGGTCGCGGTGGTCACCAGACTTCTCCCTGCTTGCGGAGGACTCGCCGGTAGACCGCGGCGAAGAGCATCAGCAGCACCAGGATCAGCACACCCCAGGTGGAGGACTGCGCAAAGTCGCGCGGGCTGATCTCGAAGCTGAACTTGTACGCCTGGGTAACCAGGATCTGGGTCGCCTCGCCGGGTCCGCCGCGGGTCAGCAGGAAGATCACCGGGAACATGTTGAAGGTCCAGATGGTGGAGAGCAGCACCACCGTGGTGGAGACCGAACGCAGCCCCGGCATCGTGATGTTGCGGAACCGCTGCCAGGCGTTGGCGCCGTCCATCTCGGCGGCCTCGTACAACTCGCCGGGGATGGACTGCAACCCGCCGAGCAGGGCGACCATCATGAAGGGGACGCCCAGCCAGACGTTGACCGCGATGACCGAGAGCTTGGCCATGGTCGGGTCGTTGAGCCAGGGCACCGCGTCGATGCCGCCGCCGGCCAGCACCTGGTTGAGCAGGCCGCGCCGCTCGTCGTAGAGGAAGCGCCAGGCGAAGACCGAGACAAAGCCGGGCACCGCCCAGGGCAGGATGATGAGCATCCGGTACGCGGAGCGGCCGGCCATCTTCCGGTTGAGCATGTTGGCCAGGGTGAGGCCGAGCACGAAGGTGACCGAGACGCAGGCGACCGTCCACACCAGGGTCCAGCCCAGGGTGTCGAAGAACTGCGAACTGCTCAGCGCCGTCTTGTAGTTCTCCAGGCCGACGAACTCGTAGGTGGCCGGGATCTCGTTGACCCCGATGGAGCGCGCCACGTTCCGCTCGGTGGCGTCGGTGAGCGAGAGGTAGATCCCGCGCACCAGCGGATAGCCGATGATCACGCCGATCACGACCACCACCGGGGCGACCATCGCCCAGGCGTACCAGTGGGTGGCCAGGGAGCGCTTCGCCCTGCCTCCGGAGCCCTTCGGTCCGCCCTTGGGTCCACTCTTGGACCTGCCAGCACGGCGGGCGGGGCCGCGGGTGTCGCCACCCGCGGCCTCAGCCACCGACTGGCTGGGGGTGTCCACAGCCATCAGCCGGTCAACCTTCCTTGAGTCGCGAAGTCGCGAGGTCACGAAGTCGCGTCCGGTCCCGAACGGGTCCGGTGCCGTCCGTTACTTCCAGCCCTTGAGGAGCTTGCGGTACTCCTCGCCGGTGGCCTTGGCGCCCTGCTCGGGGCTGGTCTGGCCGGTGAGGACCTTGGTGTACTCGGTCACCAGCGGGGCGAACAGGGAGCCGCCCTCCGGGATCCAGGGGCGCTCGACGGACTTCTCGACGACCGGCTTGAAGAAGCCGATGATCTGGTTCTTCGCCACGTCCGGCTTGATGTAGACCGACTGGCGGGTGGGCAGCAGGCTCAGCTCGGTGGCGACCTTGGCCTGGGACTCCGCCGAGGTCATGTACTCGGTGAAGGCGTAGGAGGCGGCGAGGTTCTTGGAACCGGCGTAGACGGCGAGGTTGTGGCCGCCCTGCGGGGCGCCCTGGGCGGCGGAGCCGGCCGGGACGGGGGCGATGCCCAGGTTGGCCTTGTCGGCGAACTCGGCCCCGGCGTAGGTGTCGGTGACCGCCCAGGGGCCGTTGATCATCATGGCGACCTTGCCGTCCTTGAAGGCGGCCTGCATGTTGTCCCAGCCGTTGGTCGCGTCGGTGATCGCGGCCTTGGAGTCGACCAGGTCCTTGACGGTCTGCATGGCCTTGACGCCGGCCGGGTTGTCGACGGTGACCGTCTTCTTCTCCGCGTCGACCATGTCGCCGCCCTCGCCGTAGAGGAAGGAGAGGAACCAGTAGGCGTCGTCGCCGCGCAGGTAGAGGCCGGTCTTGCCGGTCTTCTTCTTGATGGTGGCGGCGGTGGTCTTCAGCTGGTCGATGGTCTCGGGGACGTCGACGCCGGCCTCCTTGAAGATCTTCTTGTTGTAGAAGATGCCCATGGAGTCGATGACCTGCGGCACGGCGTAGGTCTTGCCGTTGTACTGGGTGGAGGCGGCGGCCTGCTTCAGGAAGTCGTCCTGGTTCTTCAGCGCGGCCGTCTTGTCCAGCGGGGCGAGGTAGCCGAGGTCGGCGAACTCGGGAGTCCAGGCCACCTCGGAGCGGATCACGTCGGGGGCGCCGGAGCCGGACTGGGCGGCGTTCTTGAACTTGTTCTGCGCCTCGCCGAAGGGCACGTTCACATACTTGACCGTGACCTTGGGGTGCTTCTTGGTGAAGTCCTCGGCGAGCTTCTTGAAGACCTTGTCCTCGCTGCCGACGGTGGAGGTGTCCCACCAGGTCACCGTGCCGCTGAGCTCGCCGTTGGCGTCGCCGCCCCCGGAGCCGCTGTCGCCGCCGCACGCCGTCGCCGTCAGGCCCAGGGCCGCGACCAGCGCGGTGGCCGCTATGCCACGCCGCATGTGCACTCCTCATCAGGTGTCCCCGGGGGCGAGGCGGATCAGCGGATCACAGGCCTCCATGCGATCCGCTCCTTCGCGGCGCGCCGGGTTGCCAGGAACGTAACAGGGATGAAAACGCGCCGAAAGGCCTTGCGGCAATTTTCTGCAAGGCCGACCGATCGTTACGTCCGCGTGTCCCGAAGGTTGCCGACGTATCGCTTGACAGGGTGGGGCGACGGGGCCCGGGCGGGTGCCATGGCGACTGCAAGTCCTTTCAGTTCCTCTTGCAGAGCCGTTGCAGCGGAGCCCCGGGCTCGTTGGACCGTGCGACACCCCCCGACCATCGAGAGGGACCCTCCATGGCCGCACACGAGCTGACCTCGCCCGTACGGGAACTGCCCGAGCCGGAGCCCCCGCGGGAACTTCCCGACCCGGAGGACCTCCGTATGACCGACCACCGGCCCGGGCCCGAGGCCGACTGGTGGCGGTGGGCGGTGATCTACCAGGTGTACGTGCGCTCCTTCGCGGACGGCGACGGCGACGGGATCGGCGACCTGCGCGGCGCCCGCGAGCGGCTGGGGCATCTGGCCGCCCTGGGCGCGGACGCCGTCTGGCTCACCCCGTTCTACGCCTCCCCGCAGGCCGACGGCGGCTATGACGTGGCCGACTACCGGGCGGTGGACCCGCTCTTCGGCGACCTGGACGACGCCGCCGCCCTGGTGCGGGAGGCCCACACCCTGGGCCTGAAGGTGATCGTGGACGTGGTCCCCAACCACACCTCCGAGCTGCACCCCTGGTTCACCGCCGCGCTGGCCGGCGACCCGGCCGCCCGCGCCCGGTACCTCTTCCGCCCCGGCCAGGGCCCGGACGGCGCGCTGCCGCCCAACGACTGGGAGTCGGTCTTCGGCGGCCCGGCCTGGACCCGTACCGCCGGCGGCGACTGGTATCTGCACCTGTTCGCCCCCGAACAGCCCGATCTGGACTGGGAGAACGAGGAGGTGCGGGCCGAGTTCGCCTCGGTGCTGCGGTTCTGGCTGGACCTGGGCGTGGACGGCTTCCGGATCGACGTGGCGCACGGCATGGTCAAGGCGCCCGGGCTGCCCGACATCGGCCACCGCGAGCAGGTCCGGCTGATCGGCGCCCAGCAGCTGCCGTTCTTCGACCAGGACGGGGTGCACGAGATCCACCGCGGCTGGCGGACGCTGCTCGACTCCTATACGGCCGAGCACGGCGGCCCGGCCCGGATCGGGGTCGCCGAAGCGTGGGCGCCCAACGCCGAACGGCTCTCCCTCTACGTACGCCCGGACGAGCTGCACCAGGCGTTCAACTTCGCCTTCCTCCAGACCCCGTGGGACGCGGCCGCGCTGCGCCGGGTGATCGACGACTCGCTGCGGGCCACCACCGCGGTGGGCGCCCCCACCACCTGGGTGCTCTCCAACCACGACGTGGTCCGGCACACCAGCCGCTACGGGACCGGGGCGGCCGGGCTGCGGCGGGCCCGGGCGGCGGCGCTGCTGATGCTGGCGCTGCCCGGCTCCGCGTACCTCTACCAGGGGGAGGAGCTGGGGCTGCCGGAGGTGGCGGACCTCCCCGACGAGGTGCGCCAGGACCCGGCGTTCCGCCGCCGCAGCGGCCAGGGAGAGGGGCAGGACGGTCAGGACGGGCTGCGCGACGGGTGCCGGGTGCCGATCCCCTGGACGCGGACCGGTCCCTCGTACGGCTTCGGGCCGGGCGGCAGCTGGCTTCCGCAGCCCGCGGAGTGGGGCGCCCTGTCGGTGGCGGCGCAGAGCGGTGAGGCGGACTCCACCCTGGAGCTGTACCGCTCCGCGCTGGCGCTGCGCCGGGCCCATCCGGCGCTCGGCGCGGGCGAGGGGCTGGACTGGCTGCCGGCCCCGGACGGGGTGCTGGCCTTCCGCCGCACCGCCACCGACAGCACGGACGACGGCGAACTGGTCTGCACGGTCAATCTGACGGACCGCCCGGTGGAGGTGCCCGCGCCCGGCGGCCGGCCGCTGCTGGGCAGCGTCCCCGGCGCGGCGGCCCCGGCGGACGCGGAGGGCACGGCCATGGTCCCGGCGCCGGCGCCCGAGGGCGGCACCGGGGCCGCGGCGGGCGGACCGGCCGGGACGGTGGTGCTGGCCCCCGAGTCCGCCGTCTGGTGGGCAAGCTGACGTGGGGCCGGTACAGTCGCATCCCATGACCGCGCGGCTAGCCGACATCGCAGCCCAGGCGGGAGTCAGCGAAGCCACTGTCAGCCGCGTGCTCAACGGCAAACCCGGTGTGGCCGCGGCCACCCGCCAGTCCGTGCTTGCCGCGCTGGACGTGCTGGGCTATGAACGCCCGGTACGGCTGCGCCAGCGCAGCGCGGGACTGGTCGGGCTGATAATCCCGGAGCTGGACAACCCGATCTTCCCCGCCCTGGCCCAGGTGATCGGGCAGGGCCTGACCCGGCAGGGCTACACCCCCGTGCTGGCCACCCAGACCCCGGGCGGCTCCACCGAGGACGAGCTGACCGAAATGCTGGTCGAGCGGGGCGTGGCCGGGATCATCTTCGTCTCCGGGCTGCACGCGGACACCACCGCCGACACCCAGCGCTACGACCAGCTGCGCGGCCAGGGCGTTCCGTATGTGCTGATCAACGGCTACTCGCCGAAGGTGGAGGCCACCTTCGTCTCCCCCGACGACCGGGCCGCGATGCAGCTGGCCGTCACCCACCTCGCCGCCCTCGGCCACACCCGGATCGGTCTGGCGGTCGGGCCGAAGCGGTTCGTGCCGGTGCTCCGCAAGATCGAGGGCTTCCGGCTCGGGATGCAGGCCCGGCTGGGCCTCGGCCCCGACGAGTGCGAGGAGCTGGTGCAGCACTCCCTGTACTCCCTGGAGGGCGGGCAGGCCGCGGCGGGCGCGCTGATCGAACGCGGCTGCACCGCGGTGGTGTGCGCCAGCGACATGATGGCGCTCGGCGCGATCCGGGCCGCCCGGCAGCGCGGGCTGACCGTGCCGGGGGACGTCTCGGTGGTCGGCTTCGACGACTCCCCGCTCATAGCGTTCACCGACCCGCCGCTGACCACCATCCGCCAGCCGGTGCAGGCGATGGGCCAGGCCGCGGTGCGGGCGCTGCTGGAGGAGATCGGCGGCACCCCGGCCCCGCCGAGCGAGTTCGTCTTCATGCCGGAGCTGGTGGTACGCGGCTCCACCGCGGCCGGCCCGCACGGGCAGCGCTCGGCGAACGGCCAGGGCCGGGAGTAGCCCCTTCCCGGGGAGCCCGGGGAGTCCGGGTCGGTGTAGTACCCAGGGGGGACGGGGGCGGGAAGAGAACCGACTGACGGATGATCGACCCATCCCACTCGTCTGGCAGACTCTTGCCCCATGGGTGAAGCGACGGTGACGACACGGGAGGGCCGCGAGGCTCCGGGAGCGAAGGCTCCGGCAGCAGGGGCGGAACCTTCCGTGACCGCACCGGACGCCCCCCTGGGCCCCGGCCTCGAAGACGGGCGCGGCGGCCGGCGGCGGTGGCGTACCCCACGCCGGCCCCGGATCTGGTTCGAGATCCTGCTGATCGCGATCAGCTACTGGACGTACTCGCTGATCCGCAACGCGGTGCCCGAGCAGAAGGCGCAGGCGCTGCGCAACGCCGACTGGATCTGGCACGCCGAGCAGAGCGTCGGGCTCGCCTTCGAGAAGACCGTCAACCACGCCGTGGACTCCGTGACGTGGCTGATCGTGGGGATGAACTACTACTACGCCACCCTGCACTTCATCGTCACCATCGGGGTGCTGGTGTGGCTGTACCGCTGGCACCCGGGGCGGTACGCGGCCACCCGGCTGGTGCTGTTCTCCACCACCGGGATCGCCCTGCTCGGCTACTACCTGTACCCGCTGGCCCCGCCGCGCCTGATGACCAGCGAGAAGTTCATCGACACCGTGCTGGTCCACCACACCTGGGGCTCGATGGCCTCGGGGAACCTGAAGAACATGTCCAACCAGTACGCGGCCATGCCGTCGATGCACATCGGCTGGTCGCTGTGGTGCGGGCTGACCATCTTCGCGCTGGCGCGGGCCCCCTGGGCCAAGATCCTCGGGCTGCTCTACCCGACGGCCACCCTGGTGGTCATCGTCGCCACCGCCAACCACTTCTGGCTGGACGCGGTCGGCGGGATGATCTGCCTGGCCTTCGGCTACACCCTGGCGTACGTCTGGTACGGGCGGCTGCCGCACCGGCTGGACCGCCAGGTGCCCGCCGCCCCGGCCCTGCTGTCCGGCCCGCGGCCCCAGCGCGTCTGAGCCCGGCTCTCGCAGGGGGGAACCTTCCGGCACGGTGCCGGTAAGGCCGAATTCACCGGCTTCTCGGTACCCGTATGCCATCGGTGGCATGTTCATGTTGTGCTTGGCCGCTACTCGGCGGCCGGACGCGCTCCCGAAGGCCCCTTGTCACCAACTCCTCCGACGCTACTGGCGGTTCGTCCCCCAGCAGCCAGGAGGATCCCGATGGCCGGACGTCTCGGCCCCCGGCTCGACAGCCCGCTCGCCGCCGACGCGCACGGCGGCCCGCTCGTCACCCGGCGCAGAGCGATCGGCTTCGCCGGCGTCGGAGTGGGCGCGCTGATGCTCGGCACCGGCGAATGGAGCTCCGGCACCGCCCACGCCAGATCCGCCACGTCCATCCGCCTGCCCTCCGACCCCTTCACCCTGGGTATCGCCTCCGGCGACCCCCGCGGGGACGGCGTGGTCCTGTGGACCCGGCTCGCCCCCAAGCCGCTGGACCCGGACGGGCGCGGCGGTATGCCGCCGGTCCCGGTGAAGGTCGAGTACGAGATCGCCACCGACGAGCGCTTCCGCAGGCTGGTCCGCCGGGGCACCGTGACCGCCACCCCGGAGCTGGCGCACTCCGTCCACCCCGAGATCAGCGGGCTGCTGCCGGACCGGGTGTACTTCTACCGCTTCCGGGCCGGCGGCCACCTCTCCCCCACCGGCCGCACCCGCACCACCCCGCTGCCCGGGGCCGACCCGCGCGAGCTGACCTTCGCCTTCGCCTCCTGCCAGGCCTGGCAGGACGGGTTCTACACCGCGTACGAGCACATGGCGGCCGAGGACCTCGACCTGGTGGTCCACCTCGGCGACTACCTCTACGAGTACGGGGTGAAGACCAACAAGCGGGGTGTGACCACCGACCCCTCGCTGCACACCGAGACCACCGATCTGGCCCGCTACCGGCTCCAGTACGGCCTCTACAAGAGCGAGGCCCCGCTGCGCCAGGCGCACGCCAACTTCCCGTGGATCATGACCTTCGACGACCACGAGGTGGAGAACAACTGGGCCGGCGACATCCCGGAGAAGGGCCAGGACCCCGGCCCCTTCCGGGTCCGCCGGGCCGCCGCCTTCCAGGCCCTGTACGAGCACGCGCCGCTGCGCCGCCCGCAGCTGCCCCAGGGGCCGGACGTGCGGATGTACCGCCGGCTGCCCTACGGCCGGCTCGCCGACTTCACCATGCTGGACACCCGGCAGTACCGGGACGACCAGGCCTGCGGGGACACGGTGACCGCGAACTGCCCCGAGCGCTTCGACCCCCAGCGCACCCTGCTGGGCGCCGCCCAGCGCGACTGGGTGCTCAAGGGCTTCCGGCGCTCCCCGGCCCGCTGGCAGGTGCTGGGCAACCAGGCACCGCTGGGCCAGACCGACCAGGACCCCGGGCCGGGCACCTCGGTGTGGACCGACCCCTGGGACGGCTATGTCGCCGAGCGGAACCGGCTGCTCGCCGAGGCCGACGCCACCGGGGTGCGCAACCTGGTGGTGATCACCGGCGACCGGCACCAGAACTACGCCTGGGACCTCAAGCGGGACTACGCGGACCCGGACGCGCCCACCGTCGGCGCCGAGTTCGTCGGCACCTCCGTCACCAGCGGCGGCGACGGCGCCGACCTGACCGAGGAGGGCCGGAAGTTCCTGGCCGCCAACCCGCATATGAAGTTCTTCAACGGCCAGCGCGGCTATGTCCGGGTCCATGTGGACCGGCGGCGCTGGCGCACCGACTTCCGGGTGGTCCCCTACGTCACCCGCCCCGGCGCCCCGGTGAGCACCCGGGCGAGCGTGGTGGTCGAGGACGGGGTACCGGGGGTCCAGGTCTGAGGGTGCCGCCCGTGCCTGGGGGCGGGCGGGTGGGACATGGCGCCCCCTGACCGCCCGCCCGGCCCCGTCCCCGTCCCCGTCCCCGTAACGGCCCTACCCCCCGTATCCCTCACCCTCCGTAGAACAGCTCCTCCACCACTCCCCGGGCCCGCCGGGTGGTGCGCCGGTAGTCGTCCAGCATCTCGCCGGCGTGCCCGGGGCCGTAGCCCAGGTAGCGGGCGACGGCGGAGAGTTCGCGGCTCTCGGAGGGGAAGGTGTCGCCGGCCCGGCCGCGTACCAGCATCACCCCGTTGCGCACCCGGGTGGCCAGCACCCAGGCGTCGTCCAGGGTCCTGGCGTCCGCCTCCGACACCAGCCCGGCGTCCGCGGCGGCGGCCAGCGCCCGGCGGGTCCGGGTGGTGCGCAGCGCGGGCAGCTCGTGGCCGTGCCGCATCTGGAGCAGCTGCACCGTCCACTCCACATCCGACAGCCCGCCCCGGCCCAGCTTGGTGTGCAGGGCAGGGTCGGCGCCGCGCGGCAGGCGCTCGTTCTCCATCCGGGCCTTCAGCCGCCGGATCTCGCGCACCGCGGCCTCGTCCAGCCCGCCCTTGGGGTAGCGCAGCGGGTCGGCCAGGGCGAGGAAGCGACGGCCCAGCTCCTCGTCGCCGGCCATCGGCTCGGCCCGCAGCAGGGCCTGCGCCTCCCACCCGAGCGACCAGCGGCGGTAGTAGGCGGCGTACGAGTTGAGGGTGCGCACCAGCGGTCCGCTGCGGCCCTCGGGGCGCAGGTCGGCGTCGATCAGCAGCGGCGGGTCGGCGGTGGGGAGTTGGAGCAGCCGGCGCATCTCGGCGACCACCGCGTTGGCGGCGCGCGCGGACTCCTGCTCGTCCACGCCCTCGCGCGGCTCGTGCACGAACAGCACATCGGCGTCGGAGCCGTAGTTCAGTTCGTGGCCGCCGAAGCGGCCCATGCCGATGACGGCGAACCGGGTGGGCAGGGTGTCGCCCCACTGGGCGCATACGGCGGCCCGCAGCGCCCCGGCGACGGTGGCCGCGGTCAGATCGGTGATGGCCTGCCCGACCCGGTCCACCAGGTCACCCGGGTCGGCCTCGGCGGGGCTGTCCTCGGTGCCGTAGGAGCCGATGAGGTCGGCGGCCGAGGTGCGGAACAGCTCCCGGCGCCGTACGCCGCGGGCCACCGCCACCGCCGTCTCGGCGTCCTCGGCGCGGCCCACCCCGGCCAGCACCTCCGCCTCCAGATGGGCCCGGTCGCGCGGCCTGAGCCCTTCCGGTGCGCCCAGGATGGCGACCGCCTCGGGGGCGCGCATCAGCAGGTCGGGGGCGAGTCGGCCGGCCGACAGCACCCGGGCCAGGTTCTCCGCGGCGGCGCCCTCGTCGCGCAGCAGCCGCAGATACCAAGGAGTCTTGCCGAGCGCGTCCGAGACCTTGCGGAAGCCGAGCAGCCCGGCGTCCGGGTCGGCGGAGTCGGCGAACCAGCCGAGCAGCACCGGCAGCAGGGTGCGCTGGATGGCGGCCTTGCGGGACACCCCGGAGGACAGCGCTTCCAGATGGCGCAGCGCGGCGGCCGGGTCGGCGTACCCCAGGGCCTCCAGCCGCTGTCCGGCGGCCTTGGCGCTGAGCCGGGTCTCGCCGGGGGCGAGCTGGGCGACGGCGTCCAGCAGCGGCCGGTAGAACAGCTTCTCGTGCAGCCGGCGGACCACGGCCGCGTGCCGCCGCCACTCCTTGTTGAGGGCGGTGACCGGCTCGGTGCGCAGCCCCATCGACCGCCCCAGCCGCCGCAGGTCCTTCTCGTCCTCCGGTACGAGGTGGGTGCGGCGCATCCGGTGCAGCTGGATGCGGTGCTCCATGGTGCGCAGGAAGCGGTACGCCTCGTCCAGCTGCGCGGCGTCGGCGCGGCCCACATAGCCCCCGGCGGCCAGCGCGGCGAGGGCGTCCAGGGTGCTGCCGCTGTGCAGGGTGGCGTCGCTGCGGCCGTGCACCAGCTGGAGCAGCTGCACCGCGAACTCCACGTCCCGCAGGCCCCCCGGCCCCAGCTTCAGCTCCCGGTCCACATGGTGCACCGGGATGTTGTCCACCACCCTGCGCCGCATCTTCTGCACATCGGTGACGAAGTTCTCCCGCTCGGCGGCGCCCC
Source organism: Streptomyces sp. NPDC046887 (assembly GCF_040644755.1). Taxonomy (NCBI): domain Bacteria; kingdom Bacillati; phylum Actinomycetota; class Actinomycetes; order Kitasatosporales; family Streptomycetaceae; genus Streptomyces; species Streptomyces sp. NPDC046887. Next base: position 40,732 of record NZ_JBEYXH010000005.1, read on the forward strand.
ACACCAGCGGTGACACGGCCTCCATGTACGCCGTGCCGAGGTTCGCGTCCCCGGCCACCGGGCGGGCCTTCAGCAGCGCCTGGAACTCCCAGGTCTTGGCCCAGCGCTGGTAGTAGGCGAGATGGCTGGAGAGGGTGCGCACCAGCGGCCCGTTGCGGCCCTCGGGGCGGAGGTTGGCGTCCACCGGCCAGATGGCGCCCTCGACGGTGGTCTCGGAGCAGATCCGCATCAGATGCGAGGCGAGCCGGGTGGCGGCCTGCAACGCCTTGGCCTCCTCCACCTCCCCCACCGCCTCCCCCACGAAGATCACATCGACATCAGACACATAATTCAGCTCATCGCCCCCGCACTTGCCCATGGCGATCACCGCGAGCCGGCAGACCGCGGCGTCCTCGGGCGCGTCCAGCTGGGCGAGGGCCAGCGCCCGGCGCAGGGTGGCGGTGGCCAGCGCGGCCAGCTCGGCGGCGGTCTCGGCGACATCCGTCGTCCCGCACACATCCCGCGCGGCGATCGACAGCAGGCACCGCCGGTAGGCCACCCGCAGCGCCACCGGGTCGTCGGCCCCCGCCAGCCCGTGCTCGAACTCCACCACGCCCGGGTGCAGATCGGCCGACTCATAGGTGACCAGCGCCTGCCAGTCGCGGGGGTGGCGGGTCAGATGGTCGCCGAGCGCCTCGGAGGCGCCGAGCACCCCGAGCAACCGGTCCCGCAGCGGCTTGGCGCCCAGCACGGTGCCCAGCAGCTCCCGCCCCCCGTCCTCCTGCGCCTCCGCGAGCCGGACCAGCCCGAGCAGCGCCAGATCGGGGTCGGCGGTGGCCCCCAGCGCGTCCAGCAGGACCGGATCCCCGCGTACGGCGGACAGCACCGGCAGCTCCAGCAGCCGCTCGGCGTCCCCCGGATCGGTGAACCCGTGCCGCAGCAGCCGGGTGAAGGCACTGCTCCGACGTCCCTGCACCGTCATCCGCGGCCCCCTTCTCGGGTCGGTACCAGCCCCTGCGGGCCCTCGGCCGCCGAATCCCGTCCGGCCCCGGCGCCCGCCTTCCCGAGCCTATCCCCGCCCGGGCCACGGGGTCGGAGCACCCGGCTCGGGGTGTGAGGGGGTGGCCGGATCGGGGGGCTCCCCGGGGCCGTGAGGGCTCGGGGGGGGCGGGTCTTCCGGGGGTACGGACCCGGGGCCCCGGGCCTCAGGCGGGCGTACGCGCCCCCGAGTGCGGGTCTCTCCCCCGCCCCCGGGGTGGCGCGGGGGGGATGGGCAGTGAGCCACCCCACACGCCACCCCCACAACCCCGAGGCTCCGTCCGGCCTCTTTCTCCCTGGTCGGACCGCTTCTCCTCCCCCTGGTCCGACCGTCCCTCCTCCCCGGGCCCCATCGGCCCCCGGGTCCGTCCGTCCCTCCTCCCGGAGTCCGCCATGACCTCGCGCCGCCCCGCCGGCCTCGCCACCCGCCTCGCGGCCGTCCCGTCCACGGTCCGCCGCGGACTGCTCGTCGCCACCCCGGTCGCCGTTCTGCTCGGCATCACGGGCGGCGTGCTGGTGGCGACCACCGGGTCCTCGGACGCCTCGGACGTGCCGAGCCGCGGGGTGCCGGAGGCGCTGGCGGTCAAGCCGGTGCGGACCTCGGGCGAGTCCGTCGTCCAGTTCATGTCCCACCCGGACGACGACCTGTTCTTCATGAACCCCGACACCAGCCAGTCCATAGCCTCCGGCCGCAGCCTGACCTCCGTCTATCTCACCGCCGGAGAGTCCGACGGCCGCAACAACCGCCGCGGGGACCCGCGCCGCCCTGCCGACAAGGCGGCCTACGCGGAGGCCCGGCAGAACGGCATACGCGCGGCGTACGCGGAGATGGCCACCGGCGACCGCACCAGCCCCTGGGACCGCACCGAGATCACCATCGACGGAGGGTCCAGGGCCGAGCTGAACACCCTGCGCTCGCGGCCCCAGATCAGCCTGGTCTGGCTGCAGTTGAAGGAGGCCGGGACCGTCGCGGACGAGCGGCCGCACAGCCTGCACGGACTGTGGGACGGCAAGACCGGGACGCTCGGCTCGCAGCTGGCGGCCGGTTCACCGGTACGGGAGGACTTCGCGTACACCCGCGAGCAGGTGGTCGCCACCATCGACGGGGTGCTGCGGCGGTTCCGGCCCACCTTCGTACGGATGCTGGACCCGACGCCGGGGTTGAACGAGAAGACCGGGCGGACCTCGGACCACCAGGACCACACCTACGGGGCGCGGTTCGTGCAGGCGGCGCTGGCCCGGTACGCCGGCCGCCCCGGCCGCCCGGCGTTCGGGGTGCAGAGCTACCTGGGCTACTCGACCGGTTCGCTGCCGCACTCGCTGGACCCTGGCACCTTCGAGGCGAAGCTGCGCACCCTGAAGACGTACGCGTGGATGGACCACACCGACTACTGCGAGGACCCGGCGGGTTGCGGCGACCGCAAGGTGGCGGGGCGGCCCACCGGGCGGAACTGGGCGCAGTCCATACGGTACGCCCGGTCGGGTTCGACGTCCTGGGTGCAGCCCGGGGCGCACGCCGGTGAGCTGTACGCCTTCGGAGTGCTGGACGGGCGGCTCGCGGTGTGGCACCGGCCGGGCCAGGCGGCGCAGTGGGCCGGGCCGGTGCTCCAGGAGGGGGCCGGACTGGACGGCGGCGTGGTCCCCGTACGGCTGCCGGACGGCCGGATCTCCGTCTACGGCACGCGGACCGACCTCGGCGGGGCGGGCGGCGGGTACCGCCGGGAGGTGGCGGTGACCACCCAGGCCTCACCGGGCGGGGTGTTCGGCCCGTGGCGCTCGCTGGGCAGCCCCCAGTCCGAGGACGCGGGGGCCGGCGCCGACATCAGCATGCCCGCGGTGGTGGTGGACCGCGCCGGTCTGGCGGCGGTCTACGTCCGGGACGGCCGGCACGCGATGAGCATGGCCGTGCAGCGCCCCGACGGCGGCTTCGCCCCCTGGCAGTCGGCGGGCGGCAAGGAGCTGCGCGGCGACCCGGTGGCCGCGGTGGACGCCACCGGCCGCGGCCATGTCTTCGCCGCGACCCCCAAGACCGTCCTGACCTGGACCCACCCCGCCGCCCCCACCCCCTCTTCCCCTTCCTCCCCCTCCCTCCCCATAGCCACCGGCCTGCCCCCCACCACAGTGGCGCTCAGCGCGGCCCCGGACGGTAAGGACGGCGTACGCCTCTGGTTCCGCGAGCCGGTGAGCGGCGACGCCCGCTCGGCCCGGTTCACCGGGGGCGGGCGTCCGGTGGGCCCGATGACCGAGGTCCCCGGCGGCCGCTCCGGACACGGCGCCGTGGTCTCCGCGCCCGACCGCGGGGGCCTCGCCCTGCGCGGCCGCCCCGGCGGCCTGGCCATGGCACCCGCCCCGGGCCGCCCCTGGACGGGCGGCGGCGGCCCCCTCTTCTCCGGCGCCCCCGCCATCGCCCCCGGCGGCGTCGCCGCCCTCACCCTGGACGGCCGCCTCACCTGGACCCCCTGGCACCCCTGACCGCGGCCGATTTCCGGTTGCCGGGCCATGTCTCCGGCCGTACCGTCCGCCCATGAACTGGACACTCGAAGTGGTCAACATCCCGGTCACCGACCTGGACCGGGCGCGGGACTTCTACGCACAGGGGTGCGGCTTCCATGTGGACGTGGACACCGAGGTGGCGCCGGGGGTCAGGATCGTCCAGCTGACCCCGCCCGGCTCCCGCTGCTCCATCGCCCTGTCCAGCGGGATGCCCCCCGCGCCCGGCACCTCCGCCACACCCCCCGGCTCCCTGCACGGCCTCCAGCTCTGCGTCACCGACATCGAGGCCGCCCACGCCGAACTCCTCTCCCGCGGCGTCCCCGCCGGCCCCGTCCAGCACCTCGGCCCCACCGGCTGGACCGAGGGCAAGGGCGACCAGACCTGGAACTCCTTCCTCACCTTCACCGACCCGGACGGCAACGGCTGGACGGTCCAGGAGGTGCCCTCCGAGCTGTCAGAGCGCTGAGCCACCGCCGCGCCCTCGGCCGCCTCTGCTCAGGGGCAGCCGAGGAGGGGCCGCCTTCGGCGCGAGCCGGCACCGGCGCCCAGCGGCGTCACCCAGCCGTCTGCGTGTGCTCCGGCCCCGAGTCAAACCGGTCCAGAAACGCGTCCGCCGGGAGATCGAGCGCATACAGCCGGGAGAACACCTCCGTACCCGCGCCCACCTCCTCGTCGCCGTCGCCCTCGGAAATCCGGTAGACCTGCACCATGCCGAGGACTTCGGCGTCGCTCGCCCCGGCGTACTCGGCCGACTCCCGCTCGGCCTGTTCGACGGCCTCGTCGAAGGACCGCGCCCGGAACAGCACGACACGCTCCTCGTAGGGCCGGCTCTCCGCTCCCCGCCATCGGTAGAAGGTCCTGGCCCCGTACCACGCCGTCGGCTCGTTAGTCGCGGTCGGCCCGCCCTGGTCCCTGACGGCGGTGAGCGGTACGGCGGACAGGGCCCGCTCCCGTACCCCGCTGGCCCCGTCCGGCTCGACCCGGTACACCTGTGCGGCGGTCGTCCGGCCGACCACCTGCTCCACATCCTCGTCCACGAAGAGAGCACCGACGCCGTCGTCCACGGCCCAGCCGGGCGGCAGGGTGCCGTCGGCCACGGCGGCCCGGTAGGAGGGGCGGCGGCCCGGTTCGCTGTCGTAGTGCGGGCAGACCGACCCGGGCAGCAGGCCCAGCCCGTCCCGCAGCGGGCCGAGCGGGCCGAAGGAGTCGGTGTGCGAGGCCTCCGCCCAGCAGTTGGCGCCCGCGCTGATCCCGCAGAGCAGGGTGCCCTGCTCGTACGCCTCCCGCAGCAGCCGGTCCACCCCGTGGGTCCGCCACACCGCCAGCAGGTTCGCGGTGCTGCCCCCGCCGACGTACACCACGTCCTGCGAGAGCAGGAAGGAGCGCAGGGCCTCGTCGTCGAGCGTGCGGCGGAACAACCGCAGGACGGAGGCCTCGCACTCCCGCCCCTCGAACGCCGCGTGGAACCGCTCGACGTACCCCTCCGCGTCCCCACTGGCCGTCGGCACGAAGCACACCCGGGCGGACGCCCCGTCAGTCCCAGCACCCAGTCGTCCAGCAACCCGTCCTCGTCGGTGGAGAACCCACCCCCGAGCAGCACCACCCGCCGCCGTCGGCTCATCTTTCCCCTTCGTCTCGGTGCGCGGGCTGCCCTGTGGCGGGCCGCCTCCCGGGTCCCTCGGACACCCGGAAGTGCCCGCAGCGTCCCAGCATGCCGATCACACCGTCAAAGGGGATTCCGGCGCGTGGTGGGCGGCCTGCCGGGCCGGCGTGGGCTCGGTCCGGTGAACGGGGCTGTCCAGGACGGCTCGGACGCGGTAGTCGCACCGGCCACGAATGAGATCGCCCCGCGGAGGGACGGCTGGAAGGATGACCGCCATGGCAGGACAACTCTGGGTCTCACTCGTATCGTTGGGCGGCGTCGTCCTCGGCGGCCTGCTGTCCTACCTCGTCCAGCACAGGACTCAGCAGTCAGCGGAACGCACCGAACAGCAGCGGCAGCGGATCGCCTTGTCGGAGACCCGGCGCGCGGAACGGCTGGCCCTGCTGGAGCGGTTCATCGAGGTCTCGGCAGAGGCGGAACGCTGCGCCTATACCAGGCCGCCGCAGTGGGAGGACACCGACGAGTGGTGCCTCACGACCCAGGGCGTGATGAACAGGCTGTGGGTCGCGGATCGACTCCTCCGCATCCAGTTCCCCCTGGCCGTGCACGAGACCGCGCACGCCCACTTCCTCGACCTCAACAAGACCGTGTGGCACGGCCTGCCCGACGCTGAGAGCGTGCGGGACTACCTGGAGGGGAACCGGTCGGCGTTCCTCGACGCGGCACGCGAGGTCATGGAGGCTCCCCACCCCGCCCCTCGGGCGCTGTGACGGGCGGGCCCGGGAGGCCGGGAGTGCTCCGGTCCCGGGCCGGTGGCTCATCACCATCGGCCCGGGCCCCGCCGCTACGCCTACAGCACCGGCAGGTTCTTGCGGAGCTCGAAGGCGGTGACCTCGGAGCGGTACTCCTCCCGTCATGGCCCTTGGCAGGCGAGTATTCCGCCCAGGCAGGTGACACTGAATGCGCCTTCCGCTCGAATGGTCTCGTTGACCCGCTCTCGCGCGCGCTCGATCGTCTCCCGGAACGGGACGCCCATCTTGTCCGCCCAGGCTTCGTACGAGGCCAAGTGCGCGACGACTGGTTCAGCGTCGGTCACCTCGATCACTCCTGGTAGAGGGATCGTACGGATCTCGCTGAAGACCGTACCGAGGATCGCGGGCGCGTCCTCCAGGGTGAAGCGAGCAGAGAGCTGCACTCGGGCCGGGCCCTCCTGGATGCCCAGCACATCGCCCGCGGCCTGGCGCCAAAGGTCCTCCAGTTCCAGCTTGTCGGTCCTGCTGTTGGTGGAGACGATCGCGACTCCGCCGGGCGCCAGTACACGGCCCAGCTCCCGCACGGCCTGGGCCTGGTCCTCGACGTGGTACAGCATGTGAAGCGCAAGGACCGCACCGAGGGCTCCATCGGTGATGGGGAGTTGTTGGACATCCGCGACGAGGGCCCCCGGAATGGCACCGAGGATGCCGTGAGACACGTCCATCGGAAGCACCACCAGGTCGGCACGGACCTCCCGCACCCGGGCGACGAACTTCCCGTTTCCGCACCCCACATCCGCGACCGCACCGCGTACGCCGGCCAGTTCGTTCACCACGATGCCCGGCAGGTCGTGGCTGGGGGTTTGCCACTGATAGAGGGATTGCCGGGCGGCCAGGTGCTGACCCGTGCCATACGCCTTGGTGGAAAGAAGGCTGCGGTCGGTGACCAAATGATCAGGCGTGGGGGGCTGGGCGGTCATCGGGGCTCCGTGGGGTTGCCGGCGAGAGTGGGCCGGACGGTCACTTCGTGAATGTGCGCTTGGAGATCGACTGCCGACCGTGCGCCACGGTACGGCTCGCTTCCAAGGAGCGCGGCCAGATTGCGGAGCCTGATGGTGATGCTCGCCGTGAATACCTCGGCGGTGCACACCTCCGAGAGCTGCACACCGGCTCTCTCAACCTCGCCGCCGGCAAGGTAGGCCGTGGCCAGGTCCAGGTGGGCGGCTTGTAGATCTCCGGGAGAGCGGTCGGCTTCCGGCCCGGCGTGGTACAGCTCCACGGCACGATGAGAAGCGCTTATGGCGTGCCGGGTGTGCTCGTCGCCCCCGACGGCCAGCAGGGTGGTACCGGCGTAGGCCCACTGTTTGGCCTCGGGAAACGAGAAGACCCCGGACAACTCGTCGGGTCCCGCAGTGCTCCGTGCCTCATGTGCCAACGCGAGTACCCGCAGCGCGCTGCGAGCGTCCCCTTCGGCCGCGCGGGCTCGGGCCTCCAGGCTCAGCAGCCGGGCCTTGATCGTGCTCAAGCTCTTCCGGGACTGCCCGCCCTACCGGCTGGTGGTCAGCATGTACGGGGCGAGCGCGGAGTCCTTCGACACCCTCACCCAGCGCCGCGGGGCCTGGAAGGCGTTCCGGCGCGGCATCGACGCCGCGCGCGAGGCGGGGCTGCCGCTGCGGATCAACGTCGTGGTGACCGAGGACAACGCCTCCGAGGCCGACGAGATGGCCGCCCTCGCCGAGGAGTGGAACGTCGAGAACCACGCGTACACGAACATGACGCCCACCATCTACGGAGGCGGTGAGCCGCTGCTCGCCCAGTCCGCCGCCCACCTGCGGCAGCGCAAGCCGTTCGCCGGCTGCAACGCGGGACACACCTTCTTCCACGCCGACCCCCACGCCAAGGTCTCGATCTGCAAGGTCGGCCGCGACGACCAGATCGACCTGATGACCGAAGGCATCGACGGCCTCACCCGGCTCGGCGCCATCGCCGACCGCCTCATGCTTCGCACCGGTGGGTGCGAGGGCTGCGCCCTGTCCGGCACCTGCCGGGTCTGCCGCCCCCTGGCCAAGCACTACCAGGAGGCCAAGGCGCCGCTGCACAGCTACTGCCAGCACGGAGACAAGGAGAACGCCTCATGACCCCGCCCGTACCGGTGACCATCCTCCCCGGCCCACCACCCTCGGCCCGCCGCGCGGCACCCCCCGTCGCGACCGCGACGATCACCGCCGTCCAGGACCTCGACGCGATCGTGGAGAGCGCGGAGTGCTCCTGCGACGCCGGAGACGACAACCCCCACTGACCGACCTGATCCGGTCGGCTCCACTCAGGCCCCGGCGCGTTCGCGTCGGGGCCTGAGCCCTGCCCGGCCCACCGCTAGGGTGCCGCCCATGTTCTTCCGCTGGGACTGGCTCCGGCCCCAACTGACCGCGCCGATCGTGCCGACCCTCGGCCCGGTCCACCCCGACACCTTGAGCGTCGACCTGTTCGAGGACGTCCTGCGAGCGGCCGCTACCGGCGGCTTCCTGCCCTACGACAAGGACCGGCGCTGGGGCGGGCGGAAGGACGAGAAGGTCCTCCGCGAGGATGTGGTGCACCAGCCCGAGCGCACCCTCGTCCCCACCCTGGACCAACGCGGACGCGGCACCGTCAAGGTCTTCGCCTACGGACCCCACGACAGCGTCGTGGCGGAGGCCACCGAGCTGGCCGCGAAGCTCGCGGCCGTGCACGACGTGACAGGCGCCCGGGTCGTACGCCCCCTCGGCCCCGAGAGCGCACGCCCGCGCGGCACCCGCATCCAGCTGAAGGACTTCGCCATCGGTCCCTGCCCCGCCCCCGGCGGTCCGGTCCGCACCGTCACCGCCTGGCCGACCGACGTGCAAGCGACCTTCGCCCCGTTCGCCGAGGCCATGGCAGCCGACGGCCTGGCCTTCCTCCACACCCGGATGCGGGCCGGCCGGTGCGGCCCGGTCCTCGCCGCCGCCGTCGAGGGGCGGATCGTGGGCGCGATCGGCCCGATGGAAGTGTGCCCGGACGCGATCGGACGACCCCAGCTCATGCCCCAGTACTTCGCCGTCCTGCCCGAATCCCGAGGCCAGGGCCTTGGCCGCCTCCTGTGGCGGGCCGCCATGCACTGGGGCCAGGCTCACGGCGCCGCCTACCAACTTCTCCAGACAGAGGTCGACGGGCCCTCCGACCGGCTCTGCCAGGCCGAAGGGCTCGTCTCCCTCGGCTTCAGCCACACCACACCGGTGTAGAGGGCTGCGGCAGCCCCTCCTGCCTCACCACTCCGGCGCCCGCCCCTGAGCGTTGGGGCCTTTACGCGTCAGCCACCCACTGATCGTGGCCGCGGGCGGGTCGCTTCTGCTGGAATGGGCGACCCGCCCGCGTATCGCTCCCTGAGCCGCTGACCTGCGGCTACAGCACCGGCAGGTTCTTCCGCAGCTCGAAAGCCGTGACCTCGGAGCGGTACTCCTCCCACTCCTGCTTCTTATTGCGGAGGAAGAAGTCGAAGACGTGCTCGCCGAGGGTCTCGGCGACGAGTTCGCTGCGTTCCATGAGGGAGATCGCCTCGCCGAGGTTCTGCGGGAGGGGCTCGATGCCCATGGCGCGGCGTTCGGCGTCGGAGAGGGCCCAGACGTCGTCGTCGGCGCCGGCGGGGAGTTCGTAGCCCTCCTGGATGCCCTTGAGGCCGGCGGCGAGGAGGACGGCGTAGGTGAGGTAGGGGTTGGCACCGGCGTCGATGGAGCGGACCTCGACGCGGGCGGAGCCGGTCTTGCCGGGCTTGTACATGGGGACCCGGATGAGGGCGGAGCGGTTGTTGTGGCCCCAGCAGATGTAGGAGGGGGCCTCGCCGCCGGAGCCGGCGGTGCGGGCGGAGCCGCCCCAGATGCGCTTGTAGGAGTTGACCCACTGGTTGGTGACGGCGGAGATCTCGGCGGCGTGCTGGAGGAGGCCGGCGATGAAGGAGCGGCCGACCTTGGAGAGCTGGTACTCGGCGCCGGACTCGTAGAAGGCGTTGCGGTCGCCCTCGAAGAGGGAGAGGTGGGTGTGCATCCCCGAGCCCGGGTACTCCGAGAACGGCTTGGGCATGAAGGTGGCCTGGACGCCCTGTTCGAGCGCCACCTGCTTCATGACCAGGCGGAAGGTCATGATGTTGTCGGCGGTGGAGAGCGCGTCGGCGTAGCGGAGGTCGATCTCCTGCTGGCCGGGGGCGCCCTCGTGGTGGCTGAACTCAACGGAGATCCCCATCGACTCCAGCATGGTGATCGCCTGGCGGCGGAAGTCCATGCCGACGTTCTGCGGGGTGTGGTCGAAGTACCCGGAGTTGTCGGCGGGGACGGGCTTGGAACCGTCCAGCGGCTTGTCCTTCAGCAGGAAGAACTCGATCTCGGGGTGGGTGTAGAAGGTGAAGCCGAGGTCGGAGGTCTTGGCGAGGATGCGCTTGAGGACGTAGCGGGGGTCGGCGAAGGACGGGGAGCCGTCGGGCATCAGGATGTCGCAGAACATGCGTGCGGTGCCGGGGGCCTCCGCGCGCCAGGGGAGGATCTGGAAGGTCCCCGGGTCCGGCTTGGCGATCATGTCGGACTCGTACACCCGGGCGAATCCCTCGATCGCCGAGCCGTCGAAGCCGATGCCCTCGTCGAAGGCCTGCTCCAGCTCGGCCGGGGCGACCGCGACCGACTTGAGGAAGCCGAGTACGTCGGTGAACCACAGGCGCACGAACCGGATGTCACGCTCCTCCAGCGTACGGAGCACGAATTCCTGCTGCTTGTCCATATCCACACCCATCCTCGCTGATCAGGGCCAGCATGCCACCACACGGTTACGCGCACGTTGCGCACCCATACTGCCTGGACCTGCGTGGCGCGCCCAACGTCGGCCTCGCAGACTGGGCACATGGACCGAGGCGTGGAGCAGCTGCCCGGAGGCGTGCCCGCGCCACGCTGGGTGCGGACACTGCCGTGGTTCTTCGTCGCGCTGCTCATCGTGGTCCAGGTCCTCACCCCGGCCAGCCTCCAGCTGGGCTTCGCCTTCGCCGTCGTCCCGCCGCTGACCTCCCTGGTGTACGGGACGTTCGGCACCGCGGCGGTCTCCGGGACGCTCGCCGCGCTGCTGCTGCTGCCCGCCATCCGGGCCGATGACGTCTCCTCCGGCGACCTGGTGGCGTATGTGCTGATCGCGCTGGTCAGCGTGGTGCTGGCATCGCTGCGGGTACGCCGGGACGCGCAGCTGGTCTCGGTGCGCACGGTCGCCCAGGCCGCGCAGCTCGCCGTGCTGCCGCCGATGCCGGAGCGGGTCGGCCCGGTCCGGTGCGGGGCGCTGTACCGGGCGGCCGAGCACGGCACCCTGGTGGGCGGCGATCTGTACGACGTACGGCCCGGTCCGTACGGGGTACGGGCGGTGGTCGCGGATGTGCAGGGGCACGGGCTGCGGGCGGTGGGCACGGTCGCCGCGCTGCTGGGCACCTTCCGGGAGGCCGTGCTGGACGAGCCGGACCTCGCCGGGATCGCCCGGCGGCTGGACCGGCGGCTGATGGTGGACGCCGCCGAGCGGGGCGACGGGGAGCTGTTCGCCACCGGGCTGCTGATGGAGTTCCCCTCGGGTGCGGCGGCGGTACGGGTGCTGAGCTGCGGCCATCCGGCTCCGCTGGTGGTGGGGCGGTACATGACCCGCGAGGTGGACGCGGTACCGGGGCCGCCCTGGGGGCTGGCGCTGGCCGAGTACCGCGCGCCCGCCTCGGTGACGGTGCCGCTCGGCCCCACCGACGTCCTGCTGGCGCACACCGACGGGGTCACCGAGGCGCGGGACGGCACGGGCACGTTCTACCCGCTGGCGGAGCGGGTGCGGCCGGGCCCGCCGGTGGAGATGGTGCGCGCGGTGTGGCGGGATCTGTCGGAGTACGCGGGTGAGGTCGGTGATGATGTGGCCCTGCTGGCCCTGGGACTCTCCGACGGCAACGGGGCCCGGGGCTGAGGGACCGGTTCCGCCCGGCCGTGGAGGAACCGCGGGGGTGCCGTTACCATCGGCGCTCATGGGGGGCTCCGGGCTCATACGCATCCTGCGTCCCACGGCGCGGCTGAGCGCGGTGGCGGCGCTCCTCGCCGCGCTGTTCGTCTGTCTCGACCCGCACGGCGTCGCGGCCCGGCCCGATCACGGCGAGCAGCGGCGGGTGACGCTCGCGGTCCCGGCCACCGAGTACTCCTGCCCCTTCGACCGCGGGGACTGCGGGCTCTTCCCGTACCAGACCCCCGTGGTGCTGACCGCTCCGCCGCTCGACCCGCCGCAGCAGCCGGACACGCTGACCCGGCCGCAGCCGGCCCCGGCGGTCGCGGCCCCCGCCTCGTACCAGGCCCGTCCGCGCGCCCCAGGGCTGCATGTCCTCCAGGTGCTGCGGACCTAGATCGCGCCCTTCGACGCAGATGCAGACGCAGATGCACCGCGCGCCAGGTCCGTAGAGCCCCTGCTGGGGCGGTGACCAGCGTGTTCTCCATACTTGACACGAAGGGCAGACGATTCACCATGGCCGCCAACCGCTCCTCCTCCAACGCCGACCGCAAGGCCCGGATAGAGGAGATGCGCCGTGCCGAACGGGCACGTGAGCGCCGCAACCGCATCCTCACCATCACGCTGAGCACCGCCGTCGTCGTCGGCCTGGTCGGCTTCGGCGGGTACCTGCTGAAGCAGGAGAACGACAAGAAGGAGCGGACCGAGGCCGCCGCCAAGGCGCCCATCAAGGGTGAGAAGTCCTGGGACGCCAAGAAGCTCGGCCGCAACCACGTGGCCAAGCCGGTCAGCTACCCGATGAAGCCCCCGGTCGGCGGGGACCACCACCGGGCCTGGCTGAACTGCGACCGGAACGTCTACAAGGTGCCGGTCCCCGAGGTCCACGCCGTGCACTCGCTGGAGCACGGCGCGGTCTGGGTCACGTACAGCGACAAGGCGCCGGCCGGGGACGTGAAGAAGCTGGAGGAGAAGGTCGGCAAGACCTCGTACTCCTTCATCAGCCCGGTCAAGGACCAGGCCGGGGCGGTCATGCTGAGCGCCTGGGGCAAGCAGATCACCGTGGACGGGGCCGACGACCCGCGGGTAGACGCGTTCTTCGGCAAGTACGTGCAGGGCACGCAGACCCCCGAGCCGGGGGCCGCCTGCACGGGCGGTGTGGGCGCCGAGGGCGTGCCCGGCGCGGGCGCGAAGCAGTGACCGCCGCTGAGGGCAGGGCCGCCTCCACGGGCAGGGTCATGAGCCGGACGAACTGGGCGGCGGTCACCGCGGTGGTGCTGGCCCTGCTGTTCGCCGGCACGGCGGCGGTCGCCTCGGCGGGCGGCGACGACACTCCGGCCGAGGCGCGGGTCCCGGCCGCGGACTCGGCGGACGCCGGCTTCGCGCGGGACATGTCGGTCCACCACCAGCAGGCGGTGGAGATGTCGTTCATCGTCCGGGACCGCACCGAGGACGAGGAGGTGCGCCGGCTGGCGTACGACATCGCCAACACCCAGGCCAACCAGCGCGGGATGATGCTGGGCTGGCTGGACCGCTGGGGGCTGCCGAAGGTCGCCTCGGGCACCGAGCCGATGGCCTGGATGAGGGGGGCTGAGGGCCACGAGGGTCACGAAAGCCATGGCGGGCACGGTGGTCATGGCGGGCAGGGTGCGGACGGGGCTCACGGCGGGCATGGCGGGGGCGCGGGGGCGGATGGCGCGCTGATGCCGGGTATGGCGACCGAGGCCCAGCTCGACTCCCTGCGGAAGGCGAGCGGCAAGGAGGCCGAGGTCCTCTATCTGCGGCTGATGACCGCGCACCACCAGGGCGGCGTGGAGATGGCCGAGGGCTGTGTCACCGAGTGCCGGGACGAGGTGGAGCTCCGGCTCGCCCAGGGCATGGTGGACGCCCAGCAGTCGGAGATCGCGCTCATGGCCGACATGCTGCGCGAGCGCGGTGCGTCCGCCCACTGAGGATCTGTGCCTCGGGGGGGTGCGTACGGCGGGTCGGCCCGGGTTCCTGAGGGGGCCCGGGCCGGCGCGTCGGTGTGCCGGGGGGAGGCCCCCCGCGCTGCGGTCGCGGGGGGCCGGTGGCGCGGCCAGAATGAGAGCGCTCGGGGACCCCTGCGACCCCATGGACGGCCTGCCGTCGCGGTACGGCCGCCATCCGGAGGTGTACGACCCCTATGACCACCGCGAAGGACATCATGCACGCGGGGGCCCACTGGCTCCCCGAACACGAGACGCTGGACCGGGCCGCACAGCTGATGCGTGAGCTGAACGTCGGCGCGCTGCCGGTCGCCGACGAGAACGAGCGGCTGTGCGGCATCCTCACCGACCGGGACATCGTCGTCGGCTGTGTGGCCGCCGGGCACGACCCGGCCCGGATCACCGCAGGCGACCTGGCCAAGGGCACCCCGCGCTGGATCGCCGCCGACGCGGACGTGGACGAGGTGCTCCAGATGATGAAGGAGCACCGCATCCGCCGGCTCCCGGTCATCGAGAACAAGCGGCTGATCGGGATGATCAGCGAGGCGGACATCGCCCGCCACCTCTCCGACGCGCAGATCGCCGGCTGGGCGGAGCGGGTGTACGCGGAGGGGTGAGCACGGCCGGCGCCTGCCGCGCGGCGGGTCCGGCCCTCTCGCCGGCCCTCTCGCGGCAGGGGCCGGCAGGCCTCCTCCGGTGTCAGGCACTCCTCAGCTTGGGGTCCTCGGCGAGCAGCCGGACGCCCAGGGCGTAGACGTCGAGGGTGGTGGGCGCCCATTCCAGATGGTCCTTCCCGCCCGCCGCCGCGCCGAGGCCGCCGTCCTCCGTCACCGGGGCGAGCCGCCAGAGCAGGGAGCCGGGCTCCCTCGGCCGCACATCCGCGCCCACGCCGGTCAGCGCGTGTCCGGTGCCGTGGAAAGGAACGGCCGCGGCCGGGCGCTCGGCCGGGACCTCGCTCCCCTCGGTCCGGACGAGGCTCTGGACGCGGTACGGGATGCCGTCCACGGTGAAGGAGTCCCTCAGGCACACCGCGTAGGCGTCCACCGTGCTGGGGTGGGAGACCAGGTGGTCCTTGGCACGCACCCGCCACTCGCTCCCCTCCACCGGGTACGAGGCGGTCGCCAGGCTTCCGGCGCCCAGCGCGTGCGGGCCGTCGTGCCAGCCGACCCGGAAGCCCCCGCCGAGCAGGACGTGCCCGGGCGGAACCGGTGCGGCGGCTTCCGGATGCGCGGCCTGGGCACTCCCGACCCGGCGGACCAGCAGCAGTTCTTCGGCCAGTCGGCGGCGGCTGACGCCCTCGATCCGCAGCCCGATCGCGTATCCGGTGAGCCGGTGCGCCTGGGGCACCACATGGTCCTTTGAGGACACCCGCCACTCGGTCAGGTCATCGGCGGGGTAGGAGGCGGTCAGCAGGGCGCCCACCGGCCCGTCCTCGGCGACTGCTCCGCCGCCGACCACCACCATGTCGTCGGCCACCGCCACCGGCAGGTCCAGGACATGGCTCCGCGCGTCCTCGGTCCGGAGCCGGAAGACGGCCGTGGTGATCAGGCCGGAGGCGTCCTGGCAGCGCAGCACCTCCTCGGCCGCGGGCGGGGCTGCGATCGCGGTCGCGGTCGCGGTGCCGGTCCGGCGCTTGGACCCGCCTCGCCGGCCTCCGGCGTTGCGCCCGGGATCGGCTTGGGGGCCGGGGAGGTCGAGGACGTCCCAGACGACCTCCACGGGCCACCGGGAGCGGAGCCAGGCGGGCGGACGGGGGCGGACGGCGACCAGGTCGTGGAGGAGGGCACCGTCACCGCTCAGGGCTCCGAAGGCGTCCAGGACGTGCCAGGCCTCGTCGGCGGCCTCACGCCAGATCAGCACGCCGACCGGCGCCGTCGGCAGCAGGGGGCGCAGCTCCGGCGGCAGCCACTCGGGGCCGTCGCCGTCCGGTATGCCGTCCTGCTCCACACGGTCGGGCAGGGGGAGCCGGGCGGCCCCCTCCACGTACCCCCAGAGCAGCGTCCCTGCCCGGTCGAAGAGGATCTCGAAGCAGGCGCCCTCCGCGGCCAGGGAGAAGACCGGTCCCTCGGGGCGCGCCGCGCGGCCGTACCGATGGCGGCCGCCCTCCGGTGACGGCCGCAGGGTGTAGACGGCCGGCCCGTCCTGGTCGCCGACCGCCAGCGCGCCGAGGGCCGCCAGCGCCCGGCACCGGGCCAGCAGGTCGGGCACGGCGGGCAGCGCGTCGGCACTGGTGAACGGATGCATGGCTCCAGAGAACCATCCGGCACTGACAACACCACCGGCTGAGGGCTCTGGCTGACCGGCAGGGCCCCGGCCGCCCCGCCGCCGTCTCGGCTGTCCCGCCGCGGCCCCGGCCCGCCTCGCTGCGGCCCCGGCCCGGGCATCGTGTCCATCTGACGATTACACTGGTCCTCGTGCCTCAACTACGCCTCGCTCTGAATCAGATCGACTCGACCGTCGGCGACCTCGCGGGAAACGCCGAGGCCGTCGTGCACTGGACCCGGCACGCCGCCGGGCAGGGCGCGCACCTGGTGGCGTTCCCGGAGATGGTGCTGACCGGCTATCCCGTGGAGGACCTGGCGCTGCGCTCGTCCTTCGTGGAGGCCTCCCGGGAGGCCCTGCGGGGGCTCGCGCGGCGGCTGGCCGACGAGGGGTTCGGTGAGCTGCCGGTCGTCGTCGGCTATCTGGACCGCTCCGAGAAGGCCCAGCCGCGCTACGGGCAGCCGGCCGGCGCCCCGCGCAACGCGGCGGCCGTGCTGTACGGCGGCGAGGTGGCGCTCTCCTTCGCCAAGCACCATCTGCCGAACTACGGGGTCTTCGACGAGTTCCGCTACTTCGTGCCGGGAGACACCCTGCCGGTGGTGCGGGTGCGCGGGGTCGATGTGGCGCTCGCCATCTGCGAGGACCTGTGGCAGGACGGCGGCCGGGTGCCGGCGGCGCGTTCGGCGGGCGCCGGGCTGCTGCTGTCGATCAACGCCTCGCCGTACGAGCAGAACAAGGACGACACCCGGCTGGAGCTGGTGCGCAAGCGGGCCCAGGAGGCCGGTTGCACCACCGCGTACCTGGCGATGATCGGCGGCCAGGACGAGCTGGTCTTCGACGGCGACTCGATCGTGGTGGACGAGCGCGGCGAGGTGATCGCCCGGGCCCCGCAGTTCTCCGAGGGCAGCGTGATCGTGGACCTGGAGCTGCCGGCGGCGGCCGCCGAGCCGGTGACCGGCACGGTGGACGACGGGCTGCGGGTGGAGCGGGTGGTGCTCTCCGAGGAGCCGGTGCCCGCGTACGAGCCGGAGCTGACCGGCGGGTACGCGGAGCGGCTGGACGACGACGAGGAGGTGTACTCGGCGCTGGTGGTGGGGCTGCGGGCGTACGCCGCGAAGAACGGTTTCCGCTCGGTGCTGATCGGCCTCTCCGGGGGGATCGACTCGGCGCTGGTGGCGGCGATCGCCTGCGACGCGCTGGGCGCGCAGAACGTGTACGGCGTGTCCATGCCGTCGAAGTACAGCTCGGACCACTCCCGGAGCGACGCGGCCGAGCTGGCCCGGCGCACCGGGCTGAACTTCCGCACGGTGCCGATCGTGCCGATGTTCGACGCCTATATGGGGTCGGTGGAGCTGACCGGGCTGGCGGAGGAGAACCTCCAGTCCCGGCTGCGCGGCACCCTGCTGATGGCGCTCTCCAACCAGGAGGGGCACATCGTGCTGGCGCCGGGCAACAAGTCCGAGCTGGCGGTGGGCTACTCCACGCTGTACGGCGACTCGGTGGGCGCGTACGGGCCGATCAAGGACGTGTACAAGACCTCGGTGTTCCGGCTGGCCAAGTGGCGCAACCGGGCCGCCGAGGAGCGGGGCCAGACCCCGCCGATCCCGGAGGCCTCGATCACCAAGCCGCCCAGCGCCGAGCTGCGCCCGGGCCAGGTGGACACCGACTCGCTGCCCGACTACGAGGTGCTGGACCGGATCCTGGAGCTGTACGTCGACCGCGACCAGGGCAAGGACGCGATCGTGGCGGCCGGCTTCGACGAGGAGACGGTGGCGCGGACGCTGCGGATGGTGGACGCGGCCGAGTACAAGCGGCGCCAGTACCCGCCGGGCACCAAGATCTCGGCCAAGGGCTTCGGCAAGGACCGGCGGCTGCCGATCACCAACCGGTGGCGCGAGAACGTGGGCTGAGGGGCGCCGGCGAGCGGCGCGGAGTTCCGGGCGGGGCGAGAGCCACGGGCCCCCTGGGCGCCTCGGGGCTCCGGGGGCCCGCCCCGGGGCCGACGGGGGGACGCCCGCCCCGGGCCGGACGGCCGAGGGCGCCGGTTTACGGGCCCCGGCCGGTGCGGTGCGATGCGCCCTGGGCGCCCGACGCCGGACCGGGTGGGTGCCTCAGGGCGCAGGCCCGGCCGGGGGCCGACGGGCGTTACGGGGCCCGGGGCGGGGCGAGACTCGCGGTCCGCCCGTAGGCACCTCGGGACTCCCAGGGCGTTCGCCCGTGGCCGACGACGGGGGGCGAGTACGCCCGGGACGGGGACGCGCCGTCCGACGTGCTTCCGGGCAGGGCCCGCCCGACAGCGGCGTGGCCCACTGCCCAGGGCGTCAGGCCCACTCGGGGGCCCTGACGAGGGAGAGGGCACTCCGGTGGCCGGGGCCGTTCGCCCGGGACCACCAGCTAGGCACCCGGGCCCGGTACGCCCTCCGTGGGGCGTACCGGGCTCGTCCCGTACCCGGCCCGTATCGCTACTCGGCTCGCGCCGGTTCGGCGGAGGGGGAGGGGGAGGGGGAGGGGGTGGGGCGGTCGGGGCGGGGGCTGCCGGTGACGATGCGGGTGGCGGCCGGGTCTGTGGCGTCGCCGGACCGGGGCGTACGGTCCAGGAGGCCGGCGGTCACGGCGATGGCGAGGCCGACCAGGGCGAGGGCGGCGCCGACCAGGGCCGGGGAGGACCAGCCCCAGCCGGCGGCGATCGCGGCGCCGCCCAGCCAGGCGCCGCCCGCGTTGGCCAGGTTGAACGCCGAGTGGTTGGAGGCGGAGGCCAGCGTCGGGGCGGTCCTGGCCTTGTTCATGACCAGCATCTGGAGCGGGGTGGTCGTCATGAAGCCGACCGCGCCCAGCACGACCACGGCCACCAGGGCGAGCGCGGGGACGGTGAGGGCGTAGCGGAAGCCGACCAGGACGAGGGCGAGGGCGGCGAGCGAGCCGTAGAGGGTGGGACGCAGGGCCCGGTCGGTGAGCGGGCCGGCGACCAGCGCGCCCAGCGTCATCCCGATGCCGAACAGGGCCAGGACCAGGGTCACGGTCGACTCGCCGAAGCCCATGACCTCGGTGGTCATGGAGGAGAGGTAGCTGTACACCGCGAAGACCCCGGCGAAGCCGAAGACCGCGGTGAGCAGCCCCAGCAGCACCTGGCGGTTGCCCAGCGCCCGCAGCTCGCGGCCGAGGCCCTGGTGTCCGTCGACCGGGACGTGCGGGACGAGCCGGGCGAGCGCGGCCATGGCGACCAGGCCGATGGCGGCGACCACCAGGAAGGTGGCCCGCCAGCCGAGGTGCTGGCCGAGCAGGGTGGCGGCGGGGACGCCGACGATGTTGGCGACGGTCAGCCCGAGGAACATGGTGGCCACCGCGCGGGCCTGGCGGCCCTCCCGTACCAGCCGGGCCGCGACCACCGCGCCGACGCCGAAGAAGGCGCCGTGCGGCAGCCCGGCCAGGATCCGGGCGCCGACCAGGGTGCCGAAGCCGGGGGCCAGCGCGGAGGCGAGGTTGCCCACGGTGAAGAGGGCCATCAGCAGCAGGAGCATCCGCTTGCGCGGGACGCGGGAGCCGAGGGCGGTGAGCAGCGGGGCGCCGATGACGACGCCGATCGCGTACGCCGAGACCAGGTACCCGGCGGTGGGGACGGAGGTGTGCAGGTCGTCCGCGACGTTGGGCAGCAGGCCCATCATGACGAACTCGGTCGTGCCGATGCCGAAGGCCGATATGGCCAGGGCGAGCAGGGCCAGGGGCATGAAGGAGCGGGCCTTTCCGGTGTGACTGCGTAAGTTCCCTAGCGGAACAAACGCGGTCGGCGGGATTGTTCCCGGGCGCCCGCTCCCCTTTTCGCGAAAGGGTGCTCAGAAGCGGACGCGGGCGGCCAGCGGGAGGTGGTCGCTGGTGGTCTTGGGCAGCGACCAGGAGGCCGTGGGCTCCACGCCCCGCACCATGATCTGGTCGATCCGCGCCATCGGGAACGACGCCGGCCAGCTGAAGCCCATGCCGTCCCCGGCCGCGCCCTGGGTGGAGCGCATCTGCGAGGTCACCGCCTTCAGCGCACGGTCGTTCATGGTGCCGTTCAGGTCGCCGAGCAGCACCACCCGCTCCAGCGGCTCCCGGGAGATGGCCTCGCCCAGCGCGTCGGCGCTGCGGTCCCGCTGGGAGGCGGTGAACCCGGCGTTCAGTTTGACCCGCACCGAGGGCAGATGCGCCACGTACACGGCGACGTCCCCGGACGGCGCGGCGACGGTGGCCCGCATGGCGCGGGTCCAGCCGAGCCGGATGTCCACCGGGGAGACCCGGTCGACGGGGTACTTGCTCCACAGGCCGACGGTGCCCTGCACCGAGTGGTGCGGATACGTCCCGGCCAGCGCCTTCTCGTACACCGGGACCATTCCCGGGCTCAGCTCCTCCAGGGCGAGCACGTCCGCGCCCTCCCCGGCGACCTGGCGGGCCGTCCCCGCCGCGTCCGGGTTGTCGGCGTTGACGTTGTGGGTGACGACCGTCAGGTCCCCGCCCTCGCCCGACTTGTCGGTGATCAACCCGGCGAACAGGTTGACCCAGACCACCGCGGGCAGGACGACCGCGACCAGTGCCGTCGCCGAACGGCGCCAGAGCGCGGCCAGTGCGATCAGCGGGATCGCCAGTCCGAACCAGGGCAGGAAGGTCTCGGTGAGGCTGCCGAGGTTGCCGATCCGGTTGGGGATCTGCGCGTGGAAGATCATCACCAGCGCGGTGAGCAGCGCGCAGACCGCGAGCAGCACCCCCCGGCGCCAGACGCCGCGGTCGCCGCGCCAGCGGTCGACCACCGCCCGGATGCGGGACTCGGGGCGCCGGTCCTGTGCGCCGCCGCTGCCCGTCTCCGCCACGTCCACCCGCGCCATACCGCCGTCCTCACTGCCTTGCCTGCCCTGCCGTGCCGTACACGCCGCCCCCGACCCTAGGGGATTCCCGGGGGTTGAGGGGACGGCCGCACTGCCACGAGGACGAGCCGGGAAGCCCGCGGGGTTCCTTACGGGCACGGCCGGAGCGCGGGCTGTGACACAACGCGCACAAAACGCCGCCCACTTCCCCCCACACGGCACGTGGTGCCACCATGGACGTGATCCGGGGACGCCGTCAGGGCGCCTCGAGATGACGAAGGAGCCGTTCCACCATGACGCTTCAGGCTGCCTCCACGCAGCCCGCCGGCGGCGCGAAAACGCTGTACGGCGGCACAGGCACACGTCGCATCACCGTCCACGACATCGCCGCCGCCAAGGAGCGCGGCGAGAAGTGGCCGATGCTCACCGCCTACGACGCGATGACCGCGTCCGTCTTCGACGAGTCCGGCATCCCCGTGCTGCTCGTCGGCGACTCCATGGGCAACTGCCACCTCGGCTACGAGACCACCGTGCCCGTCACGCTCGACGAGGTCGCCATCCTCTCCGCCGCCGTGGTACGCGGCACCAGGCGGGCGATGGTCGTCGGCGACCTGCCGTTCGGCTCCTACCAGGAGGGCCCGGTGCAGGCGCTGCGCTCGGCGACCCGGCTGGTGAAGGAGTCCGGGGTCGGCGCGATCAAGCTGGAGGGCGGCGAGCGCTCGCTGCCCCAGACCGAGCTGCTGGTCCAGGCCGGCATCCCGGTCATGTCCCATCTGGGCCTCACCCCGCAGTCCGTCAACACCCTCGGCTACCGGGTGCAGGGCCGCGGCGACGAGGCCGCGCACCGGCTGCTGCGGGACGCCAAGGCCGCGCAGGACGCGGGGGCGTTCGCGGTGGTGCTGGAGCTCGTCCCGGCCGAGCTGGCCGCCGAGGTGACCCGCTCGCTGCACATCCCCACCATCGGCATCGGCGCCGGGCCCGACACCGACGCCCAGGTGCTGGTGTGGACCGACATGGCCGGGCTCACCGGCGGCAAGGTCCCGCGCTTCACCAAGCAGTACGCCGACCTGCGCCGCACCCTCGGCGACGCGGCCCGCGCCTTCGCGGGCGATGTGGCAGGCGGAACGTTCCCGCAGGAGGAGCACACCTTCCACTGATTTTCCCAAGCCACTGCGGCACACCGCGACGGCCCGCCGACATCCCCCATCGGCGGGCCGTCGTGTGTCCCGGCACCCCCTGAACCGTCCCGTATCGGCGTTCTGTCGGTGTCCTGTCGGTGGAGCGGAGCCGCCCGTCGGTGGATTGTCAGTGGTGGGCGGTGGAATGGACCCATGACACGATCCGACACCAACGCCGTCGAGGTCCGGGGCCTCGTGAAGCACTACGGCGAGACCAAAGCCCTGGACGGGGTGGACCTGGAGGTCCGCGAAGGCACCGTCCTCGGGGTGCTGGGGCCCAACGGGGCCGGGAAGACCACCCTGGTCCGCTGCCTGTCCACCCTGGTCGTCCCGGACGCCGGGACCGCGACCGTCGCCGGGTACGACGTGGTCCGCCAGCCGCGCGAGCTGCGCCGGGCCATCGGGCTCACCGGCCAGTACGCCTCGGTGGACGAGAAGCTGTCCGGCTGGGAGAACCTCTACATGATCGGGCGGCTGCTCGACCTCTCCCGCCGGGACGCCCGCCGCCGCGCGGACGAGCTGCTGGAGCGGTTCTCGCTGACCGAGGCGGCGCGCCGGGTGGCCGCCGGGTACTCCGGCGGTATGCGGCGCCGGCTCGACCTGGCCGCCTCCATGATCGGCCGGCCCGCCGTGCTCTACCTGGACGAGCCGACCACCGGCCTGGACCCGCGCACCCGCAACGAGGTCTGGGACGAGGTGCGCGCCATGGTGGCCGAGGGGGCCACCGTGCTGCTCACCACCCAGTACATGGAGGAGGCCGAGCAGCTGGCCTCCGAGCTGACCGTGGTGGACCGGGGCCGGGTCATCGCGCGCGGCGGGATCGACGAGCTGAAGGCGCGGGTGGGCGGGCGCACCCTCCAGGTCCGCCCGGTCGACCCGGCCGTGGTGCCCGCCATGGTGCGGGCGCTGGACGAGACCGGGCTGGGCGGGGTGGCCGGGGCGACCGCCGTCCCCGACGAGGGCCAGCTCTACGTACCGATCCTCAGCGACGTACAACTCACCGCGGTCGTCGGTCTGCTGGCCGAGCGCGGCTTCGCCATCGCCCACCTTGCCACCCAACTTCCCACCCTGGACGAGGTGTTCCTCGCGGTCACCGGCTCCAAGGCGCCGATCGCCGACGACACGGCGAGCACTCAGTCCGACCCGGTCGCCGAGGAGGTCACCGTATGAGCACCGCCACCACCACCAGTCCCCGGAAGCCCGTGAGCGCCCCCACCGCAGTCGGCGGCGGGGAGCGGATCGGGCTCCGCTCCCATCTGCGGCACATCGGCGCCCTGGCCCGGCGGAACGTCCTCCAGATCAAGCAGGACCCGGAGTCGATGTTCGACGTCCTGCTGATGCCGATCATCTTCGTGCTGCTCTTCGTCTACGTCTTCGGCGGCGCGATCGCCGGGCAGGGCCGCCAGGAGGACTACGTCAACTACCTGGTGCCCGGGTTGATGGCCATGATGGGGATGAACGTCGCCATGGGCATCGGCACCGGTATCAACGACGACTTCCGCAAGGGCGTGATGGACCGGTTCCGGACCATGCCGATCGCCCGCTCCTCGGTGCTCGTCGCCAAGATCGTGGTCGAGCTGGGCCGGATGCTGGTGGCGACCGCCATCCTGCTGGGCATGGGCTTCCTGCTCGGCATGGAGATCAAGACCTCGGTCGGCGGACTGCTGGCGGCGGTCGCGCTGTCGGCCGCCTTCGGCTCCGCGCTGATGTGGGTCTTCATGCTGCTCGGGCTGGCGCTGCCGACGGCCCAGGCGGTGCAGGGCATGGCCATGCTGGTGCTGATGCCGCTCCAGTTCGGCTCCTCGATCTTCGCCCCGCCGAGCACCATGCCCGGCTGGCTCCAGGCCTTCACCGACTACAACCCGCTCTCCAACCTGGCCGACGCGGCCCGCGGGCTGATGGGCGGCGGCGAGGTCGGGCGGCCGGTGTGGATGACGCTGGCCTGGGCCGCCGGGATCACCCTGATCGCGGCCCCGCTGGCGGTCGCGCGGTTCCGGAAGAAGACCTGAGGCCGGCGAACGGCCCCGGCTGCGCGTCCGGGTCGGGGTCGGAGTCGGGTACGGGGACGAGGGCGACGGCCTGCTCCAGGGTGAGCCGGCGGCCCTCGGCGTACGCGGTGTCGAACTCCGCCTCGTCGAGCGCCGCCCGGGCCGCCGCCAGCGCCTCGTCCCGGCTTTCCCGCTCCAGCGGGCTGCCCAGGTGCTCCGGCGGCCACTGCGCCTCGGCCGCGCCGAGCAGCACGGCCGCCGTGCGGGCGTACGGCCCGCCGAGACCGGTGGCCGCCCGGGCGGCGGTGATCAGGTGCTGGGAGGGCATGTTCGGGGACATGTGCAGCGCCAGCGGCTCCTGGGCCCTCTTCAAGGCGTGCGCCACCCTGGCCAGCGCCTCGGTGTACCGCCCGTCCAGGTTGTCCAGCCACGCCCGGACACCCAGCGCGAAGCCCAGGAACAGCGCCATGGTGTCCGTCGCGAACTCCTGGTCCACCGCGTCCAGTTCGGCCCGGGCCGCCGCGGTGCGGCCGGACCGGCCCAGCCACAGGGCCAGGAAGACCCGGGCCGCCGCGATCGCCTCGTGGCCCTCTGCCCGGCCGGCGGCCAGCACCTCGCGGAGGACGGCCTCCCCTTCGTCGCCCAGGCCCCGGTGAAGCAGGGTCTGCCCGTACCGGACCCGCAGCAGCGCTCGCTGCCCCTGGGCGCCGAGCCGTTCGGCGTGACCGAGCGCGGCGACGTAGTCCCGGCCGGCGCCCTCGTAGTCGCCGAGCATCTCGCGGGCCTCGCCCCGCGCCGACAGCGCCTCGGCGACGCCCCAGGAGTCGCCCGCCCGCTCGAAGCCCGCCAGGCTCGCCTCGGCGTCCCGGACCGCGTCCCTGGCCGTCTCGGTACGGTTGGCGCGCAGGTTGGCTCGGATTCCGATGATATGGGCGAAGTCCCAGTCGTAGCCGAGGTCGCGGCAGGCGGCCACCGTGCTGTCCAGCACCTCCTTCAGGGGCACCGGGTCGCCGAGGGCCAGCAGCGCGAACAGCCACAGGGCGCCGGGCATCCGGCAGGCCTGCGGCAGCCCCGGCCGGTAGGTGTCCCGGATGGCGTGCATCCGCGTCCGCCCCTCCAGGCTGGTCCAGTGGGTGGCGAAGTGGTCCATGAAGGCCAGCGTCATCAGCGCGTTGCCGCGGCGCGCCTCGGCCAGCAGCTCCTCGCTCATCGGTGGCGGGGCGTCGGTACAGGAGGCGTACAGCGGCGGCGCCGGGCGCACCGGCCCGGTGAACGGGTCCGGGCCGAGCGCGGCGGCGGCCCCGCACCAGTGCAGGGCGTCGGCGCGCAGGTCCCGCATCTGCCAGTAGCGGGCCAGGCTGTGCACCAGGCAGAGCGCCTCCTGCTCGTCCCGGGCGGCCACGGCCCGGCGCAGCGCGCCGCGCAGGTTCTCGTACTCCCGCTGGAACCGGTCCAGGGCGGCGCGCTGGCGCGGCCCGCGCAGCTCGGGGTCGGTGGTGCGGGCCAGCTCCCGGTAGTGGACGAGGTGGCGCCGTTCGGTGGCGGTCCGGTCGCCGGCCTCGTCCAGGCGCTCGGCGCCGTACTCGGCGACGGTCTCCAGCAGCCGGTAGCGCATCTGCCCGTCGGCCGCCGGCACGGCGAGCACCAGCGACTTGTCGACCAGCGAGCCGAGCAGGTCCATGGTGCCTTCGGTGGCGCAGACCGCCTCGGCGGCCTCCAGGTCGCAGCCGCCGGAGAAGACCGAGAGCCGGCGCAGCACGGTCCGCTCCGCCTCGTCCAGCAGGTCCCAGGACCAGTCGACCACCGCGCGCAGGGTCTGCTGACGGGGCAGTACGGTCCGGCTGCCGCCGGTGAGCAGCCGGAACCGGTCGTCCAGCCGGGCCGCGATCTGCGCCGGGGTCAGCGCGCGCAGCCGGGCGGCGGCCAGCTCGATGGCGAGCGGCAGCCCGTCCAGCCGGCGGCAGATCTCGGCGCAGGCCTCCGGCGCGTCGGCGGGGTCGAAGCCGGGCCGGGCGGCGGCGCCCCGATCGCGGAGCAGCTCCAGGGCGCTCGGTCCGGGCAGCGGGTCGACCGGGCGGACCTGCTCACCGGGGACGCCCAGCGGCTCCCGGCTGGTGGCGAGCACGGTGAGCCCGGGGCAGGCCGCCAGCAGCCGCTCGGCCAGCTCGGCGGCGGCGCCGACGACATGCTCGCAGTTGTCCAGCAGAAGCAGCATGCGGCGGTCCGCGCAGTGCTCGACCAGCCGGGCGAGGGCCGCGCCGGCACCCGCGCGCCCGCCGCCGTGCCGCTCCACGGCCCGCAGCTCCTCCGCGCCGGCGCCGTGCAGCACCGTGCCGCGCGCGCCGATGGCGGTGACCACCGCGTCCGGTACGGCCTCGGGGTCGTCCACCGGGGCGAGCTCGGCCAGCCACACCCCGTCCGGCCACACCCCGGCGCCCCGCTCGGCGGTCTCCTGCGACAACCGGGTCTTGCCGGAGCCGCCCGGCCCCAGCAGGGTGACCAGCCGGGAGCGCCCCAGGTCGGCCAGCACGGTGGCGATATCGGCCTCCCGCCCCACGAAACTGGTCAGCCGGGCCAGCAGGTTGCCGGGGACGGCGGGCGCCGGGTGGGCCACGGGGCCCGGGTGGGCCGCGGGACCAGGCGCCGAGGGCACGGGCGCGGGGGCCGGAGATGCGGGGGCCGGGCCCGGGGATGCGGGGGCCGGGCCCGGGGTTACGGGGGCCGGGGTTACGGGGGCGAGGGCCGGGGATGCGGGCGCGAGGCCCGGGGATACGGGGGCCGGGGTTACGGGGGCGGGGTGCCGCTCGCCCGGTACGGGACCGGCCTCGGGACGTACCGCCGGCGCCCCCGAGGACGCGGCCCCGCCCTCCGGACGTACGGGAGGCGCCGCGCCTGGCCGTACCTCTCCGGCCCCCGGGCGTACGGCGGAAGCGGTCCCCGGACGTGCGGGAGCCGCCCCGGACCGTGCCTCCCCGGCCTCCGGACGTACGCCGGGAGCGACCTCCGGACCTGCGGGTACCGCCCCGGGCCACGCCTCCCCGGCCCACGGACGTACGGCGGAAGCGGCCTCCGGACCTGCGGGAGCCGCCCCGGACCGTGCCTCCCCGGCCTCCGGGCGTACCGCGGGAGCGGCCTCCGAACGGTCGGTGGGAGCGGCTCCCGGGCGCACCGGAGTTGCCGGAGCAGGGGGCGGCCCGGCGGCCTCCGTCCCTACCGGAGCCAGCAGCTCGGCGTGGAGGCCGCGCAGCTCGGGTCCGGGGTCGGTGCCGAGGCCGTCGGCGAGGCGGCGGCGCACCTCCTCGTAGCCCGCGAGCGCCTCGGCCCGCCGCCCGGTGTCCCGTAGCGCGCGCAGCCGCAGGGCGTGCAGCGGCTCGTCGTAGGGGTGCTCGCGGCAGAGCGCGGACAGCTCCGGCAGCGCCTCCTCGCCCCGGCCGGCCGGCAGCAGCGCGGCCGCTCTGGCCCGTTGCGCGTCGGTGCGGCGGGCCTCCCAGCGGGCCGCCTCGGCCGTGCGGTCGGGCAGGTCGGCGAGGGGTTCGCCGCGCCAGAGGGCGAGCGCCCGGTCCAGCGCGGTGAGCGCCGCGTCGGCGTCGCCCGCACCCAGCGCCCGTACCCCCTCGGCGGTCAGCCGCTCGAAGCGGTGCAGGTCCACGGCGTCCGGGTCGGCCCCCAGCCGGTAGCCGCCGTCCACCGAGACCACCGCGTCCGGGCCGAGGGCGCGGCGCAGCCGGCCGACCAGGGCCTGGAGGGCGCCGGGGGCGTCGGCGGGCGGGTCCCCCGCCCACACCTCGTCCACCAGCGTCCCGGGCGGTACGGTGCGCCCGGCCCGCAGCGCCAGCACGGTCAGCACCGCGCGCAGCCGCGCCCCGCCGACCGGCACGGGGGTGCCGTCGGCACGGTGGACCTGGGTGGGGCCGAGGACGTTGACGCGCATGGGCACGAGGTTATTCGGGCCCGGGCGGCCCCGGCGAACGGGTTCGGCGGCGGGGCGCGGAACCGGATCGGCGGGCCCGGGCGTTGCCGGGGCGTCCGGTACGGTCGGTCGTCCACGGCCCCCGCCCGTCCGCCCGCGTCCCCGGGGTACCCGCCCCGCCTCACGTACCGCCCCCGTCCCCGTCCCCGTACCGTCAGGAGCCCCGCCCATGACCACCGCCGCCTCCCGCCACAGCGACCGGAGGGTCAGTCCCGTCTTCCTCGGCATCGCCGCCGTCATGGCGGTCACCGGGTGGGCGGTGTGGACGGAGTTCTCCGCGAACCTGGGCCTCGCGGTGTTCCTCTTCGTCACCTCCGGGTGGATCGTCTCGCTCTGCCTGCACGAGTACGCGCACGCGCGGACCGCGCTGCACGGCGGCGACCTGACCATCGGGGCGAAGGGCTATCTGACGCTCAACCCCTTGAAGTACACCCACGCCCTGCTCAGCGTGGTGCTGCCGGTGGTGTTCGTGATCCTGGGCGGTATCGGCCTGCCCGGCGGGGCGGTGTTCATCGAGCGACACCGCATCCAGGGGCGCTGGAAGCACAGCCTGATCTCGGCGGCCGGTCCGCTGACCAATGTGCTGTTCGCGGTGGTCTGCACGGCGCCGTTCTGGCTGGGCGCGCTGGACGGGGTGCCGGTCGGCTTCCGCTTCGCGCTGGCGTTCCTCGCGCTGCTCCAGGTGACGGCGGCGATTCTCAACTTCCTGCCGGTGCCGGGGCTGGACGGCTACGGGGTGGTCGAGCCGTGGCTGTCGCACCGCATCCGCCGCCAGATCGAGCCGTTCGCCCCGTTCGGGCTGCTCGCGGTGTTCGTCTTCCTCTTCATCCCCGAGGTGAACCAGGCGTTCTTCGGGATGATCGACGCCATCCTGGACGCGCTCGGCGTCCACCGGGTGGAGACGTACTGCGGGCAGGACCTGTACCGCTTCTGGCAGACCGGCGACATCTGCGGGCAGCTGGTCGACCGCTGACGGGGGCTGCGGTCGGCTGGTCGGTCGACCGCTGACGGCGGCTACGCGGCGCGGCGGCCGGCCCTGCCGCGGCGGTGGTAGTACCAGGCCATGTTGGAGGTGACCCCGACCAGCAGCACCCAGACGATGCCGCCGATCCAGGCGCCCTGGACGAAGGAGACCACGGCCGCCGCGACGGCGAGGACGCAGGCGGCGAGGGCGTAGAGGGCGAGGCGGGGCATGGGGGGTGGCTCCTGACGGCGTACGGGGTGTGTGCCCGTCCAGTGTCCCGTACGGCCGGGGTGTCCCGGGTGCGGGGCCGGGTGCCGGGCCCCGCACCCCGCCTCTCTCCCGAGGTCCGGGTGCCGGGCCCCGCCTCTCTCCCCCCGGGGTCCGGGTGCCGGGCCGGTCCCACGCCCCCCGCCCCGCCTCTCTCCCGAGGAGGGCTCAGACGTCGGTGACGCGCAGCCCGGCGTGGGCCTTGTAGCGGCGGTTGACCGAGATCAGGTTGGCGACCAGGGACTCCACCTGGTGGGCGTTGCGCAGCCGGCCGGCGAAGACGCCGCGCATGCCGGGGATCAGCCCGGCGAGCGCCTGGACGGTGTCGGTGTCGGCGCGCTTCTCGCCGAGGACCATCACGTCGGTGTCGATCCGCTCGACCGAGGGGTCCTGGAGGAGCACCGCCGAGAGGTGGTGGAAGGCGGCGGTGACCCGGGAG
This sequence comes from Streptomyces sp. NPDC046887, assembly GCF_040644755.1. Classification (NCBI taxonomy): domain Bacteria; kingdom Bacillati; phylum Actinomycetota; class Actinomycetes; order Kitasatosporales; family Streptomycetaceae; genus Streptomyces; species Streptomyces sp. NPDC046887. Next base: position 70,464 of record NZ_JBEYXH010000005.1, read on the forward strand.
TCGGGCAGCAGCGCGGCGGCCTGTTCGGCGGCGCTGCCCTCCTCGGGGACGAGGGCGTAGGCGCCCTTCTTGTCGAAGCCGAGCGGGTTGACGCAGTCCACCACCAGCTTGCCGGCGAGCTCCTCGCGCAGGGCGGTGAGGGTGGGGCCGTGGCCGTCCCACGGTACGGCGATGATCACCACGTCGCTGCGGCGGGCGCACTCCGCGTTCTCGGCGCCCTCGACGCCATGGCCCAGCTCCTCGGCGGCGGCCCGGGCGCGCTCGGCGGAGCGGGAGCCGATGACCACCTTCTGCCCGGCGCGGGCGAACCGGTAGGCGAGGCCGCGGCCCTGGTCGCCGGTGCCGCCGAGGACGCCGACCACCAGGCCGGAGACGTCGGGGAGGTCGTGCGGGTCCTTCGGCTGGTCCGTGTTGTTGTCAGTCATGGGCTCGACACTAGAGCCAGCCCGCTGCGGGGCGCGGTGCGGGCCGGAGTCGCGTCCACGGGACGGTGAGGTGGTGCGGCCGGGCCGGGTGACCGCCCGAAGTAAGGTCTACCTCACTTCGGGCGGCAAAGAGGTTGCCCGGAGCACCTGTGCCAACGGAGGATGGTCCCTCGTGACCTCGAAGCTCTCCGCAGTCCTCCCCGACCTCTCGCCCTGGCGTTCCTCCCGTGACTTCCGGCTGCTGTGGATGCAGGGGCTGATCACCAACTTCGGCAGCTTCATGGCGCTGGTCGCGCTGCCGCTCCAGATCAAGGACCTGACCGGTTCGCCGCTCGCGGTGGGCGCGATGGGCGCGGTCGAGCTGGTGCCCCTGGTGGTCTTCGGGCTGTACGGCGGGGCGCTGGCGGACGCGGTGGACCGGCGCAAGGTCATTCTGCTGACCGAGGCCGGACTGGGGTTGTCGGCGGTCGTCCTGCTGGTCAACGCGCTGCTGCCGGATCCGTTGCTGTGGCCGCTGTATGTGGTCGCGGCGGTGGTGGCGGCGCTGGCCGGGCTCCAGCGGCCCGCGCTGGACTCGCTGCTGGCCCGGATCGTGCCGCACGACCAGCTGCCCGCGGCGGCCGCGCTGAACGCGCTGCGCTGGCAGGTCGGGGCGATCGCCGGACCGGCGGTGGCGGGCCTGGTGGTGGCCTACGCGGGCAACGCCCCGGCGTACGGGACCACGGTGGTCTGCTTCGTGGTGTCGGTGCTGATGTGCGTACGCCTCAGTCCGGCGCCGCCCGCGAAGGGCGCGGACAAGCCCTCGCTGCGGGGCATCGCGGAAGGGGCGCGGTACGCCTGGTCGCGGCCGGTGCTGCTGGGCACCTACGCGGTGGATCTGGCGGCGATGTTCTTCGCCTTCCCCAACACGATCTTCCCGTTCCTCGCCGACGAGCTGGACGCGGACTGGTCGCTGGGGCTGATGTACGCGGCGGGCTCGGTGGGCTCGGTGCTGGTGAGCCTGACCAGCGGCTGGGTCTCCCGGGTGCGGCGGCACGGGCTGCTGGTGGTGTTCGGGGCGGCGGGCTGGGGGCTGGCCATCGCGGCGGCGGGCTGGTTCTCGAACGTGTGGGTGGTGCTGGTCTGCCTGGGGCTCGCGGGCGCCGGAGACATGCTGAGCGGGCTGGGCCGCTCGACCATCTGGAACCAGACCATCCCGGAGGGGCTGCGCGGCCGACTGGCGGGCATCGAGGTGCTGTCGTACAGCGTCGGCCCGCAGCTGGGCCAGGTTCGCGCGGGCGCGATGGCCGGCTGGACCGGCACCCGTCCGGCGTTCTGGACCGGCGGTCTGGCCTGTGTGGCCTCGGTCGGCCTGCTGGCGGCCGCCCTGCCCAAGCTGCTGACCTATGACGCCCAGACCGACGAGGACGCCCAGCGCCGCCGCGCCGCCCATACGGTGATCAGTGGCGGGGACGGGACGGCTGCGGCGGATCCGGCGGCTCCCCGGCCCGCGGAGGCCGGGTGACGGAGGCCCGGCGGGCCGTCAGGGCTCCGGGTAGTCGGGCAGGGTGATGGCGTCGGCGGGCGGGGAGACCAGCCGGGCGGCGAGGGCGGGCAGCGGGGTGTCGTGGCGGCCCGTATGGCGGAAGAGCACACCGCGCTCGCCGGTGCCCTCCCGGCGTACCGCGTCCTCCAGACCCATCCGGGCGATCACGGTCCGGTCGGCGCCGCGCGGGTCCACGCTCTGCCCGCCGTCCCGGGGCCCGGCGGCGGCCTCCACCGCCCGCAGCCCGCGCCGCCGGGCCCACCAGGCGAAGGCGGGACCGGCGACCCCGGCCCCGGACACCGGCCCCGGACACCGGGATGAGGGGCCCCACGCGGCCGGATACCGGGTCCAGAGGCTCGGCGCGGCCGGGCATCACCAGGTCCGGGGGCTCCGCGCGGCCTGACACCGGGTCCAGAGGCTCCGCGTGGCCTGGCACCAGGTCCGGAGGCCCCTCGCGGCCTGACCCCGGGTCCGGAGGCTCAGCACGGCCTGGCATCAGGGCCGGAGGCCCCTCGCGGCCTTCGCTCAGGCGCTGTCGCGGTCGCCGGAGGCGTCCCCGGTGGCTCCGCCGGACTTGTCGTGCCAGCGGGGGTCGTTCTCCCACTCCAGGTTCCGCTCGCGGGCGGTCTCCATGGCGTGCTCGGCCTCCTGGCGGGTGGTGTACGGGCCGAAGCGGTCCGCGGCCCGGCACTGCGGGCCCTCCTCCACGATTCCGTGCTTCAGGCAGTAGTACCACTCACCGGGCTTGCCGGCCGTCCGCTTCTTGAACAGGGCCATCAGGCGCTCCTTCGCTCCGAGGGCCGGGCGGCCCTTTCGGGTCCGCCGGGGTCCTCCGCGGTCCTCGGGGCCATGGTGCCCCGCACGGCCCTGGTTAGACTCGCGGCATGTCTGGCCAGTCGCTTCTCGCCCCGGGGACGCTCTCCCCCGCCCGCTCCGTACCCGGCGCCATCCGCCGCCCCGCGTACGTGGGCAAGCCCGCCCCGACCCCGTACACCGGGTCCGAGGTGCAGGACGCCGAGACCGTGGAGCGGATGCGGGCCGCGGGCCGTATCGCGGCCCGGGCGATGGAGGAGGCGGCGAAGCACATCGCGCCCGGCACCACCACCGACGAGCTGGACCGGGTGGCCCACGATTACATGTGCGACCACGGCGCCTACCCGTCCACGCTGGGCTACCGGGGCTTCCCCAAGTCGCTGTGCACCTCGGTGAACGAGGTCATCTGCCACGGGATCCCGGACTCCACGGTGCTGCGCGACGGCGACATCGTGAACCTGGACGTGACCGCGTACATCGGCGGGGTGCACGGCGACAACAACGCCACCTACCTCTGCGGCGAGGTGGACGAGGAGTCGCGGCTGCTGGTGGAGCGCACCCGGGAGGCGCTGAACCGGGCGATCAAGGCGGTCCGCCCGGGCCGGCAGGTCAACATCATCGGCCGGGTCATCGAGTCCTACGCCAAGCGGTTCGGGTACGGGGTGGTCCGCGACTTCACCGGGCACGGGATCAACTCCTCGTTCCACTCCGGGCTGATCATCCCGCACTACGACTCCCCGCACCACACCACGGTGATGCAGCCGGGGATGACCTTCACCATCGAGCCGATGCTGACCCTGGGCACCCATGAGTACGACATGTGGGAGGACGGCTGGACGGTGGTCACCAAGGACCGCAAGCGCACCGCGCAGTTCGAGCACACCCTGGTGGTGACGGAGGACGGGGCGGACATCCTCACGCTGCCGTGAGCCCGGTTGCCCGGCATCCGCGAGGGGTACTGCTTTCCCGACAGCTCGTCGGAAAGCAGTTGACTTAGGTAAGCCTAAGTAGGAGGATCGGTGCGGCGGCGACGGCTGTCCGCCGCTGCCACGCCCGCCTTTCCAGGCCCCCGGAGGCCCGCCTTGGACGCAAGCGCCACCACCGCGACCCCGTTCTCCACGCTGATCCGCACCGCCTCGCACGCCCAGCACACCGAGGCCGAGAACTCCAGCTTCATGGGCGACCTGCTCGGCGGCCGGCTCGGGGTGGCGGCCTACGCCCGCTACACCGAGCAGCTCTGGTTCGTCTACCGGGCCCTGGAGGGCGCCGCCGAGGCGCTGCGCGAGGACCCGGTCGCCGGGCCGTTCATCCGGCCCGAGCTGATGCGCACCGCGGCCCTGGAGCGCGACCTCGCCCATCTGCGCGGCCCGGAGTGGCGCGCGGGCCTGGTGCCGCTGCCCGCCACCGAGGCGTACGCGGCCCGGGTCGCGGAGTGCGCCCGGGAGTGGCCGGGCGGGTATGTGGCGCACCACTACACCCGCTACCTGGGCGACCTCTCCGGCGGCCAGATCATCCGCGACCGGGCCGAGCGGGCCTGGGGCTTCGCCCGCAAGGGCGACGGGGTGCGGTTCTACGTCTTCGAGGAGATCGGCAACCCGGCGGCGTTCAAGCGGGACTACCGCGAGCTGCTGGACCGGGTCGCCGCGGACGACCTGGAGAAGCAGCGGATCATCGACGAGTGCAAGCGCGCCTTCGACCACAACGGCGCGGTCTTCCGCGAGCTGGGCCGGGAGTTCCCGCTCAGCGCCTGATGCCCCCATGAGGGGGGGGCAGCGCCTGATGTGCCATGAGGGGGGGCCGGGTCAGCGCCTGATGTCCGGCTGGGAGAGTGGGCGGACCCGGCCGCCGAGCTCGATCAGGCCGTCCGGGCCGGGGGCGGTGAGCAGCTGCGACCCCCGGCCCTGGGTGATGTTCAGGGCCCGGCCGAGCCGCGCGGTGAGCAGCAGTGCCGCCGCCCCGGTCGCCTCGTCCTCCTCGATGCCGTCGCCGCGCCCGGGGAACGCCCGGGCCCGCACCCGCCCCGCCGCCTCGTCCGACCACGCCCAGGCATACAGCCACTCACCGGGCGGCGGGACGTCCAACCCCTCCACCTCCTCCACGGAGGCGTACCGGCGGAGGGTGCGCGGCGGCGCCCACTCGGCGCGGGCCTCGATCCAGGTGAACTCCCCGTCGTGGCGCACCCACACCTCCCCCGCGGGCGGGTTGACGACCTCCAGGTCCAGCAGCCAGGCCGCGCCGACCAGCGGGTGCCCGGCGAACGGCAGCCGGACGGTGGGGGTGTGGATGTCCACGATGCCGCGCTCGGGGTCGTCCACGAACACCGTCTCGCTGAAGCCCAGTCGGGCGGCGACCGCCCGCCGCGCCTCCTCGCCCCGGCAGACGCGGCCGTCCCGGACCACGCCCAGCAGATTGCCGTGGCGGCCGTCGCCGCCGCAGAAGACGGCCAGCACGTCATGGGGCGGTAGGGGTGGCGGGGCGGGCTGCGGTGCGGTGGTCATCGCGGCATTCAAACACGGCCGCGGGGAGGGCTGAGCGGGCCCCGAGGGTGACCGGAACCCGGGCTGGCAACTCAGGTAAGGCTAACCTAAACTGTGTCAGCTCCGGGTTCAGCCGGGGATCCGCAGGCCCCGGGTACGACCCATGACGACAGGACGGTGCACAGGTGATCGGCTCGCTGGTGGACCAGGCGTACGGAGGCGGCGTATGACGGCCGCCGGCACACGGGCCCCGGAAGCCAAGGCGGTCGGAGCGGACTTCTCCGTCAAGGACGTCCGCCCGCCTCGGAGTTCCGCGCGCGGACGGGCGGCCTGGGTGCTGACGGTGGGGATGGCGGTCGCCCTGGTGGCGCTGGCGCTGCTGTCGGCCGGGCTCGGGGCGTACGACATCCCGCTGGGCGACGTGCTCGCCGCCGTCCGGCACCGGGTCGGGCTGGGCGGGCACGGGCTGGAACGCACCGCCGAGAGCGTGCTCTTCGACATCCGGCTGCCCCGGGTGGTGCTGGCGGTCCTGGTCGGGGCCTCGCTGGGCTGCGCGGGCACCCTGATGCAGGGGGTGTTCGGCAACCCGCTGGCCGAGCCGGGGGTCATCGGGATCTCGGCGGGCGCGGCCGTCGGAGCGGTCGGGGCGATCGCGCTCGGGCTGTCCTTCGCGGGCAACTGGACCGTCACCGTCTGCGCGTTCGCCGCCGGGCTGGCCACGGTGCTGCTGGTGTACGCGATGTCCCGGGACGGCGGGCGCACCGAGGTGGTGACGCTGATCCTCACCGGAATCGCGGTCAACGCCTTCGCGGGGGCCCTGATCGGGCTGTTCATCTTCTTCGCGGACAACGCCCAGATCACCCAGATCGCCTTCTGGCAGCTCGGTTCGCTGTCCCAGGCGACCTGGCCGAAGGTGCTGGCGGTGCTGCCGTGCGCGCTGGCCGGGCTGCTGGCCGCGCCGCTGTACGCGCGCCGGCTGGATCTGCTGGCGCTCGGCGAACGCCCGGCCCGCCACCTGGGCGTGGAGGTGGAGCGGCTGCGGATGGCGCTGATCCTGGTGGTGGCGCTGCTGACCGCCTCCGCGGTGGCGGTCGCCGGGATCATCACCTTCGTGGGGCTGCTGGTCCCGCATCTGCTGCGGATGGCGGCCGGCCCCGGCCACCGGTTCCTGGTGCCGGGCAGCGCGCTCGGCGGGGCGCTGGTGCTGGTCGCCGGGGATCTGGCGGCGCGTACCGTCGCGATCCCGGCGGAACTGCCGCTCGGGGTGCTGACCGCGCTGATCGGCTCCCCGTTCTTCTTCTGGCTGCTGCGCCGCACCCGGCGCCGGCAGGGAGGCTGGGCATGAGGGCGGAGTGCGTGATGGGTGTGACCCGGGCGGAGTGCAGGCTGCGGGCCTGGACGGCGAGGCTGGTACGGGCGGTCCCGTTCCCCGCCCCGAGGACCCGGCGGCGGTCGGTACCGGCCCCGGCCGCCCCGGGCGCGGTGCTCGCCGAGGCGCGCGGGGTACGGGTCCGGCTCGGCGGCCGGGAGGTGCTGGCGGGCGTGGATGTGACCGTACGCGCCGGGGAGGTGCTGGCCCTGGTGGGCCCCAACGGGGCCGGGAAGTCGACCCTGTTGGCGGCGCTCGCCGGGGACGCCGGCCGCACGGGCGGCGAGGTGCGGATCGCCGACCGCCCGGTCGGGGCGTGGAGCGCCCCGGAGTTGGCGCTGCGCCGGGCGGTGCTGCCGCAGTCCGCCTCGCTGGCGTTCCCGTTCCCGGTGGCCGAGGTGGTCCGGATGGGCCGCGCCCCGTGGGCGGGTACGGAGCGGGAGGAGCGGGACGACGCCGAGGTGGCCGCCGCGCTGGCCGCGACCGAGGTGTCCGCGATGGCCGACCGCCCGTTCTCGGCGCTCTCCGGCGGGGAGCGGGCCCGGGTGGCGCTGGCCCGGGTGCTGGCCCAGCGGGCGCCGCTGCTCCTCCTGGACGAGCCCACGGCGGCGCTGGACCTGCGCCACCAGGAGCTGGTGCTGCGGCTCTGCCGCGAACGCGCGGCCGCCGGGGACGCCGTGGTGGTGGTGCTGCACGACCTGGGCCTGGCCGCGGCCTACGCCGACCGGGTCGCGGTGCTCGCCCAGGGCCGGGTCGCGGCGGACGGCCCCCCGGCCGAGGTCCTGCGGGACGAGCTCCTGAGCGAGGTGTACCGCCAGCCGGTGGAGGTCCTCCCGCATCCGGCGGGCGGGGCGCCCCTGGTCGTACCGGTACGGGGGATGGCGGCCATGCGGAAGGCCGAGGCGGCTCCGGACGTGCCTGGTGCGGCCCCGACGGTCCCGGCGGCTTCGGGTGCGGCCGAGGTGGCGGCGCTGCCTCGCCGATAGCCGCCCCAAGGCCCCCCGCCCGGGGCCCGCGGCCCGTCCTCGGCCCCGGTAGGGTTCGCACGGTCAGGCGGGGTGGCGGGTCGAGGAGCGTGAAGGCGGCCGATGAGCGGGGCGGGGCGGGCGGCGAGGGGACTCGCCGGGTGCGCGGCGGCGGTGGTGCTGGCGCTGACGGCGAGCGGGTGCGTGACGGTGCACGGCGAGCGCGAGGTGCTGCCGGGGGCCTCCCGGGCCGAGGCGGCGAAGGCCCTGAAGGACTTCACCGACGCCTACAACGCGGCCGACAAGGCATACGACCCGGGGCGCAACGCGGGCCGGGTGACCGGGGTGTTCGCCGCGATCAACCAGGCCGGGCTGAAGGCCCGGGGCGCGAGCAGCCCCGGCGGCAACCCGGAGCACCGGCCGCTGGAGCTGACCGACGCCCGCTATGTGATACCGAAGAAGGCGGGCTGGCCGCGCTGGTTCGTCGCCGACACCGACTCCAACCGGGACACCGACGGCGGCGCCGACGACACCCGCTGGCTGCTGGTCTTCGTCAAGGGCGGCGGCGACCAGCTGTGGGAGGTGGCGTATCTGGCGATCCTGGAGGAGGACGGCGTACCCCGCTTCCGGTTCGACCGGGACGGCCTCGCCGAGCCCGCCGCGCCCGACACCGCCGCGCTGGCCGTGGCCCCGCGCGATCTGAGCCGGGCCTACGCGGACTATCTGCACTCCGGGCGGCCGGAGTCCTTCGCGCCCGGGCCGCAGACCTCCGAGTGGCGGGCGCGCCGCGCCGAGTCGGCCCGGCGGCCGGGGATGACCACCCAGTACGTGGACCGGCCCTGGGACACCGGCGCGTACGCCCCGCTGGGGCTGCTCACCGAGGACGGCGGCGCGCTGGTCTTCTTCGCCACCCGCTTCTACGACCGGCAGACCGCGGCCAAGGGCTACCGGCCGAAGGTCAGCCCGGACGTCCAGGCGTTGCTGACCGGCGAGGTGCGTTCCACCCTCACCCGGGAGTGGGCCTCCAGCCAGGCCGCGCTGGTGAAGCCCGCCGGGGCGGGGAAGGACCAGGTGGCGGTGGTGAGCCGCCTCCAGGGCGTGACCTCGGCCAAGGGCTCGTAGGCGCGGACCAAGGGCTCAGCGGCTCAGCGGCCAGGCCACCGAGTGGTGTTCCTGATCGTGCTCGCCCAGCTGGTCCGCGTGCCGGGCGCAGGCGTCGGTGAGCGTCTCCAGCAGGGTCAGCGGGTCGGGCAGCGGGTGCTCGGTCCCCCGCAGCCAGCCGACGCCCAGCTCACCGGGGAGCCGGGCGGGCGGTACGAGGACATAGGAGCCCCGGCAGTGCCAGCGCAGCCCCGGATGCTCGTCCATGGTCTCCGGGTGGCAGTCCAGCTCGCAGGGCCACCACTCGTCCTCGTCCTCCGGGGTGCCGCGGGTGGCGGTGAAGAACAGCATCCGGCCGTCCCCCGACTCGGCGACCGGGCCGACCTCCACCCCGTCCGCGAGCAGCCGCTCCAACGCGGCGCGACCGGCCTCCAACGGAACGTCCAGGACGTCGTGGACCATGCCGGTCGCGGTGATGAAGTTGGCCTGCGGATGGCTCTCCGCCCAGCGCAGGAGCTGCGCCCGGTCGGTGGTCGACTGGGTCTGCCAGGCGAACGAGAGCGGATGGCGGGCGGGGGTGGGACAGCCGATGCGCTCACAGGAGCAGCGGTATCCGACGGGGTGGGCGGCGGGGGCGAGCGGCATTCCCGCGGCGGCGACGGCCAGGAGCAGATCCTCGCGGCTGGGGCCCTCGGCCTCGGTCCGCTTGGGACGCCGGCGCAGCCACTGCGCGAGTTTGCCCTCCGTGCCGCGGTAGCGGCCAGTACCGTCGCCCATCTATCCCCTCACACCCCTGCGAAGCCTTAATGGTCTCTGCCATGGTCCCACCATCCGGTGCGTGGAGTGACCGGAGTTCTCGCGCGGGGCCGCGGCGGACGGGCGCACACCCCCGCGCGGGCGGGTCGATTGCCGGATTATGCGGTGATTCACCCCCCGTCCCACCAGCCCCGGAGTGAGCAGGTCCACGCGGTCCCGCGCATCCGTTCCCGGGGGTACGGGCCCGGGGGCGCACCCGGAGCGCACGGGGAGCGGGCCGGGTGACCGGCCGTTCAGCGGCCGCCGAACCGGCCGCCGAACCGGCGGTTCAGCGCGGGGCGATGCCGCCCAGCGCGTACTCCACCAGCCGGTCGGCGTAGTCATGGCCCAGCGGCTGGGTGCGCAGCAGCCAGCGCACGGTGAGCGGGGCGGTGAACAGCTCCAGCGCGATCCGCGGATCGACCTCGGGCCGGACCTGCCCGGCCGCGCGGGCGGCGTCCAGCCGCCGCACGTACAACTGGAGCTGCGGCTCCAGCAGCTGCCCGACGAAGCGGGCGGCGATCTCCGGGTTGACCATGCCCTCGGCGGTCAGGGCGCGGTACGGCGCCTCGAACACCGGGTCGTTGAGCTCGTCCACGGTGGCCCGCAGCACCAGCTTGAGGTCCGCCTCCAGGTCGCCGGTGTCGGGGATCTCGCTGTCGGCCTCGGCGCCCATCGCCTCGTTGGCCTGGCGGGCGAGGTCCATGAAGGCCTCCAGCAGGACGTCCGCCTTGGAGGGCCACCAGCGGTAGATGGTCTGCTTGCCCACGCCCGCGCGGGCGGCGATGCCCTCGATGGTGGTCTTCGGGTAGCCGATCTCGGCGACCAGGGCGAGCGCGGCGTCGTAGATGGCCCGCCGGGACCGCTCGCTGCGCCGGGTGGCGTCCGGCGCCCTGCCCTTGTCCGCCACCCCTGTGGCCGGTGCGGCCCTCCCGTCGCCGGTATCCGTGTCCGTCACGCGCCCCGCTCTGCTGCTCTCTGCCATGGAGCTACTCTACAAGAAGACCTAGGCGAGACGTCTCGTCTCTTGACAAGACGCAGCGTCTCGCGCACTCTGGTGGACATCGGAACCCGAGGGGCCCGGAGGAACCGGCCCCAGAACCGGAGGAGTTCAGTCATGACCCGTGGTGGAACGGCGAACATGCCCGGCGTCGGCGGCACCCGCCGGAAGCTCTCCCGCGCCGAGCTGCGCGGCGGCGGCGGTGGCGGTGCGGCCGGGCGGGGCGCCGACCCGATGGCCCAGCGCAGGCAGCTGCTGCGCAGCTTGCGGGAGGGACGGGAGGGAGGCCGGGGACCCCAGGGAGGTCAGGGAGAGCCGGGACGCACGGTGCGGTGAGTCGGCGAAGTCACCCGTACGACCCCCTGCCCGAAGGGCTCCGCTCGTCGGATCATGTGGGAGCGCGGAGACACCGCGCGACCCGCCCGTCCGTGAGGAGCCCTTCGTGCACCGTGACGCCTCACCCCGCCGCTACCTGATGTGCCCACCCGCGCACTTCAGGGTGACCTACTCCATCAACCCCTGGATGGACCCGGCGAAACCGGTCGACCTGCCGCTCGCCCTCACCCAGTGGGAGGACCTGCGCGACCGTTACCTCTCCCTCGGCCACACCGTCGAACTGCTGGAGCCCGACGCCACCCTGCCCGACATGGTGTACGCCGCCAACGGCGCCACCGTGGTCGACGGCCGGGTCCTCGGCGCCCGGTTCGCCTTCCCGGAGCGCACCGGCGAGGCGGCGCTGCACCGCGACTGGTTCCGCGCGCACGGCTTCACCGACGTCCGCGAACCCGACCACGTCAACGAGGGCGAGGGCGACTTCGCGGTCACCTCCACCTATCTGCTGGCCGGGCGCGGCTTCCGCTCCAGCCCGCTGTCGCACCCCGAGGCGCAGGAGTTCTTCGGCCGCCCGGTGATCGGCCTGGACCTGATCGACCCCCGCTTCTACCACCTGGACACCGCGCTGTGCGTGCTGGACGAGGCGGCGGACGAGGTCATGTACTACCCCGGCGCCTTCTCCCCGGGCAGCCGGGATGTGCTCGCCCGGCTCTTCCCGGGCGCGCTGATCGCCACCGAGAAGGACGCGCTGGCGCTCGGCATGAACGCGGTGAGCGACGGACGCCATGTCCTGCTGCCGCAGGCGGCGGTGGGGCTCTTCGACCCGCTGCGGGACCGGGGGTACGAGCCGATCGGCATCGATCTGAGCGAGCTGCTCAAGGGCGGCGGCAGCGTGAAGTGCTGCACCCAGGAGCTGCGCCCGGCCCCCGCCACCCCCTGACGGACGCCGCCCGCGCCCCGAGGACTTCGCTCAGGGCGCGGGCGGCCAGGGGTCGCCCCAGTCGGCGTCCCGGGCCGCCTTGTAGTCGTCGCCGTGCCGCTTGGTCACCGTCCGCCGGGCCAGGCCCTCGTCCGCCGTGCACAGCTCCAGCAGCACCTGCCCCTTGCGGATCTGCGGCCGCCGCACCACCCGGGCGGGGGCCGGGGCCACCGGGGACTCCGGGGCCACCGCAAGGCGTACGGCGGCGATATACGCGTACTTCTCGTCCTCGTACGCCAGCGAACCGCCCTTGACTCGGCGGTGCAGCGAGGAGCGGCTGACCCGGGCGGCGAAGTGGCACCAGTCGCTGCCCGGCACGATCGGGCAGGCGGCGCTGTGCGGGCAGGGCGCGGCGACCGTGAACCCGGCGCCGATCAGCTGGTCGCGGGCGGCGATGATCCGCTCGTAGCCGTCGGGGGTGCCCGGCTCCACGACCACCACCGCGCGGGCGGCCCGGGCCGCCTCGGCGACCAGGGCGGTCCGGTCGGCCGGGGTCAGCTCCTTGAGCACGTACGAGACGGTCACCAGGTCCGCCGGGTCCAGGGTGAGCGCCGCGCCGATCCGCGCCCGCCGCCAGTCCGCGGCGCGCAGCCCGGGGATGCCGGAGGCGGCGGCCAGCTCGCGGCCCAGGGCGAGCGCGGGCTCGGCCCAGTCCAGCACGGCGGTACGGGGGGCCTGGTCCTCCCAGAGGTCGGCGACCGCCCAGGTGGCGGCGCCGGTGCCGCCGCCGACGTCGGTGTGGGTGGCCGGCACCCAGTCGGGCGCCGCGTCCCGGAGCGCGCCCAGAGCCTCCCGTACCGCCTCGAAGGTGGCGGGCATCCGGTAGGCGGCGTAGGCGACGACGTCCGAGCGGTCCCGGAGCACCGGGGCGTCGGTGGGCGTGGTGCCCCGGTAGCTGGCGATCAGCCGGTCGACGGCCTGCGCGGCGCGGGTCGGCGGCAGCCCGTCGAGCAGCCCGGCGAGGGCGGCGCGCAGGGCGTCCGAGGCGGAGGGGGAGGCGTTCACCGACCCATCCTAGGCGGCCCGCGAGGCCCTTCGGGACCGGGCGCCGGGGACCCCGGGGACGGGCGCCGGTGGTCGCCGGGGCGGGCGCAGGGGACCCGGGGGGCGGGCGCCGAGCACCTCCGGATCGACGCCGGGACCCCTGGACCGTTGACGCCCCCCCGGATTGGCGCCAGGGCCCACCGGATCGGTGCCGCGCGCCCCCACCCACGTACCGAAGCCAGGCCCCGGGACGGCGGCTCCGGGGCGTTCCGGACCGGCGCCGGGCATGCCCCCGATCGGCGGCGGGGTCTTCCGGCCTGCGCCGGGGACCCCCGGCCGGCGGTTACGCGGGGGCGGCGGCGGCCTTGTCGGCCGGGGCGCGCCAGGGGCGGCACAGCCCCAGGAAGCAGAGGAGCGCGCCCGCCCCGCAGACCAGCTGGACCACGGCCATCGGCACCGCCGTCGCCTCGCCCGCGATACCGACCAGCGGCGAGGCGACGGCGCCGACCAGGAAGGAGGAGGTGCCCAGCAGCGCCGAGGCGGAGCCGGCCGCGTGCGGGGTGCGCATCAGCGCCTGGGCGTTGGTGTTGGGCAGGGCCAGCCCCATCGCCGACATCAGCACGAACAGCCCGGCGGCCACCGGGAAGAGCCCCAGCTCACCGAAGACCCCGGCGGTGGCCAGCAGCAGGAAGAGCGCGGCCGCGGTGATCACGGCGAGCCCGATGCCGAGCACCTTGTCCAGGCTGACCCGGCCGACCAGAAGCTTGCCATTGACCTGGCCGAGCAGCACCAGCCCGACCGAGTTGAGCCCGAACAGCAGGCTGAAGGTCTGCGGGGAGGCCCCGTAGATCTCCTGCATCACGAACGGCGAGGCGGAGATGTACGCGAAGAGGGCGGCGAAGGCGAACCCGCCGGTCAGCATGTAGCCGGCGAACACCCGGTCGGCGAGCAGTCCGCGCATGGTGCGCAGCGCCGCGCCGACCCCGCCGGAGTGGCGCCGCTCGGCCGGCAGGGTCTCGCCCAGCCACTTCCACACCACCAGGGTGAGCAGCACCCCGACGCCGGTGAGCACCAGGAAGACCCCGCGCCAGTCGGTGAGGCGGAGGATCTGGCCGCCGATGAGCGGGGCGACGATCGGGGCGGCCCCGGAGATGAGCATCAGGGTGGAGAAGAAGCGGGCCATCTCCACGCCGTCGTAGAGGTCGCGGACCACCGCCCGGGCTATCACGATCCCGGCCGCCCCGGCCAGGCCCTGGAGCAGCCGGAAGGCGATGAGCAGTTCGGCGGAGGGGGCGAAGGCGCAGACCGCGGTGGCGGCCACATAGACCAGCATCCCGGCCAGCAGCGGACGGCGGCGGCCCCACTTGTCGCTCATCGGCCCCACCACCAGCTGGCCCGCCGCCATACCGGCCAGGCAGGCGGTGAGAGTGAGCTGCACGGTGGCCGCGGGCGCGGACAGCGCGTCGGTGACCTGCGGCAGGGCGGGCAGGTACAGGTCCATGGAGAGCGGCGGCAGGGCGGTGAGCCCGCCCAGGATCAGCGTCACCAGCAGCCCGACCCGCGCCTGCACGGCACCGGCGCGATCGAGGGTGCCGGCCGTCGGGCCGTTGACCGCGTCCTGCGGGGTACGGGGTGCCGGCGGGACCGCCTTCCCGGTGTCCGGCACCAGCACGGCCTCCCCGGCTTCCGGTTCGCGGACGGGCGGGGGCGCGGCCTGCCCAGGGGTCTGCGGTCCCGGGACACGGTCCGGCATGACGTCTCTCCTCCTGCGTTCCTGCCACCTGCCACCTGACGGGGCGGGCCCCATGCTCTCAGCTCACCCCCGTTTGTTGAAAGCTCAAGCGGAGAGGGAGACGCCGGCGTCCGCATGACGAGCGCACCGATCCCAAGGGACGGACACTGCCGTACGCTGCGGCCCCATGGACGCAAGCGAGCAGACCGTGGCCGGGGCGGCCGGGGAGCGGCGGGTCGCCGTGGTGACAGGGGCCGGTTCGGGCATCGGCCGCAGCGTGGCGCTGGCCCTGGCCGAGGACGGCTGGTCGCTGGCGCTGGCCGGGCGCCGCGCCGAACCGCTGGCGGAGACCGCGGCCGCCCTGAAGGGGGCCGAGGGGGCCGAGGCCCTGGTCGTACCGACCGATGTGACCTCGGCCGAGGCGGTGGCGGCGCTCTTCGCGGCGGTGACCGGCCGCTGGGGCCGGGTGGACCTGCTCTTCAACAACGCGGGCAGTTTCGCCGGCGGCGGTACGCCGGTGGAGGACCTCCCCCCCGAGGTCTGGCGCTCCGTGGTGGACGTCAACCTGACCGGCGCGTTCCTCTGCGCCCAGGCGGCGTTCCGGACGATGAAGGAGCAGTCGCCGCAGGGCGGCCGGATCATCAACAACGGCTCGATCTCGGCCCATGTGCCCCGCCCGCACTCGGTGGCCTACACCGCCACCAAGCACGCGGTCACCGGTCTGACCAGGTCACTCTCCCTGGACGGCCGTCCGTACCGGATCGCCTGCGGTCAGATCGACATCGGCAACGCGGCCACCGAGATGACCCGCCGGATGGAGCGGGGCATCCTCCAGGCCAACGGGGAGCTGGCCCCGGAACCGGTGATGGACGCCGCCGACGTGGCCCGCACGGTGGCCCATATGGCGTCCCTCCCGCTGGAGGCGAACGTCCAGTCCATCACGGTGATGGCGACCGCCATGCCGTACGTGGGCCGGGGCTGACGCCCTTGTCGGTGGTCAGGCCTGCCCGGTCTCGAACCGGGTGATCCGCCCGTCCCCGCCGACCTCGAAGCGCCAGGCGGTCCGCATGGAGCCGTAGGTCTCGTTGCGGTAGTCGGCGACCAGCCGTCGGCCGCCCTCCGCCTCCGACACCACGTCCATCCGCCCGCCCGAGGAGAAGATCTCCCGCTCGGTCCATTCGGCGAGGTCCCGTTCCGAGCCGTCGTCGGACATGGTGGCGCCCGGGGCGAGCAGGGCGGTGAAGGCCTCGCGGTCGCCCGCGTTCACGGCGGCGACGAAGGCCCGGACGGACGGGTCGCTGAGCTGTTCCTGGGAAAGGGTCATCCCCCACCCGTACACCTCCCCTCCCCCGTACCGCCCGGCAACGCGGACGCGGACGGCCCGGACATGCCACCCACGGCCTAATCGGCGCGGCGGACGAGGCACCGGCGGGACCCTGGGGCGGTGTGCCGTACGCATCGCCGTACGCGTTCGTAGGCATCCGCAGGAGGAAGGGCGGCCCCCGCAGACCATGAGCACCCCGGACCCTGGCACCACCGAGGACGACCAAGCCCTCGGCCCGCTCGCCCACCAGGGCACCCCGGAGCGGCTGACCGCACTCTCCGACGGCATCTTCTCCATCGCGATGACCCTGCTGGTGCTCGATGTCCGGGTGGCGCCGGACCTGGACGACCGGGCCTTCCACCAGGCGCTGGCGGACACCTGGCCGAACTTCCTCGCGTACGGGCTGAGCTTCGCCATCCTGGGCGGCTTCTGGCGCGGGCAGCGGCGGATCCTCGCCCATGTGCACCATGTGGACGGCCGGCTGGTGTGGGTGACGCTGACCGAGCTGGGGGCCGTCGCGCTGCTGCCGTTCCCGACCGCGCTGCTCTCCGAGTACGCCCGCCAGTCGCTGGCGGTGGCGCTCTACTCGGCGGCCGTCGCCCTGATCGCCCTGCTCCATATGACGCTCTGGGTCTCCGTGTGGAAGCGCGAGCATCTGCGCCGGCTGCCCGTCACCGACCACACCGGCCGCTGGATGGCGGCGGACATGGCGGCGACGGTGGCGGTGACCGGCGTGGCCGTGCCGATCGCCTTCCTCTCCCCGCAGGCCGCGATGTGGAGCTGGCTGGCCCTCTGGCCGCTCAAGGCCTTCATCGGCCGCGAACTGAAATCCTGACCGATCCCCCTCACCTCGCCTTCGGCCGCTGCCGCCCCGGGTCCAGCGGGGGTGCGGTGAGGGCGCAGTGGGTGCGGCACTCGGGGCGGACGGGGGCGGGGGCCGACGGCACCTTCAGCAGCAGCCAGGAGAGCGCGGCCGCCACCGCGAAGGCCGCGGCGCACCACACCACCGCGCGGTCGAAGGCAGCGTCGAACCGGGCGGGCTGCCGGTAGGCCTCCGGGCCCATCCCGGTGAGCAGCGGCAGCGCGGCGACCGCCAGCAGGCCGGCGGCGCGGGCGATGGCGTTGTTGACCCCGCTGGCGATACCGGAGCGGTCCTCGGGCGCGTACGCCAGCACGGTCGCGGTCAGCGGGGCGACCAGGGCGACCAGGCCCATGCCGAGCAGCGCCATCCCGGGCAGCACATCGGTGAGGTACGAGGCGCCGGGCCCGGCGCGCAGCAGGAGCAGCACCCCGCCGGCGGCCAGCAGGCAGCCCGCGGTCAGCGGCAGCCGGGGGCCGATCCTGGCACCCAGCGCCCCGGAGCGGCCGGACAGCAGCAGCATCAGCACGGTGGTGGGCAGCATCGCGGTGCCCGCGGCGAGCGCCGAGTAGCCGGAGACCACCTGGAGCTGGAGGGCGATGACGAAGAAGAAGCCGGTGAGCGCCGCGTACACGAACAGGGTGACCACGTTGATCACCGTGAAGGTGCGGGAGGCGAAGAGCGAGGGCGGCAGCATCGGGGCCCGGCTGCGGCGTTCGGCGCGGACGAAGGCGGCCCCGGCGAGGACGCCCAGCACCCCGGTCAGCCAGTCGGTGTCGATGAAGGCGTACGTGACCAGGCCGAGGGCCAGCACCCCGAGCACCGCGCCCACCACATCGGAACCGGGCGGTTCGCCGGCGGCCCGGGTCTCCGGAACGTACCGCCGGGCCAGCGGGACGCAGACCGCGGCGACCGGCAGGTTCAGCAGGAACACCCACCGCCAGCCGGGACCGTCCACCAGCCAGCCGCCGAGGAACGGCCCCACGGCCGCGCCGACCCCGCCCAGTCCGGACCACACCCCGACCGCCCGGGCCCGGTCGTCGGGGTGGAACACCGCCTGGATGAGCGCGAGGGACCCGGGTGTCAGCAGCGCCCCGCCGACCCCCTGGAGCGCGCGGGCGCCGATCAGCAGCGGGGCGTTGGGCGCGATGCCGCACAGCAGCGAGGCCAGCGCGAACCACACGATCCCCACCGTGAACACCCGCCGCCGGCCGAGGCGGTCGCTGAGCGATCCGCCGACCAGGATCAGC
Source organism: Streptomyces sp. NPDC046887 (assembly GCF_040644755.1). NCBI lineage: Bacteria > Bacillati > Actinomycetota > Actinomycetes > Kitasatosporales > Streptomycetaceae > Streptomyces > Streptomyces sp. NPDC046887. The sequence goes on from NZ_JBEYXH010000005.1 coordinate 88,395, forward strand.
GAGGCCAGGGTGAGCACATAGCCGGTCACCACCCACTGGAGCTGCTGGAGGTCGGCGTCCAGGTCGTCCCCGATGTGCGGCAGCGCCACATTGACCACGGTGGAGTCCAGCAGCGCCATGGTGGAGCCCAGCACGGTCGCCAGCAGCACCATCCGGCCCCGCGTACTCCCGATCCGAAGAGTCCCGGCGCCCCCCGCCGGACCCGCCGAGCCCATGGAGTCTGTCGAGCCCGTGGAGTCCTTCCGACCCATGGAGTCGTCCGCCACCGCGCTCACCCTCTCCGGACCGGGCCGGGAGACGGCCCGTCGTCCGTTCCATTGTCGGCCCGCTCCCCCGCCACGCCACCGGGCCCTGATCCGGCGGGACTCAGCAGTAGGCCCCTGTGCCCGTCAGCCGCTCGCAGCCGGCCCGCAGTACCCGGGTGAACGTCTCCGGGTCGGTCAGCGCCGCGAGGTGCGAGCCGCCGATGTGCACCAGCGAGGCGGGTGAGCCCGCCTCGCGGGCGGCCGCGAGGAAGCGGTACTCGTCGGAGCGGAACAGCCGGTCCGCCCGGCTGTTGGCGATCAGCAGCGGGACGGAGCACCGCCCGGCCAGGGCGAGGAAGTCATGGCGCGGCAGCTCCTCGACCGCGTCGGCGAAGCCCGCCATGGAGAACCCGCCGGAGAGCACGGCGGCGGAGCTCTCGGCCGGCAGCATGGCGCGGAACAGCGCGGCGTTCAGCCGGGCGGGCCACTCCTCGCCGGCCCGCCGCACCAGCCGCCCGGCCCGCCCGTACCACCGGGCGGCGCCACCGCGCGGCTGGGCCGTGCAGTTGTTGAGCAGCAGACCCGCCGTCAGCTCCGGGTGGCGGACGGCCGCGGCGAGCGCCACGTACCCGCCGAGCGACATCCCCGCCAGCACCGCGGGCCGGCCGGTGGGCCGCTCCGCCTCGGCCAACGCGGCCCCCACCCGCTCCACCGCCTCCTCCAGGGTGAACCGCTGCCCGGCCAGCGCACCATGCCCCGGCAGATCGCAGGCGGTGACCCGGAACGCG